>PMUM01000394.1 GCA_003166855.1 Acidobacteriaceae bacterium | reverse complement strand
GGCAATGGCGACGGGACCTTCCAGGCGGCGGTGAATTACGCGGCCGGCAATTCACCGATCCTCATGGCCGCTGGCGATTTCAACGCCGATGGCAAACTGGATCTGGCAGTGGGCACATCGAACAAGGCGGTCTCCGTCCTGTTGGGCAATGGGGATGGAACCTTCCAAAACCACAAGGAATATACGATTGGCGCCAATGCGGTCGTCATAGCCACAGCGGACATCAGCGGGGACGGCAAGTTGGATCTGGTTACCGCGAACTTCAACGACAATACAGTTTCGACTCTGCTCGGAAACGGGGACGGCACGTTTAAGGGACAGGCCGTGTATCCCACCAGTGCCGGGCCTTCGGGTTTGGCCATCGGCGATTTTAACGGGAACGGCAAGCTCGACATCGCGGTGGCTGCGTCGACGGCGAACACGGTTTCGGTGCTGACGGACAATACAATCTCGCTGACCCCGAGTGTGCTGGCCTACGGCACGCAAACCTCGGGCGCCTCCTACAAGGTTACCAAGACCACCACGTTGAAGAACAACGGCACCACGACCTACACTGTGGGCACGATTGCTTTCATCGGCGCCTACAACACCGACTTCACCCAGACCAATACCTGCGGCACAACCGTAGCCGCCGGAAAGACCTGCACCATCTCGGTGACCTTCATACCAACCGCGTCGGAAGCAGCGAACGCCCAGATGACGATTACCGCGTCGAACGGCAGCGTGATCGCGGTCCAGACGATTGGGACGGGGAACATTCCAATTTATCTGGTGCCCCGCACCATGAATTTCACCACCTACCAGCTCATCGGTACGAAGAGCTCGGGTAAGACGGATACGTTTACCAATAAGAGTGGCGTGGACATCTACTTCACGAACCTCGATCTGGAAGGTGTCAACCAGAACGAGTTCAGCTTCACGACCACGTGCCCGATTAACAACGGGGTACCTCTATTGCCCGCTGCCAGCTGTACATCGACGGTCTTTTTCAGTCCTACGGCATCGGGCGGAGCAACTACCACTCAGGTCTACTACGGGAACTTCACGCTGGTGAAGCAGGGTCTGCTGATCAGCGGGAACGGAACCGCAGTGAAGGTTTCGCCAACGACGTTGAACTTTCCGAACACGACGGTGGGCGGTACTAGTTCTCCGATGACGATCACCTTCCAGAATGCCGGGTCGACAGCGATGGCCATCAGCAGCACCAGCTTCAGCGGTACGGCCCCCTACTGGAGCATCCTGACCAACACTTGCGGAACGAGCGTGGCGGCGAACTCAAGCTGCACGTACGGCATAGTATTCAAGCCGCAGGCAGTGGGAACCTTCACAGCAACCTTTAGCATCGGCGATCCTGATCCTACAGGGCCGCAGAAGGTCACCCTCAACGGTACGGGGGACTAGTTCCGGGCTACACCGACTCAAACCATTTGCGGGTCTTGGAGAACTTCTCCAAGGCCCGTTTCTTTTGCTGCGGAAGATGCCCGCGTCTAACGCGAGCTACAGTCCCGTCGCCGGCAGCGACCTGCACCCTTTAACGGCAGCCGGCAGGATGCCAGCGCTACTTCGGACGGTAGATCCAAGTTTTCGCGGTGCTGACGCCCTTGGAGTCGTAGCCGCCAAAGATGCGAGTGGTGCCGTCCATCAACTGCAGAGCCGCTGAAGAGTAGCGGGGCGTATCGAGGCGTCCGTCGGCAGTGCGGAACGAGGCGCTTTTCGGATCGTAAATCTCAGCCGATGCTGCTCCGCCCACGACCAGGACTCGGCCATCCAGCAAGGCAGTGGAATCGGGAAGCTTAAAGCGCGGCTCGGTGAGAGTTCCCGCCGGGGAAAAGGAATTCGTCGCAGGGTTGTAAATCTCGGCCGAGGCGAGAGGAGTGTGATTCGTCCCAGTGCCGCCTGCAATCAGAACTGCACCCTGGGCCAAGAGAGCGGCGGTATGGCTGGACCGGGCTGCGTGCAGGCTGGCGGTTGGGGTGAAGCGATTCGTCTTCGGGTCGAAGATCTCTGCGGTGGCGAGCGCTGCGTGATGGCTGCCGGTTCCGCCCGCGATCAGGACGCGGCCGTCGGAGAGAAGCGTGCCGCTGTGATTCGCGCGTGGCGAGGCCATTTTCGCCACCAGAGTCCATTTGCCCGTGAGCACGTCATAGAACTCGGCGGAATCCAGCGGTTGGCTACCGTCTTCGCCTCCGGTCACAAGAACGCGGCCATCGCGGAGCACAGTTGCTACTGCATGCAGGCGGTGCGCGTGCATGGTTCCCCGGGCGGTGAACTTGCCAGTTTCGAAATCGTAGTCCTCGCTGGTCGAGAGCGGAACTCCATCCTGGCTCACGCCGCCGGCGATCAGGATTTTTCCGTCGGACAGGGCGGCGGCAATGTGGCCTTCCCGGGGAACAGTCATTCTGCCCGCGGGTGAGAACCTCTCCGTGGTGGGATCGTATATCTCTGTGGTCGCCAGGACTGCACCCCGCTCTTGCTTTCCACCTGCAATCAGAATTGTGAAGTCGGGCAGGAAGGTTGCCGTGTGACCGCCACGAGCAGTGGTCATGTCGTGACCGGAGGTGAGTTTCCCCAGAGGCGGAGTGGGCTTTTTGGACAAGTCCTCTTGCGCGGAAGTGCATGCCAGGAAAACCAAAAGCAGCAAGATCGCCTGAGGAAATTTCACCAAGGGGCAGCTCCTGGGCGGGCTGAATGGCACCCGCAACTCTAGTAATGCCAAAAGCTATAGTTGAACCGGCGGGGTTGCCGCCAATCAGCTTCATGGCTGGCTCGACTCTGCGTCGTATTTCCAGATGCGTGGTTGATTCTATCGCATCCCGGAGCGCGCGCTGTTGTGAGAGTCGGCACCGGGAGAGCCTGGAAGGGAACTGATTCGGAGCAAACGAACGGCCTTGCTCTCTGCATCGGGGGAATGTGAGGTCGGTTCCTTCGATGCAGAAGACAGAGCCGCTTTTCTACTAACTCACACTTCTAGATCACGACGAGTTGTACGGTCACGGTGCGGGTCATGCTACCGCTGTTGGCAATCACCGTGATGGAGTAGGTGCCGGGGGCTGTGTTGGACCCGGCGGTTACGGTCAGCGCCGAGGTCCCGGAGATCGTGAGGGTACTCGCGCTCAGGGTGGCGGAGAGCCCGTGCACTTCCGAGATTCCATCCAAGGTCAGCTTCACCGTTCCGTTGAAGTTGAGAGGGGTTAGCGTTAAGTTATAGGTTGCGGGCGCTCCTCCGGGGCTTACGGTCAGGGAAGAGTGGTCCACCATGAACCAGAAATCGGTCCCGACCGGTGTCAGGTTGCAGGCTGATCCTGCATTGCTATGGGGAGCCTTGAAACTTGAAGTGGAATCGGTGAGCGTGTCGCTCTGCCAACCGGAGAAATCGGTCTTGGAATTCTTTTTCGGGGTGGGCACTTCGAAGGGGGTCGTGGAATTGTAGGCATTCCACCACGTATTGCCAGAAGAGATCAGAGTGTCCTGGAAAGTGGTCCAGTCTCCATCGACGAGGTAGCTGTCTTGAAAAACCTGCTGGGTGCTGGTCGTTCCCTCAATCACATTGGAAGTGTTGGTGAAATTCTGGGTGACCAGATTGTTGGTGACGCCCGTCTCCCAGTTGGTAACCTCGATGCCGCCGGCTTGTCCGATCACCATAATTTGGGCTGTGAGGTTGTTCAAGACCACGCTCTTGATCAGGGATACGGCTTCCGAGTTGCGAAGGACGATGCCGCCGACTCCGGTAGAAGACGTCTGGTTGCAAACGTAGCTGCCGGTAATGGAGATCGGGCCTTCGTCTTTCTCGAGGAAGATTCCAGTCATCTGATTGCCGGTGGCATTGATGGCACTGCTGGTGATGTTTGCATTGTCGGTATCCCAGTGAATGCCGTAGGTCTGATTGAACGTTGTGGTGAGGTTGTTGACGGTATCGACGTGCACCAGCGAGGCGTGGAATCCTGACGTATTGCAGGCGTAATAACCGGCTTGGGCGCCACGCCAGTTGTTGTATGAGGTGGTGTCGGACTGCCAGAGTCCGTACTTGGTTTGTTGTTCCTGGAAGCCGCTGTCGCCGTTGTGCTGGGCTAGGCTGTTCTGAACGGTGAAGTATGTGGTCGGATAAGAAATATTCAGACCTTGGCCGTTATTCCACTGAAAGATGTCGGAGTCGAACAGAATGTTGGTGGAAGATCCCGAAACAAACACTGCCGGAGTAAAGTGGCAGCTATTGGCGAACTGGAACGTCAAGCCGCGAACCACGATATTCGACTTGCTGGAGATCTTCAAGATCGTGGGCGTAGTGGCAACGTCCACGGTCGCTGTCGTCATATTGGTTCCCGCAGCCGGCCAGACGTAGATCGTCGCTCCCGCCTCATCGACGTAGAACGTGCCTTGCACCATCTGCGTGAGTGACAAAACCTGCGTCAGCAGCGTGCCATTCACGGCGACCAGTTCCTGCCGCATCATGATTTCCTGCTGAGTCGGGCAGATCGCGATGGAAGCGCAGGTTCCCCAGTTGTTGGTCCAACTGTTGGTGTAGATGCTGGTATTGGTCGGATATTTGACCCACCCGGTATAGAGCGTGGCGCCGCTCACAATGACGGTTCCGTTCGTGGCGGCCTCGATGGTGACGGGAAGGGTAGTGTCTTTGTTGCTGTAACTCAGGGAAATGCTCTCGCGGTAGGTTCCGGGATTGATGATGATGCGGGAGCCAATCGAGTTGTGATTGTTGGTCATCGCCATGGACGTGGCGGCGCCGATGGTTTTCAGCGGGCTCGACTGCGAGCCCGAATTCGAGTCCGATCCGGTCGTGCCATCGACGTAAATGAATGCGGTTTCGAGGCTTTCATTGACAGTGGCTTGGCCAAAAGAAAAGTGGGACAGGCAAAAAAGGACTACGGCCAGGCCGCAAAGAGCGGAGTTAGATCGTCGCATTGTGAAGACAGAGCCTCGCTGTGACGGTAGGACTCGGATAACCGAGGGTGTTCGGCCAGAGAGATGAAACAGAGGCCTAATTCACACCATGCGTGCCGAGCAAAGCAAGCACCGGGACGTGTGAACGAGACCACGAGCAAACAATAACGATGTGGCAGTGCGTAGAGAATAGCGGATGCGTCCAAAGGTTGGAATAAGGTGAACGCCTTAACTAGGGGGGGCCGGAAGTACATGTCTCGCGTGAGACTAAAGTAAGGAGCAGCATTGATGCGGGTTCTAGCCGTTCTTAAAACGCGACGGCGGCAAACAAATTCAGCCAGTACCGTGCCGCACGCGCGTCAATCCGCCTAATTCACCGTTTCGGTGAACTGAGCCGGAGGCAGAGTCGAGTAGGTCGCCGTGATGTTCACCGTCCCCGTGTTCGCAGGTGTGGTGTAGGTGACTGAAGCCTGTCCGTGATTATTCGTGATCGGAGCTGTCGTAGAGAACGTTCCGCCCGCGCCATTATCGGTGAAGGTCACGGTGAGTCCGGAGATTCCATTCTGATATTGATCGGTGATGGAAACGATAAGGGCCTTCGCTAACTTCGTGTTCACGGCTGCGGTCTGGTTGTTGCCCTGGACGATGGTCATCGCGGTGGCGGGCCCGGGATTGGATTGCTCCGCGGCGGTGGTTTTGACCAAACCGACCGAGGCAGTGACGGTGAGGGACTTGGCCACCGTCGGCAGCGTGTAAGAGGTCGAGGCTTGCCCAGTCGAATCGGTGATCGCGGGGTTCGGAGAGAAGGTCCCGCCAACGCCGTCCGTGAAGGCTACGGTTGCTCCAGGAACAAGGTTTCCGACGGCATCCTTGGCTCGAATGACAATGGGAAGGGGCAAAGTGGTTCCCACGGTTCCGACTTGCTTCGAGCCTGATGCGACAGACAGGGTGGCCACGGGTCCGACGTTGTCTTGCTCGGTGAAAGTGGCTGAGGAATAGCCGGGACTGGACACGGTGAGGGTGAGAGTCTGGGGAAGGTTCGGAAGCTTATACGTGCTCGAAGCGTGGCCGTTGCTGTCGGTGACCGCAGTCGGATTGCTGAACGTGCCCTTCTTGCCGCCATCCCCGAAGGTTACGGTCACACCAGGGATGGGAGCCCCGGTGTAGGGATTGAGGGCTTGAACTGTGATGGGAATCGGCAAGGTTGTGCCCGCATAGCCTGTCTGTCCGCCGCCGGTAACTGGATTGACCTCTGGGAACAAGCCGTAGGCGACCAGTTGCGTCTGGGTGCCCGCGTACACTTTGCCGTTGGCCACGATGGGAGTAGCAGAGTGCCCGATCGCACCGAGTGAGTCGCGACCACCCGCGGCCATGCCGGAATCATAGAGCAGAAGGAGGCGGACCGCGTCGTAGGCGGACATTAATTGGACGCCCTTGACGCTGCGCACCACCCACACGATGCCGTTGCTGGTTCCATTCGACGAGACCACGGGAAAGCCGATGTTCGTAAGCTTTCCGCTGGTTGTGGCGACTGGCGAGAGCACGCTATTGTTGCTGCTGTTGACGCTTAAGGAATATGCCTTCAGGTAGTCCTGGTGAGCCAGAAAATAAACCGTGTTGTTCCAGTACACCGGGCTGCCAAACAATTCGCCGCTGAGCGCGGCGGGTAGGTACTGGGGGATCTGGTCATTGTTGGTGGGATTGTACAAGCCCAGATTGTCCCGATTGATGAGATAGATGTCGGCGTCTTTGCCAGAAGTGACCAGCAAGTTTGGAGTGTTACTGCCCGCCTGAGTCGGAAGAAGGGTTACACCGCCGGAGCCCAGATCGGTATCGGTAGCCTCCATATTGGCCTGGTCGAAGGGCGTGAAATAATCCGCGACCGAAATTGTGTTCGTACCCAGCGACAATTTCAGGATGCTATCGCCGAAGTCTTGGGAACTGTAGTTGTAGACTCCGTTGGCTGTCGACAAAAACACATTCCCGGCGCTGTCGGCAGCTGGACCAACGCCACCCTGCCAAATCGAGCTGCCATAGCTGTTGTCGGGCTGCGTGGTCATCTGCGCGATCTGTTGCAGGTTCGAGGCCCCGTAGGCAAATAGCCAGCCGCGTGCATTGAAGTCGCAACCATTCGAGCCAAATCCAAGGTAGAGGGTGCCATTTGATAGTAGAAGTCCAGGCCGCTGGATCTGATTGAGAGGCGTAAAGGTCAGGCTGCCGATCTGACCGGTGATCTGCACCGGGCCGCCAAGTTTCTCAAGACCAGTCGTGACATCCAACGCGTGCAACCGGTAGACGTAGGTGTATTTCCCCGCTACGATCTCCTGGGTTTTCGCGGTTACATAGAGAGTTCCCGTGGTGGGATCGATGACCGGAGTGCTGACGATGCCCAGTTCGTTGAAGCCGGTCACGTTATTGCAACCCTCAGCCTGCGCTGGGACCGTGGTTATTCCTGCTGCCGGGTTGATGAAGCTGGCTTGCCAGAGTTGAAGGCCGGTATTGGCATCAATCGCGAAGACGCTGTCATGCTGGGTAGCGACGAAAACGACGTTATGCGCGACGCCATTGACGGTGAGAGCGAACATGTAGAGCGGCTGCGCCTGCACATAACCGTCGACGTTGAAGGCGAACAGTTTTCCGAACATGTTGGAATTCACGTTCGACGTCGTGAGCTTGGTCTCGCTGATGTTCTGGCCCGTGCGGGAGTTATCCATCTTGTTCGTGAGCACGTTGACCTGGGCAGCGGCCTGCGGCAGGGCGGCGAGGCCGGAGGTGACAGCCAATATCGCGACAACAAGAATGCCGCTTATTCCTGGGAGACGGTCAGAACGCATGCGTGCCCCTTTCAATGACACCCCTTGGAACCACCTCGCGCAGAATTCACCGCGCTTCGAACCATTTTCAGATCACGAGCAGGGGAGGAGAAGTCTTAGCAGACAAGAAACGCTCTTGCGTACAGAGCTTTCCCAGTCTTGATCGATTGCCGACAACGAAGGGGGGATAACGGCGCGTATCACTTCGGGCAGAATCGTATAGTTATTCTTGGACTCACCGAAGGCTATGTCAATGATGAAAATTTTTGCACACTCGAGTGCGCGCGCGCACGGAGTCTTTTGTCTCCTAGGCCAAGCTCTGGACTCATGCTAGCCTCATCGCAACACCTTCCCCTTCCGTCACTCGTCAAACGGATTTGTCAAGAAATCGAGAAAAAACCTTATGAGCTTTAAGACGGCAATCCTGGCAGTCCTCGCACTTATTGTGCCCTTCGCGGTTCAGAGCCAAACGGTTTCGTCTTTTGAAGGCATGGATGCCTCGCAAGTATCCGGACCGGGTTACGACATCGATCCCAACGGCGCCGTGGGCACGAAGCAGTACATGGAGTGGGTGAACACGTTCTACCAGGCGTATGACAAGACATCATTCGCACCGGTGTGGGCGAGCCCGCAGAACGGGGACACGCCGTGGCGGAACAACAACATGACGAATTGCTACGGCGCGGGCGGGGGCGACGGCATCATCACATTTGACCGGCTGGCTTCGCGCTGGGTGATTGCTCGGCGCGGCACTCCTGCCAGCAATACGTATTACTACTGCGTCGCCATATCGAATACGGACGATCTCAGCTCCTCGACGCTGGCCTGGTTCACCTACCAATTTTCGCTGAACTCGGTGCTGGGAACCAACTCCCACGGGAATGTGTACTGGCCCGACTGGCCGAAGTTCGGCACGTGGATCGACGGTTACTATGTGAGTTTTGTTCTACAGGACACGAATAACCAATATATGAACATTGGGGTTGTGGCTTGCGCGCTGGACCGCGCGAACATGCTGATCGGCGGAACCGCGCGCACCATGCAGTGTTTCAGTGATCCCAATCCGATTCCACTGAACGGCACCTTGTATCTGAAGCACAGCTTGATTCCCGCGGATGTGGATGGCACCACCGCTCCGCCGAGCGGACGCCATGAATATTTTCTGAGCATCCAGAATCCTCCCAACGACGGGAAGACCACGACGTCAACGAAACTGAACTTGTGGAATTTTCATGTGAACTGGACGACTCCGACGAAGTCCACTTTCACCAAGTCGCAGATTACTGTTCCGAGCTACGAACCGGGATGCTACGACGTTTCGCAGGTGGCGAATACATTTTGCGTAAACGAGCCTTCGAGCAGCAGCACGGGCGTTTACGTGGATTCGGTGGGCGATCGCCTCATGCCACGGCTGGGCTACCGGAATTTCGGGACTTACCAATCCTTCTTGATCAGCCACACGGTTCAGATGGCGTCCGGCACGAATCAGCAGACGGGAATCCGATGGTACGAACTGCGTGGGGCCGGCAACCCGACCCTGTATCAGAGCGGTACGGTGAACAACGGCAACAGTCTCTACCGCTTCATGCCCAGCATCGCGCAGGACAAGGTGGGCAACGCCGCCGCGGGCTATAGCGTGTCGAGCAGTGCGGTCGAACCAGGCATTCGGGCGGCGTATTGGAGTCTTCCGGGCAAGACCGCGCCGGTGGAGATTGCGCTCCAGAATGGAATTGGCGACGAGGAAAACTCCAGCCACTGGGGCGATTACACCAGCATGACCGTGGATCCGATCGATGGCTGCACGTTCTGGTACGTGAACCAGTACTACAAAGTGAGCGAGACGGGAAGCGCGATCGACTGGGACACGCGGATCTCGAACTTCAAGCTGTCGACCTGCCAGTGAGAACTCAGGGGGAGACCTGGCGCTGAACATGTTCATTAACAACAAAGCCCGCCGATATTCTCGGCGGGCTTTGCTAGTTAGCGGGACCTAGTGCACGATGCACATCTTTTGGATGTCCGTCACGATCTGAGCGGCACCCGCTGAAGTGGATGGAACTGCGTGTGGCGTGACAGGAACGCAAGTCGGTGCAGGGGGTTGAGGGCCGACTCCGCCCCACCATGCATATCCTTGGGGCACGGCGTTTGAAGTATCGTCGGTCCCGAACACCACGTTTACATTCGTTGGGGGGTTGGGAATCGGGAGTGGAACACTATTCGCCGGGTCGTCCTCGATGCTATCCGACAGAAACCTATTGAAGTTGGTATTGATCCCATTGATTCCGTCTGTGCACAGCGTGGGCGTGGTTTGGCCCTGGGCCTGGTATGCCGAGTCGATGATCCCCGCTGAACTATCCGAGCCGCCGGACGAGACGGTGTAACACATATTCTCCTGAAGTTGAGTGCAGGGGTCAGACCCCGTGTATTGTCCGCAGACATTGCAGCCTTGGTGCAGGCGGGTCATTACGGGTCCACTCGTTAGTTCGACCATCGCAAACTCCGAAGCCAGCTTATATTCCGTTAATGCGTAGCCGATTGCTCCGGAGCCGCCGCTATTCCCCGTGCCGCACATCGGAGCACTCGCTTTGGAATTGTGGATGTTCTTGTAGATCCAATCGGCGACCGTCGCATAGCGACAAGCCAACCGTCGAACTCCCCCCGGCCCCTGTAGCCATCCGTTATCGGTACCCGTGGAATTGAACGGAGAGCCGAAGGACACTTGCACGGTGATGTAACCAGCATTCGCAACAGTGGGATTCAAAACCCCTTGCACAACGTTCAAGCCACCATTGAACGCTCCGACAATGAAACTCGAGTCATAGTCATACAACGTACTGCCGCCGGTGCCGGTTCCGAAGATCACTGTCCCCAACGGAGTTCCGGTAGGTGCATTGACTTTGAGGTAGACAGAGTAAGGGGCGATTCCGTCACAGGAGACATTTACCTGGTAACAGGTGGCGCCAGTCAGTCCGCCACCGAAGGTGGGGCATGAAATTGTCCCGTTGCCCGTCGTGGTGACTGTTCCTAAGGGGTCGGACTCTTGCACCGTCATGGTGCCCGTAGCGAATTGATTTGGGTCAAGGTTGGACGCAGCCGTAATTGTTGTAGTCACGGTGGTCACGCCCTGTTGCAAGCCGGGAGCAATAAAGAGCCCAGGGTTGCTCGGGTCGAATGCGCCACCAGTCTGCCCGTTTTGACAGGTTGGACAACTCGCGCTCCACACTATACCTTGGCTTCCCGCGGGAGCGCCGTTTACTGTGCCAGTGTACTGAAGGTTGGCACCCTGTCCGATGGTATCGGTGAGGGGAGAAACGGTTACAAAGACATGCACATTCACGAGTGCCTGCCCGGTGCTGACGTTGTCTTCGTTCGATGTTGCCGTCACAGCGATCCCGCATGGGCTCACCGGCACTGTCTGCGGGGCAGTGTAGGTCATGGAGTTGTTGCCGGTTTTCACGAATGTTCCCAGTCCCGCACCAGTAGCAGTGCACAGTGTACTGGCGTTTGAGTAGGCGGCAAGACTCCAAGTCACTGCTTGGTTGGTTGTGCCGGTCACCGTCGCGGTGTATTGCACCGTGCTGGGCGTAGATGACGTGCTTGCAGGTATGGAAGCGGGCGACGCCGGCGAAGACGTAACAGTGATCACTAGCTGCAAGGAATGCACATTCAGGATCGCTTGTCCGGTGGTGACATTGTCTTGGTTCGATGTTGCTGTGACAACGATCCCGCATGGGCTTACTGGTACTGTTTGCGGGGCAGTGTAAGTCATGGTGTTGCTGCCCGTAACTACGATTGTTCCGAGTCCCGTATCACTAGCAGTGCACACTGTAGTGACGTTTGAATAGGCAGCAAGACTCCAAGTCACAGCTTGGTTGCTGGTACCGCTTACCGTCGCGATGTATTGCACCGTGCTCGGTGTGCTAGCCGTACTGACGGACACAGAAGCTGGCGACGTTGGCGTCGATGTGACCGTAACTAAAATCTGCTGGCCTCCGCCGCTTCCCGGCGCATGGGCGATGCAACCCGCCAAGGGGAAGAGAACGGCAGCAACGAGCAAGCAGGGGACTACGGAAGACGAGAATTTTCGCACGGGACCCTCGGATGGAGAAAAAGCCATAGAGAACGTTGGGGGGAGGAGACGGGAAGTGTACTCCGTGATGGTCATGTTGTCACGCTCGATGCGGACTGTCAAATGGATGCCTCGCTCTGGTCGAATGCTTGATTCCGCGCTGCATCCGGGCCGACATTCCGGGAGGATTTTACGCAGCAGGCAAAAGCCGGTGCGCTTCTTTGCTGCGAAGTAAAGCCTGTTCGATTATTCCCTTAAAAACAATCGCTTACGGCAATCCGCGACTGGTAGATTACCTGCACGTTACTATCTGGCTCCAGGTTACTCCCCCATTGCAGTCCTGATCGGAGCAGTGAGTGTGCAAATATTTTCATGCTTGGCGAAGCGGCTGACTTTTGGTTAAATAGGGGAACACAGCGCGACGGTAAAAGTAGCGTTCCCCCTCTAAAAACAAAACTTTGTAGCATTCTTGCCTCCCCCCATGCGATTTAGTTGCTTTCGTTGTGCGCTGAATGGGAAGGCGACTGTGTCTTTCAGAGTCCGGCTGAACCGA
Source organism: Acidobacteriaceae bacterium (assembly GCA_003166855.1). GTDB lineage: Bacteria > Acidobacteriota > Terriglobia > Terriglobales > Acidobacteriaceae > Sulfotelmatobacter. The sequence goes on along the minus strand of PMUM01000394.1, from coordinate 7,396 downwards.
CAAACCAATCCGACAGAAATGATCGTATTCCGAGCAAACATCTTGGGGAGAAGACAGCAGATATGAAATCATCTGTGCCCGATTTTGAGGTAGGAATCATTGGAGGCGGCCCTGCTGGTTCAAGTATGGCAGCTTACCTGGCCAAAGCTGGCATTAACTGCGTGGTTTTTGAGCGCGAGCTGATGCCTCGTCCGCATGTGGGAGAGTCGCTGGTGCCGTCTTCGACTCGGGTGTTCAAGGATCTCGACTTCCTGCCCAAGATGGAGGAAGCCAAGTTTCCGCACAAGTTTGGCGCGGCCTGGACCGCGGCTTCTGACGCCAAGGTGTACAACATGGATTTCGGCGGCGTGTCGGCTGACTGCCACGTCGATATCCGCTTCGAAGAGCGGAACCAGCCCGGGGTTAACCAGAACTACACCTATCACGTGGACCGCAGCAAGTTTGATCTCATGCTGCTGCAGCACGCCAACCAGTTCGGCGCAAAAGTGTATGAAGGCATCGGCGTCAATCGGGTGGATTTCAGCGATCCGAATTGCGCAGCTGTGCAATACACGATGGGCAAGAAAGAGATGAGCACGACTTGCCGCATCGTGGTCGACGCCAGCGGGCGCAAGACTCTGGTCGGCAACCAGTTGAAGTGGCGCATTCAGGACGACCATTTCGACCAGTATGCCATTCACACCTGGTTCAACGGCTACGACCGGCGCTGCATGGCTTCCAACAAGCAGACGCAGGGCGATTTCATTTTCATCCACTTCTTACCGATCACGAACACGTGGGTGTGGCAGATTCCGATCACCGAGACCATCACCAGCATCGGCGTGGTCACGCAGAAGAAGAATTTCGCCAAGAGCAAGGAATCGCGCGAGAAATTCTTCTGGGATTGCATTAAGAGCCGGCCCGAACTGTACGAAGGCCTGAAGGCGCAGGGCTCGGAGCAGATGCATGCGTTCAAGGACGAGGGCGACTACAGCTACGCCATGAAGCAGCTGGCCGGCGACCGTCTGGTTCTGGTGGGCGATGCAGGACGTTTTGTGGATCCCATCTTCTCTACGGGCGTCAGCATCGCGTTGAATTGTTCCCGATTCGCGCACAAGGACATCATCGGTGCGCTCGAGACCGGAGACTTCAGCCGCGAAGCGTTCCAGACCTACGAGTCCACGCTCCGGCGCGGCACCCGCAACTGGTACAACTTCATCAGCGTGTACTACCGCCTGAACGTGCTGTTCACGGCGTTCGTCCAGGATCCGCGCTACCGCCTGGATGTGCTCAAGCTTCTGCAGGGAGATGTTTACGAGGATGCCGAGCCGCCAGTTCTGACCCGCATGCGCAACATCGTGCAGCAGGTGGAGAAGGATCCGAATCACGCGCTGCACGGTTTCCTTGGAGATCTCACGGCGGACGCGTTTGTGGAAGCTTCAGCCTAAGCAGGAACGGCAACCTCGCCCGGCCGGCCGCTCCGGCCGCTGGGCCCGGCGGCATAGAGAAGACACTGGGAGAAGGCAGAGATATGAATCATTCAGTCCCTGATTTTGAGGTAGGAATCATCGGCGGCGGACCTGCCGGATCGAGCATGGCGTGCTACCTGGCGAAAGCTGGCGTCAAGTGCGTCGTGTTCGAACGCGAGTTGTTCCCGCGCCCGCACGTCGGCGAGTCGCTCGTTCCATCTTCGACGCGTGTTTTTAAGGATCTCGATTTCCTCCCGCAAATGGAGGAGGCAAGATTCCCGCACAAGTTCGGTGCGGTCTGGACCACTAACGACGAAAATCCGGGCTATGTGCACGACCTCGAGGGACTGGCGCCGGACTACAACGTGGATATCCGGTTCGAGGAACGCAAGCAGGAAGGCATGGAGGACCGGAACTATACCTACCACGTGGACCGCGGCAAGTTTGACCTGCTGCTGTTGAAGCATGCGCAGAAACTCGGCGCAACCGTGTACGACGGCGTCAAAGTTGGGCGGGTCGATTTCGGGCCGGAGCATCCGGAGGTTTATTTCAACATTGGGCCAAAGGAAATGAGCGTCAGCTGCAAGATGGTGGTGGACTGCAGCGGGCGGCAGACGTTCCTCGGCAACCAGCTTAAGCTGAAGGTCAAAGACACGGTGTTCGATCAGTACGCCATTCACTCGTGGTTCGACGGATACGACCGCAAAGTGTTCGCGAAGCGCGATACGAATCTGGATTACATCTACATTCACTTCCTGCCGATTTCCAATACGTGGATCTGGCAGATCCCGATCACCGACACGGTTACCAGTCTGGGCGTGGTGACGCAGAAAAAGAATTTCGCCAAGTCGAAGGAAGATCGTGAGAAGTTCTTCTGGGAGACGGTAGGCAGCCGGCCTTTGATCGCGGAGACGCTGAAGAAGTCCGATCGCATTCGTCCGTTCAAGGAAGAAGGCGACTACAGCTACGCAATGAAGCAGTTGGCCGGGGACCGCTTCATGCTGGTAGGGGATGCGGGACGATTCGTCGATCCGATCTTCTCAACCGGCGTGAGCATCGCGCTGAATAGCTCGCGGTTCGCGCATAAAGACATTCTCGCGGCCATCGAGAAGAATGATTTCTCGCGTGCGAGCTTCATCGACTACGAAACCAAGCTGCGCCGCGGGACCAAGAACTGGTACGAATTCATCTCGGTGTACTACCGGTTGAACGTGCTGTTCACCTACTTCATCAGCGACAAAAACTACCGGCTGGACGTGCTTAAGCTTCTTCAGGGCGACGTGTATGACGAAGAAGCGCCGGAAGTGCTGACCAAGATGAAGCAGATGGTTTCGAAGGTAGAGCAGAACGAGAAGCACCCGTGGCATAAGCTGCTGGGGGATCTGACCTCCGACGCATTCCGGCCGCAGGTGTAATTTTCGGCGGTTCAGTTGCAGAAAAGTGATTGGAGTCCGATTTTTGGATCGGACTTCCGTCGTTTTCGGTGTAAGCTGTCACGCGGTATTCTGGTTCCCCCGGGGTTCAGTTCCAAAGATAGAGGGCACGATGTCGCACACGAGCCGCAATTTCGTAGTGGCATACGTTCTGCTCGTTGGGTTGCCGCTGCTGGGGCTGGCGGGAGTCCTGCGGACCGGCCGCACCTTGGTCGCGCCGATTTCGGTGGACGGCGTTTGGAAAATTGAGGCGGATGCGAGTCGCCTGTCAGGTGGACCCTGCAGTAAGACCTTGGCGTCGCTCTCGAACACTTCCGTGGGGATCTCTCAATCAGGCAAGAACCTCGTCCTGACCTTCAATAACCCTTCGAAGACCGCTGCCTCGGGCACACTCGATGAGAAGAATCTGAAGGCATCGATTGTTCCTGTACGGGATTCTTTGAGCGACTGCGGCGCTGATCAATCTTTGGCGCTGACGGCCACGGTTGACCCCAAGTCTGAGCCGAGATCGTTGACCGGTGTGCTGATGGTGAGTGGCTGTTCATCGTGCACGCCCGTAGAGTTTCACGCGACAAGGCAGACGAGGAGTTCAGCGGGAGGAGCGCACTGATGCCGAATCTCTTTACGCTCGTTCTGCAGATTGCGGTCGTTCTCGCAGTGTGCCGTCTGGTCGGCGAGTTGTTCCGGAAAATACACCAGCCGCGCGTCGTGGGTGAGATGTTTGCCGGCATTATGCTGGGCCCTTCGCTTCTCGGTTGGCTGGCGCCCCATTTCTCCTCTTATCTATTTCCCACGTCCAGTCTGGGTTTCTTGAACGCTCTGAGCCAGGTCGGCGTGGTCGTGTTTATGTTCCTGGTTGGGCTAGGGATCAACCCGAGGGAACTCAAGAAGCAGGGGCATGCCGCAGTGCTGACCAGTCATGTCAGCATCACCGCTCCGTTTGTGCTGGCCGCATTTCTTTCACTCTATCTGTATCCGCGGCTGTCGGATGACAGCGTCGCCTTTACCAATTTCGCGTTGTTCATGGGCGCGGCCATGAGCATTACTGCCTTTCCGGTACTCGCGCGCATTCTCGCAGAGCGAAATATGCTAGGCAGTCGTTTGGGCACGGTCGCCATTGCGTGTGCCGCTGTGGATGACGTGACCGGCTGGTGCATCCTTGCTTACATCGTCGTGTTGATCCGCTCGGCCCACTCTTCCACCTCCATTTGGACGACGATCGGTGGCATCGTGGTGTTTGGTCTGGTCATGATCTACGGAGTGCGGCGGCTGTTGCGCGGCTACGAGCGGGTCTACAAAGCCAAGGGCGAACTCAGCGAGAACCTGATGGCACTGATGCTGTTGCTCGTCTTGGTCTCAGCTCTCTGCACGGAGTACCTCGGCATCCACCTGCTCTTTGGCGCCTTCCTGATGGGCGCCATCATGCCGAAGCAAAGACATTTTGTCAGATACGTCCTCGACCGTTTCGAGACGATCACGGTCACTCTGTTGTTGCCGCTGTTTTTTGCTTTTACTGGATTGCGCACCAATATCGGCCTGGTCAAAGGGCCGGAGATGTGGATGTACTGCGGACTCATCATCCTGGTCGCGACGGTGGGCAAGCTGGGTGGTTCGACGTTGGCTTCTTGGCTGACGGGCATGCCGCTGCGGGAAGCTGCCGGCCTCGGCACGCTGATGAATACGCGCGGCCTGATGGAGTTGGTGATCCTCAACATCGGCCTCGATATCGGAGTCATTTCACCCGCCCTGTTTTCGATGATGGTCATCATGGCGCTGGTTACGACCTTTATGACGACGCCGGTTCTGGCGCTCATTTGTCCGAAGGAGTTTCTAGCCAGAGAACCCGAAAAGGTCGTTGCGAGACCTGCAACCCCACCCATCAGTTTGCACGACGGCGAAAGCCAAGTCGCTTAAGAGGTCGTTCTCGGCTCGCGCCATACCCGAAACATTCCTATCCAACCACTCTCACCATTCTCAGGGTGTGCAAGAACTTTCATTCTTGACACTCCGGGAGGGCCAGCGAAGAATGCCACAACGGTCTTCTCTCCTTACTCGGTGAGCGGATCCCCAGGTTTCCCCCGATGGCGTAACGCCGAGAGTGCTTAAGGAGTTCGCCACCCCAAGTTGCAAGACCTCAAGCTGAAGAGTGAACTGCCCGTTTTATCTGCGCGGGAATTGATTAGCCCTGTGCACTTTTGCCTGTGAACCTGCCGGAGGATCGAACGATGCCTGCTGTCATGCGCCGAGACCGTTTGTGTCTTGCCAACTGCTTGCTCATCAACGTGCTTTTCCTCGTCACCGCCTCAGCGCAGATTACGTCTAGCCCGAGCTCTCTGACATTTACGAGTACGTACATCGGGATGAGCACGACGACCAAGACGATTACCATCAAGAACGCGGGCACGGCGACCACCACGCTGACGGCCATTACCTCCAACTGTCCGGAGTTCAAGCTGGCATCGGGGCAAACGCCGTTTACTCTCGCGCCGGGCAAGACCACGACCTACTCCATGTACTTTGCCCCGGACGCGGCGAAGACATTCAATTGCGATTACACGCTGACACAACAAACCGGGAACCCGCTGCAGGTGCCTTTGACGGGGACCGGCCTTCAGTCGCAGGCAGTGGTGAGTTCGAGTCCCACCTCTTTGAACTTTCCCAACCAGCCAGAGGGAACTGCGAGCGCGACGCAGTTAATCACAATCTCCAACACGGGAACTGGTGCCGTGAAGTTGCAGGGAATTACGATCACGCCGCCGACCTTCGCCATCGTACCCGCCAGTTTGCCCATTACCATCAATGCCGGCTCAAGTAAGACGATCAGCGTCGGCTATAGTCCCACGATGGTTACGTCAGAGACCGGGGTGATCGCGTTTACTTTCGACCAGGTTCCGACGCAAGTGGTGGATCTGAGCGGCAACGGCTCGTTGGCCACTTCCTTGTCACTCCTCAACATCACGACGCTGCCCACGGCAACTCAGAACGCGGCCTACCAAGCGACGCTGCTCGCGGCCTCGGGAACGCCGCCTTACACGTTCAGCCTGAAGCCAGGATCCACGTTGCCTGCAGGCCTTACGCTTTCCAGCACCGGTCTGATCAGTGGGACAGTCGCCTCCACTGTGACTGCCGGTAACTATACGTTTACGGCGGGAGTGAAGGATTCCGCCAAGTTCAACGTGACCAAGCTGTTTACGTTAACTGTGGCTAAGATGACGGGCGCGGTGTGCAACAACATTTCGTACGACGTTCCAAAGACGACGACGCCGATCATCCCCATCACTGACCTTGCGACCGGAATCTACCAAGGTGAGGAGGGAGGCTTGTATCCGAATGGCAGCAACGTGCGTCCCGCCTCGCATGATTCCGATGGCGTTGCATTCGCCAAAGCCATTGTGCCGCTTGATGCCAACGGCAACTACAGCCCGACAGGCAAGGACGTAATGCTGGCGCTGGGAGAATCCACGGCACTCGATGAATTTGCTGAGTTCCTGGCACTCGCCCGGACCGACCCGGCGATCAACCCAACCCTGGTATTCGTGTCGGGCGCACAAGGCGGCGCTACACCGAACCTGTTGTCGTCGACCAGTTCGCCGTACTGGAATACGATCCTGAACAATTACCTGCCCGATCAGGGAGTCACCGCACAGCAGGTTGTCGCGGTGTGGATTGAAGACACCAACGGCATCGCCAAAGGGACGTTTCCGGGCGACATGACCCAGATGCAGGGGAATTACGAAACTGAGATGAATAATGTCCACACGTTCTTCCCGAACGCGAAGCTGCTGTATTTCTCCAGCCGCATTTACGCGGGCTACTCGAATGGCGTGGCAAAAATTGACCCTGAACCTTACGCCTACGAAGCCGGCTTTGCCGTGAAGAATGCCATTGCCGACCAACTGAATGGCAACGCCAACCTGAACTACAACTCCGCGCTGGGAGCGGTCAAGGCTCCGTGGATGTCCTGGGGACCGTATTACTGGGCGAATGGACTGCTGGGGCGCAGTGACGGATTTGTATGGACATGCCAGGACCTGCAATCGGATGGTACGCATCCCTCGCTCCCGGCGGGAGATCTCAAGGTGGCTGGGCAGATCCTTAACTTCTTCAAGACCGACGATACGACGACGCCCTGGTTCCTGCATCCGTAGGGGCATCCGCGTCAGTCGGCTTCTTTGACGATCCCATCGCGATCAGAGTCCGAACCTGGATCTGATCGTGATGGGATTTGTTTTTGTAGGGAGTCTGTTTTCGCACTGGTTGGAGGCGTGATTGCGCCGCCAGGGCCGCATCCGCCGTGCTACACTCGTTCCACTCAAACTGGAATGCCAGCCCGGGTTTTGGGCGGCTCCAGAATTCCTGCTTCAGAGGAATGTATGAAACCAGCCATCGAGACGCCGAGTGGTGTCTCTACCGATCCCTATAGCAAGACAGTCTGTTGCCTGCGCTGTGAACAGACGCTCCAGCGGTATCAACTGATGCGGGCCAGCCTGGCGCCCGGCAATTCCGGCGGTCCGC
>PMUM01000031.1 GCA_003166855.1 Acidobacteriaceae bacterium | reverse complement strand
AGGGCTGTCAGCGATACAGATTTCGGTGCGCTGAACGTCGCATCCCATCCGGCCCGATGTTCCATCGAACGCACCGTCTCGCCGCGATCATTGATGTACTCGCGCGCCGTCTGATGCCGGACCAACTGCTCGCCCGTCTCCGGGTGCTGGCCCTCGGAGAGGCGCGCGAACTGGTCTTCGCGCACCTCCCCATGAAGCCCGTAACGCTCCGCGAGCTTGCCCTGCCACTCGCCCCGCACACGCTCGCCCTCGGTGTAGTAGTTCTCCTTGGCATTGGCGAACTCTTCCTTGTGGTACGCCTGCGCCTGGCCAGATGACAGCGGCTTGGAAATGGTCAGCATCATTTACTCCAAGAAGGGCAAGTCATCATTCGCTACCCGCGTCGGTCGTGGTTTCACTGGCTGCTGCCGCTGTGGGGGGATCGGCGGTGGCAAGCTACGCGTCAGAATGCGGCCATCGCCATTCGCAGACGCCGTTGCCGTCTGCGCACTCGTTTCCTTTGGCTGCTGCGTCGGAAGTTTGCGCTCAATCAGCGCCTCGTGGCGCTTTGGTAGGTCGATGTAAGGGAAGCTCAGAGGAACTACTAGGTTGCCACTTTTCAAATAGGCGCGCAGATCGGGAAGGCCCTGGATTTCTGATGCCATCACCAACGGCTCGGTCATCCGATCAAGCTGGTAGTTGCGGGAATCCCGCCTGTTCCTGGGGAAGTGGCCTTCCATGCGGCTTTCACGCAATCGCTCGACTTCCACTTCGCCGATGGTCTGGCTGATCCACTTCGAGGAGTTGGCCTCGTCCGTGCGTAAGAAGACTTTCGTCGCGGGTTGAGAAAGCATGGCTTCTGCCTTGCGCCCGTATAGTTCTTCAAGTTGGCTGCGCCCTTGGAAGCCGAGCACGACCGGGTTTCTGGCCTTCCTGCTCTCGGTAATTGCTGTGTGTAACTGTGGCAATGCATGTAGGCTCTGAAGCTCGTCCAGAATGAACCAGACGGGGCGCGCACCGGGCTTGCCCTGATTCATGGTGCGCAGCACCAGCATGTCGAGCCACATGCTGATAAGTGGCCTCTGTCTCTCGCGGAACTCCGGCGGGCTGGTGATGAACAACCATCCGTCCCGCTGCCGCGCCCATTCCACTGCAGTCCAGTTCGCCTTAGCTTCTTCTCTTCGGGGCAACAGCTTCAGTGCGTTGCTCACGCTGTTGAGAGTCGCGATCATACCGCCACGCTGCGGTCCCGCATCGGGATAGATTGCTGCCGCGTGCTCGGTGCCCTTGAGTCTCTTTGCCAGCTCGCGCTCATCTCGCAGAATGGCGAGTAGCTCCTGCGGTGTCCGCTTCGGTTGCTCGATCAGCAGGTGGGCAAAGATCTGGCGCGGCACCATCACGAAAAACGGATTGGTGCGGGGATCGTCTTTGAAGAGCGCCGCCGCCAGCCCTTCGGCTTCTGCTTCATGCTGCACTTCATCGCACGGTGACCAATAGGGCATACGTGCATCTACCGCGTTCAAGATCACATCGCCACGGCTCGGCTCGTAAAACTGCGGTGTGTATTCGAGCGCCGGATCGTACACAATCGCGGTTTCTCCCCGCCCTTCCACCTGCATGAGGATCTGGCGGATAAGCGACGATTTGCCTGCGCCGGTATCGCCGATCATCATGAAATGCGAACTCTCCCGCTCGCGCGGAATCCGTACCAGGTTCCCGTCACGCTGCAGCAGGAATTCAACCACTGTGCGCGGCTCTTTTGTGATGAAGCCTATGCCATCGGATTGCTGGCTACGGTTGAACCGCGCCGCCGTGGCGAACTCTGGGCCTTTGGTCCGGCGCCCATACTTGAGCACGCGCCGCCGCTGCCAGTCTTTGGGAACAGCAAAGATAGACAGCCAGCCGAAAACTGCTAGACCGGTAACGAGCGGCCAATGCAGGAAGTCGCCCCAAGTTTGGTCTTGGTAAATCCAGTGTCGAGCGTAGTCGCTGAGTTCTTTATTCTTGTATTTTTGCGCTGGTGCCAGCACCAGATGCAGGTCCTGCCGCGCCGCTTCCTTCGATAGAATCAGCGGAATAGTCGCCCCACGCGGCAGGGGACCTTCCCACGGCGCGACATCCGTCTCAACCGCTAATCGGTGACGCCCCTGTCGGTCTTCCACTTCGAGGAGACGGTAATTAATCGGGGGAAAACCGAGGCTTGTCGCCAGCTGCGTCTTGAGATAGTTCGGGAGCCAATAGCGCTGTAGCGGCGTCCATTGCACCCTGGCCTGATAGATCGCCATTCCAAAGATTGCTAGCACTCCGAGAGCAAAGGCGCTGATCGTCCACACTGGCTTGTGGCTCGGCCAGTAATACGTCTCGTCGCGTCCCCATTTCCTGTTCACGGCTTTACTTCTTTCCCGCCCCAAGTCAGTCGATCTCGAATTCCAACGCATCCCACCGGCTTTGAATCCGGTTCAAATGGCGGCGCTGTTGGCTGAGTTTTCCGGGCTGGGCCGGTTGCTATTTTGTCCACTCAGCCGCTCCTGCGCTTTACCCTGCTTCTCGCGGTCCACTCGCTCGATGAGCTTCCTCAGTTCTTCGGTGGTCAGTTCCCGTCGCTGTCCAAGAATCTGCACGCTGTTCAGGTACAACATGCGCAAAGCTAGTATTTCGGCCAGGATGATCTCTTGGCTGGAATTCACCTGCGCCAGCAAAACCGTGCGTGCCCACTCCCCCATGCTCTGACCTGCGGCTGTCGCCAGTTCCAGCAGGCGGACATACTCCTCCTCAGTCACTTTGGCAGTGAGCGATTTCGTGCGGAATGACTGTCCGGTTGTCACAGGTCACCGTATTCCGTCGTTAGTTCGTCCCATGTGGCCTGGAGTTCTGGCATCTCCCAAGCCCGGCGGAAGAGTTTTCGTACTGCGTTCCACTCCTCTTGGGAAAAGCCAAAGGTGATGCCGTTTGCATGAGCGCGAAACGAGAACTGGGTCTCTCCCTCCCGGTCCCACGTGTATCCAAAGAAGTATTCTCCGTTCCAGTGTCGGGACTTCGCCGTCAATCCGTTCAACATCGCGCGAAACTCTTGAATCATCGGATAGGAACTCATGGGGTACACGGGACCGTGTGGGCCGGGAAAGCTAAACGACAGGAGTACATCGTTGCCGTCGCTGCGCACGAAGGACAGCACAAAGTTAGATTCGNNGGGATTGCAGGCTGGACGACAGAATCACTGGAGTTGACCTTGCCACGGATCGGCTTTTTGTAGAGAAAGTAATGACCGCGCGCGGCCATCCGCCAAAGCCCCTCCCAGTAGGGACGAAGGGCCCGGTTCACGCCATCGGCATCGTTAACTTCATCGCCATCGAGAAACACATAAAGATTGCGCCCAGCAAGGACGGGTCTCCACTTCATGGCCGGGTCAGCAAGCTGTCGTACTGTTTCGGCAACGGTCTGCCGCACCGCCTCGGGGCTGGCGGGCTGCATGTTCTCCCCTGGTCGGAATTCGCTTGGAAGCTTAGTGAGGTAATACTCGTCCTTGCCTGGGTTGGGTTTTTTCCTCAACCTATAAACCGCCTGAAACGCTTCCAGAAAGGCAATGCAGGACTCACGGGAAACCGGGGTATTGCAGATGGCATCTGTGCCTTGCTGGACGTAGTACGCGAGCACCGTCCATTCAGCCAATGAGAGCGGCTGCTCGGCTTCGCATTTCTTACGAATTCGCAAGAGGCATTCGGTTGGCTCCCGTATCAGCTCGGTCACTTCGAGCCGGTCAGCGGGTGACGATTCCAGCAGTTGCTTGGCGATCTCGGATGTCGATACGTCCTCGCCTTTCCGTAATGAGGTGACTTTTCGGATATGATCTAGGCGCTTGCGCAGGCCCTCGCTGATTCGAAGGGAGAGAGTCTGAGTTTGGGGCTGATCCGGCATCACTCCTCCACGCCATACAACAGTCTAGTTGTATGACATACACTGAATAGTCGTACTTTCATAGGAGCGTGTCAAGGGGTTTCGAGCTGGGGAGGCGTTGGCGCGGGAGTTTTCGATGGGAGTTTCAGGTTGCCCCACAGCAACCCGGAATCGCCATCCGCCGTGTTTTCAAGTGGTAACCGTACAGCAACCCAAGTTGCTGTACAGCACCCTAGCAGGGGTGGCGTGTCAACCGTCCTCCCGCTGCCGAAGGCAGCGCTTCCTACACTAGAGTCAGAGAACAACCGTTCCGGCTGGTCTCCTCCTTTATCCCCACTATGCCTCGACGCTATCGGCCATCGCCGGACGTGCCGATCCATTTGACCCAAGGAGGTCTCAGTGCGTATACGGCAGGCTCAAGGCGGGATGGCGTTCTTGTACCAAGATCAATCGGCTGGCCGAGCTATTGCGAGATAAAGCTCCCTGGTTCGAAGGCACCATTGATCCACCTTTGGCTTGCTCACAACGAATCCCATGCTCCCAGAATCCCTTGGAGTCTCACCACATCCGCGACTACCCAAAGGTTGGTAGAAGTCTTTGCCGCTATACTTCCGATTGATGATTCTCTAACGCCAATGACAAAACCCTTCCTTAAATGGGCGGCGGGTGGGAAACGCAGCGCTAGCTTCTCAAATCGCTGGTCTTTTTCAGATCACTTGACAGCAGTAAGGATAGGGCAGTGAGCCAATTTCTCGATGTGGCTGAGACGCTATTGCGCAAGCACAAGCGTCCGATTAGTGCTCGTGAATTAGTCGATCTAGCGACTGACGAAAAACTGTTCTCGGATACCTTGTCTGGTAAAACTCCGCACCAGACCATGAAGTCCAAGATCAGCACGGATATTATTCGGAAGGGCGACCGATCCCGCTTTGTTCGTACGGCCCCCGGTCGATTTTATCTTCGAGAGCTGCTTGAGGATCCTGCCAAGGCCTACGAAGCCAAGCGCTATACAGCCAGTCCGCCTCGCGAACGGGTGATGGTCTTTCCTTCAAGAGTCTTGGATGGAACCGAACGATTTCAGGGTATCAAAGAGTCGTGGATTCGCGTGTCTCGGAAGCTATTCAGGCCAACAGTTTGCACTTACATAGACCGTATCGAGGCTGAACAGCGACAGGACGTGAAACAGGTTCTCACGTACATACTCGTTACGCGTCGCAATAGAATTCTTGCTTTCAGAAGGGGGACGTTCAGCAGAGTTGAAGACTACCTGCGCGGGTCGAACTGTATCGGTTTCGGTGGCCACGTAGCCGAAATCGACCGCTCACTCTATAACGTCGGAAGTGAGCTCCAGGTTATACGCGACAACGCTGTCCGCGAATTGTTTGAGGAGCTCGCTTTGCCTCAGAAGGACAAGGATCGACTCCGGCGAGGTGATGGGCTGAGAGTGCTTGGCTTGCTCAACGACGACTCCTCTCCAACGGGTCGCCGTCATTTTGCGGTAGTTCTGCAATATAGCGTATCAACGGACCCGCTATGGGAGAAACCACAACGGGGTGAAAAATCCATAACACAACTGCGATGGATTGACCTCAATGCTCTTGACGTTGAGCTCAAGGACTTCGAATACTGGTCCCAGCTCTGCCTAACAGGATTCTTCCCGAGTTCGGTAAGAGCTCAACCCTCTTACATTATCCGGAGAACGAGAACTCTTAGGCCTCCCAGCCTGTTGTGTCTTGTGGGCGGAATTGGGAGTGGGAAGTCGTTGGCGACGGAACTGTTACGGCGAGATTTTGGCTACAGCGAGATAAACAGTGGCTCGATCGTCGCACAACTTGTGGGAATTCCCGCTGTTTCTGAAACGGGTCGAGCCGCCTTCCAGAAGAGAGCATGGCAGTTCATACAGAATCGCGATGGTCCAAAGAAACTGGCATTGGCACTGTTGAACGCTCTGAAGAGCGACCCACAAGAGCGAATTCTGATTGACGGCATTCGCCAAACCGCCACATTGCGCGAACTGAAGCGGATAGCTGATCGTAGAATCGGAATCATTTTCGTCCATGCTCCACCGAATGTTGCATTCCAGTTCTATTCCGAACGGTCACGCCAAGTCGTCAGCTTCGCCGATTTTCTCAAATTGAGCGAAGCCCCAGTAGAGCAGGACGTGAAGAAGATGATCGGGATTGCCGACGCTGTGCTATACAACTGGATGGGCAAGTCAATGTATAAAGAAGCGATTGGCAAACTCATGCAGAATGTCGGTGTCTCCCGCCGTCATCACAAATGAATGGCGGCTACGAGGACGGGTACAGAAGCTGCGCCTGCTTTTGGGGCACGGAGCCAGGCAGGCTCGTAAAGCAGGTCGCCACATTGCTCGGCGACGTTCAGAGGCTCGACGTTCTCGACGCCGGTTGCGGTGAAGGAAAGAACACTGCATTCCTTGCCAAGAGAGGTGCGAGGGTACGTGCATTTGACATCTCCACGACCGCCATCGAACACGCCCGAATGTTTCTTGGGGATCCTGCCAACGCATCGTTGGAGGTTGCTGACGTGAGGAAATGCGAGCTGCCGGAGTCGAACTACGACATCGTCATCGCCTACGGGTTGTTGCACTGTCTTGCTTCCCAAGCTGAAGTTACGGTGGTCCTTGAAAGACTGAAGCTGGCTACGAAGGCTGGCGGACTAAATGTCATCTGCTCGTTCAACGATCGACAACAAGATCTGTCTGCTCATCCCGGCTTCATTCCAGTTCTCTTGGAGCACTCCCAATACACTAGCTTTTATTCTGACTGGCAACTGCTCTATCAGTCCGACGAAGACTTGACGGAAGTTCACCCCCATAATGGAATTCGTCACACACATTCCATGACCAGACTAATTGCTAAGAGATGTACAATCACGACCTGACCTCTGTAGGTCCGTGGCTGATGATTCGGTGTTCGTAAGTCGCTCAGACAATTTAGTCGTCTCGTCTGCGGCTAGCAACAAAGGGTCGACGAATTGTCCGACGCCCTACTTCTCAATTGGCGAGGACTGAATGGCGAGCAGCAGCGCTGGTGATCCACTTCGGATCTGTCAGGACCTATTTCGAGAATCGAAGTTGGTGCCCTTCATCGGTGCTGGTCTGTCCATCCGCTTCAATATTCCGTCGTGGTCCCAACTAATAGACCTTATCGCACATGAGCTTGGATGGGACGCCGACGTCTTCAAGCTGAGTGGTAATTTCCTACAACTTGCAGAGTATTACGTCTCGGTGAAGGGGAGCATCGGTCCTCTTCGCAGCAGGATGGACAAGTTGTTCAACCCACCCGACGACCGGATTCTTGCTTCGAGGTCTCACATGAAGCTCGTTGACCTGGGCTTTCCCTTGATCTACACAACGAATTTTGATGAGATCATCGAAAGATCCTTCAAGCTGAAGGGTAAAGACTTTAGAACGATTGCAAGTATTGATGATATTCAAGAAGCACCTTCGAACGTACCTCAAATCGTCAAGTTCCACGGCACTTTCTCCGATGACAAAAGCTTGGTTGTCACGGAGACCAACTACTTTGATCGCTTGGATTTTGAATCGCCCCTTGATATCAAGCTTCGGGCCGATATGCTGGGGAAGTCTCTACTGTTTATTGGATACAGCTTCAGCGACCTGAATATCCGCCTTATGCTCTACAAACTAAGCAAGCTTCGCCGGGAGCACAAGCTTTCTGAGCGCCTTCCGACAGCAATAATGACTAGCATCGGCCCGACGGAGGTTGAACGTGAGTTGCTTGCCCGGTGGGACGTGTTGATTGTTGAGCTCGATCCGATTGATCGTGACAGGAGCATGGATGAGTTCTGGGAGAAGCTGGGGTGAAGCTCTACTTTGTGACAGTAAATGATTTCAAAGCAGCAGAGGTCAGCCACTATCTCCGCCCCTCCGGAGTCGAGTTAAATGTTCTTCGCCACGGTGTCCAGGAAATCTTAAACATTGACCTCGAAGTGATCGTTCGGGACAAAGCATTGAAGGCATTCAAGGAAGTTGGACTGCCTTGCGTTGTTGAGCACGGGGGCCTTTACATCGATGCTCTGAACGGACTCCCAGGTGGCTTGTCTAAGGTGGTGTGGGATACTGTTGGGGATAGCCTATGCGGTTTTGTTAAAGCAGGCGATGCTCGATCAGCGACAGCCACTTCCGTTGTCGGTTATTGTGACGGGAAACGTCTGCATACTTTTACCGGCGAGACGAGGGGAAGCATTTCGGGCTCCGCGCGAGGCGCATATAGTTTTCAGTGGGATCCAATATTTGTGCCTGATGGGGCGACACTGACCTACGGGGAAATGGGGTTCCCGGAAAAAGCTAAGTACTCGCAAGCCGCAAAAGCCTGGAATCTGTTGCTCGGGGTGCTGAGAAAATAGAACGAGCCGCACCGAGATCGGCAGCTTTCTCGGTTCCCACAATTGGCACGCCTATTGATGGACCCTGCAGTCGGGGTTCTTGAAACGGAACCCAACGTTGCCCATACACTCCCGTTCCTCGGGGGCAATGCCCCCGAGGATCACGGCTGCGGTCTGCTGGACGGCTTCCAAGCTCTCGCGCAGAAGATTGGCGTCTCCGTGCCAAAGCTGGATGTAGTCAGCGGAAGTGGTTCCGGTCTGGAATCCTACCGATTGGCAGACGACAAATGCGACGGCCTCGGCTTCAGTCTCCCGAACCTGCTTTGTGGTCAGAGTGCGGCGGTCGCCACGGTGGAGCATTTCGTGGGCGATCTCATGCACGAGCGTGGAGAACTCCTCGGCGGGCTGCATCCCGGAAAGCAGCGTAATTTTCCCGCCCTGGGATAGGCCCTTGGCAGGCGCAATTTTGTCCGAATAGTTCAGCGTAATGCTGTGGGATTCCACGAACTTTACCAGCCGCTCGCGGTAACCGCTGACATCGCCCTGCACTTCGGTCAAGGTTGGGAGCTCTTTGCCTTCGGTTTGGTTGATGTCTTATCTCGTGATTTGCGGCCGAGCCTCTGCGCGCTCGATGTATGCCGTGTGTAGATGTACTTCTCGATAGCGGTCAGGCGAAGATGACTGCTATGTCGATTTACAAAGTCCTAAGAAAAGCCGAACGATTCGGCGTCTCATTCCGTGTCTGTGACTCGAGGGGCGCTGGCGTTGGATCGTGCGATCAGTTTCTAACGGAGCTGAGCTTGCGCGATTGTTCTGTCTACACGCAGCGCGCTTACGCGATCGGTCTCGCGCATTTCTTCAGTTGGCTGCACGCTTCTGGAGGAGATCCCGAGCACGTCACGCGTCAGGCGGTCGGCAACTACATCACCGAGTTCGCGCGAGGCGCGAAGCAAGGTGCTGTTACCGCGCAGTCTGCGCAGAAGCCACGCCAACCCCGCACGATTAACCATCGGCTGAGCGTACTCGCGTCGTATTTTGAGTACTGCATTCGATGCGACACCGAAGATGGGCGCGGCCCTTGGAAGGGTCGCATCAACCCAGCCTCCGGGAACCCTCTCACCGAAGAACTGCGTCACGGGATGATCGGGCGTGACTTGCCGCCGCGCAAGCGGCAACGTGATGGCTTCCGTCGTCGCATTCCGCGAACGCTTCCTGAAGTCCTAGAGCCCGCGGCGATTCAGATGCTGATCGACACCGCGGGTTCCTATCGCGATAGAGCGATTCTGATGTTGCTGAGCCGCACGGGTCAGCGCATCGGCGATTGGAGTCCGGTTGCTGGCCGACACGGGATTTTGGGCATGGACCTGGAGGATGTCGATCGCAAGCGGCGCTTCATCACCGTGCGGCTGAAGGGTGCGCGCGACCAACACCGCGTGCCCGTCACCGACGACTTCTGGCCGATTTACGAAGAGTACTTGCGCACCGAGCGCCGCGCGGCGCCGGACGTTCATGCCGTTTGGATCGCTTCGCGGAAAGGTCAAGGCAAACCCCTTCGCTATGCCAGTTTTGAGTCGGCCCTGCGCTACATCGGGCGAAAAGCAGGCATCTCGGTTCATCCGCACCTATTCCGTCACACGCTCGCGCAGGGCGTGCTGGAAACCACTGGCAACATCAAGGTCGCTCAGGAGATTCTCGGGCACTCACACCTAAGCACGACAGCCGATCTGTACCTGCGCGTCGATCAGCATGCGATGGTCACTGCGTTGGCGGCGGCGAACTCCAGCACTGAGCGGACTCCGAAGCAACACTCGTGGCCCTCCGCTAAAGCTGCACAGTATGTCTTCGATTATGACGATAAGACGATCTCGGAACTGGAACGCGCCATTGCGCAAGCTTCTGGTGTCGAGCCATCCGGTGGAGATTCTTAATGTCGGCGATGATGTCTGCACTCACATCATGCCGCGCAAGTCGAGTTGACTTGCGCGGCGGCGGTGGCTCCGCGGTTGATAAATTCGGCGGCACGTTGTGCGTGGGCGGCGGCGGTGAACACTGCTCGGTTGTCAGCAGCCAGCACTTTCAACCAGGTTGCGATATAAGACGCGTGATCTTCGCGCGGTTCCAGAGCAAGCTCCAGGTCGGCGCACAGGAAAGCGGCCCCAAGTTCGGCAACCAGTTCCTCGACAGCGTAACCTTCGCTCCCGAAGCGATGTCCGCCGAAGTCACGGTCGAGCCGGGTCTTGCTGCCCGTCCAGTGGGTGCATTCATGGGCAAGCGTCGCGTAATAACTGTCAGCGTTTTGGAAACTCTCGAATGGCGGCATCTGGATCGCATCGGCGGCGATACCGTAGAACGCTCGATTTCCGCCGTGTCGGATGGTTGCTCCCAAGGCTGCGAAGTACTTTTCCGCGTGCTCGATGCGGGCCACTGGGTCGAGTGTAGGTGCGGCTTTCGCGTAATAAACTTCCGGCAAGCCTTCGATCTGCTCGACGTTGAAAACGGTGTACCCCTTAAGGAATGGGATTTCCCGGTCGATTTCGTCGCCAGTCTTTTCGTCGGTCTCCTTTCGCGTGATGCTGTCCGCGTAGACGACGAGCGAGCCTTTCTCGCCCTTGCGGATGTGAGCGTCAAGCTCCATGGCTTGTTTGAAGGTCATCCAGACGGGAGCCGCGAAGCTCTGCGCCATGGCGCTCGCCCACAGAGAGAGAACGTTGATTCCACTGTAAGGCTTCCCGTTGTGGCGGAGTGGGCGGGTAATCCGTCCTGCTGCATGTTCGGCATTCCACGGCCTAACCCAGGGCCTCACGCCTTTTTCCAAGTGGCTGACGATCTGGTTGGTGATCCGGGTGTAGATGTCTTGCTTTTCGGTTCGCTGCATTGTGTTTCCCCTTTACGAGCGTTTAAAAAACTTCATTCCCTCGTAATGGAGAGGTGTTGTGCAGAGCGGCCCGAGCAGTCACAGGGCAGCCGGTTTCTGGCTGGCGACAGCTTTACCCTTGACGGCGGAAAGGGCCGTCTCTGCTATGGGTTTCGAACGAGGGAATGAGGGGTTTAAAACGCGGAGAGACAAGGAGCCTAATAAAGAAGATGACCGCATTCCAAAAAGCAGAGGCGCTAGCAGGTCAGCGTTACGACCGGGACAAGCTGCTCGCGGTGGTTCGCGAGGTCACAACGCATTTCCGTATGCCGAACAGCTTCGAACGATCGAAGATGCGGGCAGTATGTCGATGCTTGGCCGATGCTCTCGATCGCTGCAGCGGATCAACCCTGCAACAGCGCTGGAACGATTTTGAGAAGAGGTTTTGGCCGAAGTGGAAGGCTGGGATCAACCGTCCCGGCGGTACGTATTGGACTTGGGGTGCACGCGTCCTAATATCCGCGCGGATGGTCGTTCCGAGTCTGGACACGCTGGCCAACATCCGCGTCAACCAGTGGGTCGCACATTTGCCCGAAGATCATCCGCTCGCGCAGCAACACCGTGCGCTGCTCAGCGCAACCGCTACGATTACCTGGACTTCATCGTTTAATCGTCATCTCGCTGTTTGCAACGGGCTGCGGCTGCTGCTCGCTCGCGGTTACGACAGCCTCCACTATATAAAGGATGACGACCTGAAGCTGCTGTCTGCTCGTTGGTCGAAGGGAACGGATGCGCTCGACGCCGCACTCTGCTCGGTTGGCGTGTTTTCTCGGACGCCGAAGCGAGGCTCTGCCCGCCACGGCAGGAGACAGCGGATGACGGCACCGGAACTGGTCGAGAACGCTGGTGTGCCAGATCGTTTCAGGCAGATCATGATTCTGTATCTGGAAGCGTACAAAGCCCGAGTCAGCGATGTCTATCGGACATTGCGCCATAAAGTCATCGCCCTCGCACATTTTTGGCGATTCATTCGGGATCGGCATCCCGAAGTTAAGCGGTGCTCCCAGATTCTGCCGCGCCATGTCCGCGACTACATCCCGCATGTGATCGCACGCGCTCGCGCTGTTCAGCGTGGCCCCGGAGCCGGCGAAGAAGTGCGTCCGACTGCACACAGCTGGCTGGTCGACCTGCGCGTTTTCTTTTCCGACCTCTGCGCCTGGGCCACCGAACCCGACTCTCCCTTCAAGCGTTTCGCTCCGCGCACGATTCCAGTGACGCGGCACACGTTTCTCGGGTACGGTTTCGAAAAAGCACGAGAACGGGCCCGAGCCCGTATCACGGCCACGGTGCTCGATCTGGAGC
>PMUM01000424.1 GCA_003166855.1 Acidobacteriaceae bacterium | reverse complement strand
AGCGCAATCTGTTGGAGAACGCCCCCACCGAGTGGGACCGTCGCGCTATCACCCGCGTGATGATCGAGGAAATGCGTCACGGCTGGCAGATGTGCGCTCTCCTGGTCGACCATTTCGGATACTCGGGCAAGGTTGAGGCGCAAAAAATGCTGGAGCGGCGCTCGTTCGAGAACAAGCGGCTGCTGGGCGCGTTCAATGTCGACGTTGACAACTGGATGGACTTCTTCACCTACACCGACTTTGTCGACCGTGACGGAAAATTCCAGCTGCAGATGCTGAAGTATTCCGCATTCGCTCCGTTGGGCCGTTCCATGTCATACATGCTGCGTGAGGAAGCGTTCCACATGGGAGCGGGCAACGACGGGCTCCGGCGTATCGTCGAGGCGGGGGTAGTCCCGGCTTGGCTGATTCAGAAATACCTCAACAAGTGGATTTCGAGTTCCTACGACCTGTTCGGCACCGATCATTCCTCGTCGGCACATTGGGCCTACGTGTGGGGCGTGAAGGGACGTTATGATGAGCCCAAGAACGACAAGGCCCCCGACCTGGACGACCTGAACGATTACAACCGCAACCTCTATCGCGACGAAGTGGCTGGATTGATCGAGCGCTTCAACAGCGCGCTCAAGCCGGGCGAGCCGAAGCTGTATGCGCCCCACATCAAGTTCAATCGCGCGATCGGGAAATGGGCCGGACAGAAATTCCACGCCCAGACGGGCGAAGCGCTTGACGATCGCTCCTACGAAGAGCACATGAAAGAGTACATGCCAGCTGCGGCGGACAAGAAGCTCTTGCTCGACATCATCAACAACGAAAAGAAGTGGATCGCTGAAAAAACTGGTGCGCGCGATCCGCTCTCCACCATTGGGGAAGTGCGGAAGTCGGCGATCAACCTGTAAGGCGATCCATGACAGCAACGTCTACGCATCCCAAACTCGGCCGACTCTCACTCGCGATCGACGGCCCGGTTGCCCGGATCGCGCTGCGCAATCCGCCGCTCAACGTCATCGACATCGCCATGATGGAGGAGTTGAGCGTTGCTCTGGCGGAGATCGAAACGGGCGAAGACGTGTGGGTGATTGTACTGAGTGGAGAGGGCAAGGCGTTTTCGGTGGGTGTGGACGTAGCCGCTCACTCACCCGACCAAGTCGAAGGGATGTTGCAGAAGTTTCACGCCGTCATCCGAGCGCTGGTAGCCACGAAGAAGGTTACGATCGCCGCCGTGCATGGGTATTGTCTGGGCGGCGGTGCCGAACTGGCGATGATGTGCGACATGGTCTACACCACGGAATCCGCACAGTGGGGCTTCCCTGAGATCAAGCTGGGATGCTACCCGCCGGTCGCGTGTACCGCGCTGGCCGCGCTTGTCGGACA
Source organism: Acidobacteriaceae bacterium (assembly GCA_003166855.1). GTDB lineage: Bacteria > Acidobacteriota > Terriglobia > Terriglobales > Acidobacteriaceae > Sulfotelmatobacter. The sequence goes on along the minus strand of PMUM01000424.1, from coordinate 19,102 downwards.
AAAGAGAGCAGCGGAACTGATTCTGACCGGTCGGACCTTTGACGGGAAAGAAGCGGCAGAGATTGGTCTGACAAATCGTGCCGTGGCCGAGAGTAAACTTCCGGCCGTCGTGGATGAACGTGTTGGAGATTTGCGCAAGCTCAGCCCTGCGGCTTTGGCCGTCGCCAAGAAGGCATCCTACGCGTGGGATTCGATGCATTTCGACAAGGGCCTGGCCCGGGCTGAGCGGATTTACTTTGACGAACTGATGAAGACAGCGGACGCCCACGAGGGGATCCGCGCTTTTATGGAAAAGCGCGAACCGAAGTGGACCGGAAAGTAGAAGTGGAATACGAAATCACTCCCGAAGAAGTGAAAAGCAAACTCGACGCGGGAGAATCGTTCACGCTGCTCGATGTCCGTGAACCTTGGGAGTTCGAGACCGCCCGGATCGATGGCGCCAAGTTGATGCCCATGGGCGACGTACCGTCGAGGGCGCATCAGGAACTCGATCCTGAGGACCCCGTCGTGGTGCTTTGCCATCATGGCGTGCGCTCGATGAATGTGACGGTGTGGCTGCGGCAGCAGGGATTTGAGAAGGCACAGTCTATGCGTGGTGGCATCGACGCATGGTCGCGGCGCGTGGATGGGAAAGTGCCGATGTATTAGCGGCGAGCCGTGAGCTACGAGCGAGCATTCGGCTCGTGGCTCATAGCTCGAAGCTCACAGCTTCTTATGAAAAAAGAACTCATCGAACTGCGGGTCAACGGGCGACCTTACGAGGTCGCGATTGAGCCAAGTGCTCTCTTGCTTGATGTGCTGCGCCAGGAACTGGAACTGACGGGCTCGAAGCGCGGGTGTGATGATTCGTCCTGCGGAGCCTGCACGGTGCTAGTGGACGGCGTTGCCATGATGTCGTGCACGTTGCTCGCAGCCAGCTGTGAGGGGCAAGAGATCACTACCATCGAGGGTATCAGCGAGCACGGCGCACTGGCGGCGATCCAGAAGGCGTATGGCGATTGGGGCGGCGCGCAATGTGGCTACTGCACTCCTGGCTTCATCATGACGGTGAAATCTTTGCTAACGGAGAATCCAGATCCATCGGAAGCCGACGTTCGCGCCGCACTGAGCAGCAACCTGTGCCGCTGCACCGGCTATAGCCAGATGTACGAGGCCATACGGGCTGCTGTTACGGCGGAGAGAACGGCGGTATCCGTCAATGAGTAGCCATAAGAACGGCTTCTCCATTATCGGCAAGCCCACTGCGATGATCGACGCGGCCGGCAAGACCACCGGCGCAGGCAAGTACACAGACGATCTCAGCGTTCCCGGCATGTTGGTCGGCAAGATTCTGCATTCGCCATATCCCCATGCTCGCATCAAGAGGATCTCTACGCGCCGCGTCGAGAAGTGCGAAGGCGTAGTCGCGGTTGCGGTGGGGAAGGATGCACCCAATCCTTACGGCATTCTGCCGGTGGGTCACGACGAATATCCGTTGGCTCTCGACAAGGTGCGATATGTCGGCGACAACGTTGCTTGCGTGGTGGCCGTTTCCGAGGCTGCCGCTGAAAAAGCGCTCGAACTCATCGTCGTCGAATACGAGGTTCTGCCCGCGTACTTCGACCCAGAAGAGTCAATGAAGGCGCAGACCGACCTCATCCACGATTCCAAGCCAGGGAATCTGGAGAAAGATTATCACCACGTCTTCGGTGATCCTGAGAAGGGCTTTGCCGAAGCCGATGAAGTAGCCGAGGCACGGTTCATCGCCAACGAAGTGACGCATGCCGCAATGGAACCGCACTCTACGCTGGCGTCCTTCGAAGTCGATCCCCACACCGGCAAGCCCGGACGGCTGACCGTGTGGTCGTCGACCCAGGTTCCGTACTACCTGCAGCACAAGCTGTCGCTCGTGCTTGAAATGCCAATGTCGCAGATTCGTGTGATCAAGCCGCTGGTGGGCGGCGGATTCGGCGGCAAGAGCGAAGTGATTCCTCTGGAAATCATTGCGGCCGTGGCCGCGCGCAAGGCTCAGGCCCCAGTAAAGATCACTTACACGCGTGAGGAAGTGTTCTGGGCGCATCGCGGTCGGCCGCGCACCATCATCGACTTGAAAACTGGAGTGAAGAACGACGGACGGATCACGGCCGTGAAAGCCCGCGTCGTGCAGGACGGCGGCGCGTACTGCTCCTACGGTGTCGTTACGATCCTCTATTCTGGTGCGCTGCTGGGTGCGCTCTACGACATCCCCAACATTCAGTATGACGGATACCGCGTGCTGACCAACAAGCCCGCCTGTGGCGCAATGCGCGGTCACGGCACGGTGAATGTCCGCTTCGCTTTTGAATCGCAGCTCGACGAACTCGCTTTGAAGATCGCGATGGACCCGGCGGTCATTCGTCAGCGCAATCTGCTACAGCCTCCCTGCATCACCGTGAATGGCCTGCGGGTTCAAAGTTACGGACTGCCGGAATGCATCGAGAAGACAGTGGAGCGTTCTGGCTGGAAGGAGCGCAAAGGCAGACTGCCACAGGGACGAGGACTTGGCATCGCCTGCAGCCATTACGTCAGCGGCGCGGCGAATTCAATCATCCGTTCCGATATGCCGCACTCGACGGTGAACATCAAGATCGATCGCGACGGTGGCGTCGTGGTGTACACCGGAGCGTCGGAAATTGGGCAGGGCTCCGACACGATGACTGCGCAGATCGCGGCCGAAGTGCTGGGATGCTCGCTGCCCCGCGTGCGCGTAATTGCCGCTGATACCGACTTGACTCCGATCGACATCGGTTCCTACTCCAGTCGCGTCACGTTTATGGCGGGCAATGCAACGTTGCGCGCAGCTACCGAAGTAAAGAAGCTGATTGCCGCAGCCGCAGCTCAGAAGATGAAATGCGCGGTGGAAGACTTGATTTTCCGCGAGGACCTCGTTGTCAAGAAGGGAAGCGCGCCGCCGGCTGTGAGGAAAGATCAGGCCGAGGAAGTGGAAGTTACCCAGGCAGGAGCTTCGGTCAGCGGGCGAGTCGAGGGCCAGATTTTGCGTGGATCGCTGCAGCAGAAGCGTAAAGAAGAAGGCCCGAAGGACTGGATGACATTTGAGGAGGCGGTCGTGGCTGCCATCGACTTCCACGGAGCGCTCACCGGAACCGGATCCTACGCGCCTCCGCAGGAAGCGCGCGGCGGCCGCCACAAAGGTGGAGGCGTGGGGCCCTCGCCGGCTTATTCGTACTCGGCGCAGGTCGCCGAGGTCAGCGTTGACGAAGAGACGGGCGAAGTCACGGTACACAAAGTCTGGGCCGCGCACGACTGCGGGCGCGCCCTGAATCCAGTTTCCGTCGGAGGTCAGATCATTGGTTCGGTCTGGATGGGCATGGGCCAGGCGCTCACTGAAGAGATGGTCTGGAAGGACGGCATGCTGATGAATCCCGGGCTGCTCGAATATCGCAGTCCGTCGTCGGTAGAGTCGCCGGAGGTAGAGCCCATCATCGTGGAGAGCATCGATCCCGAAGGTCCGTTTGGCGCCAAGGAATGCAGCGAGGGATCGCTGGCCGCAACGATTCCGGCGATTGCCAACGCAATCTACGATGCGGTCGGCGTGCGCCTGCACGAGTCGCCCTTTACGCCGGAGAGAGTGCTGTCGGCGATGCGCGCGAAGAACAACGTCAAGGCGCTGAATCTGACTGAGGGCGTGGACCCAACCTCGCCTACGCGCTTCCGCGAACACGGCGGCTCGCTGTGCTTCAAGGGCAAAGGACCGGAACGGCACGCGCTCGATCCCTCGCGGCGAGAAACGCCGCCGGTCTCAAGGAGCGCAGATTGAGCCTTCCACAGTTCAGACTGCTGCGACCGCGCGGCATCGAAGAGGCTGTAGGCTACCTGGGCGAGCCTGCGGGTAACCTTCGTGTGCTGGCCGGCGGCACCGATCTGATTCCTTCCATGCGGCAGAAGCTTTTCGAACCTGAGCACGTGCTCGACCTGCGCGGAATTCCCGCGCTGCGAGGGATCAAACCGCAAGCCGACGGCGGCGTCGAAATCGGCGCTTTGACGACCCTTCGCGCGATCGAGCGATCTGACTATCTGCGGCAGCATTATCCGGTGCTGACTGAGGCCGCCGCCACCGTGGCGTCGCCCGTGCTGCGCAACATGGGCACCATTGGCGGCAACATCTGCCTCGACACGCGCTGCCTGTGGTACAACCAGTCGCTCACATGGCGCAAAGGTTGCGGATTTTGCATCAAGAAAGACGGTGATCTCTGCCATGTCGCGCCCGGTGGCACAAAATGTTGGGCCGTCTTCTCCGGAGACACGCCTCCGGCATTGCTCTGCCTGAACGCGGAAATTGAAATCGCGAGTGCCGCGGGAACGCGCTGCATCTCGCTTAGCGATTTTTACACCGGGCTTGGCGACAACTATCGCAAACTGCAGGCCAACGAACTGGTTACTCGCGTTCTGCTGCCGGCGTCGTCGGCAGACTACCGCGGCGTCTACCGCAAACTGCGGGTTCGAGGATCGATCGATTACCCGCTGGCCGGAGTTGCGGTGGTGATGAAGCGATCCAACGGGCACATCTCCGATGCCAGGATCGGCATCACAGCGGTGAACCCAGCGCCACTGCTGGTGAAAGGCGCCGCCGAATTGATGACGGGAAAGGCACTCGACGAAACATTGGCCGAAGCCGTTGGCGATTTGGCTGCAAGAACTGCGAAGCCGCTAACCACCTCCGCTTTAACACCCGAGTACCGGCGCGAGATGATCCGCGTCTTCACCAAGAGAGCCGTGCTGGCGGCAGCGGCGAACTGAGTACTCTGTTATTCTGCTGGCGGCCACTCGACTCGCTACTCATCGCTCATGATCACCGACTGCCACATCCACATCCAGCCCATGGAAATGTTCAAGCCCCATGCGCTGGAGCTAATGAAGAAGAATCGACCGAACTTCGACCAGATCGTCGAATTCTGCCGCTCTCCCAAGGCTTTCCTCAAATTCCTCGACGCGAGCGGCATCGATCGGGCGATGCTCATCAACTACGTGGCCCCGGAAGTGATCGGCTTTACCAGTGGGGTGAATCAGTTCGTCGCTGACTATGTAAAGGAAGATCCGAAGCGGCTGCTCTCCTGCGGCAGCCTGCATCCCAAGCACACCACGAACGTGCTGGCCGATGTGGAACACATTCTGCGGCTCGGGCTACAAATGATCAAGATTCATCCGCCGCACCAGTTGCTGTTCCCCAACGATTACCTGAGTGGCGCCAAGGAACTGGAGATCATCTACCGAGCTGCGGAAGCGAATGGTGTGCCGGTGATGTTCCACACAGGGACGTCCATCTTTCCCGGCGCCCGCAACAAGTACGGCGACCCGATTTACGTCGACGACGTGGCTGTTGATTTTCCCAAACTGAAGATTCTGCTGGCCCACGGCGGCCGCCCGCTTTGGATGCAGACCGCATTCTTCCTGGTGCGACGGCATCCCAACGTGTATCTCGACATCAGCGGCATCCCGCCCAAAACCTTGCTGAAATATTTCCCGCGTCTTGAAGAGATCGCGCACAAAACGCTCTTCGGCACCGACTGGCCGGGGCCGGGCGTGCCCGACATCAAGAAGAATCTCGACGAATTTCGGGCGCTTCCGCTCAGCGAGGCGACCCAGCAGCAGATCCTGACGAAGACCGCCCTGTCGATTTGGCCTGCCTGATCTTTGAGTTCGCGGGAGGGAGAAAAAAAGGCCCGCATCGAAATGCGAGCCTCGATCATTGTATATGGCCTTCCGTTATTTCCCCGCCTTGGCTCCCGTAGCCTTGGTTCCCATCAGTTCATCTGCCAACGCAGTGGCCCCGTAAATCTTGCGCAAAGCCTCTTGAATGCCTCGCGAATCCACGGAGACGGAGCGCCCCTGCACGTCGCTGAAAGCAAAGTTCCAGGGCAGAGACTCGATGTTACCGTCGAAGATGATTCCCACGACCTCGCCTTTTTTGTTCACTGTGGGTGACCCGGAGTTGCCTCCGATGATGTCGGGAGTGGCAACAAAGTTGAGCGGAGTTTTCAAGTCGAGGTTCGGCTTGGACTTCATCCAACTCTCCGGCAGGTTATAGGGCGGCTGGCTGTTATGCTCGGCCGCGTGTTCGTAAGCTCCGCCCATGTTGGTGGCGAAGGGAATCGGCTTCCCGTTTTCCTGGTAGCCCTTCACCGCGCCGTAGCTCAAGCGGAGTGTAAATGTCGCGTCCGGAGGCTGGGCAAAACCGCTCTGCGCGAAACGTGCCTTGGCTACAATCGTTCCGTCCCGCCGCACGACGGCGTCGACCTTGTCTTCAAATTGCTTGCGCGCGGCACGGGCATCGGGATCAATCGCGCGCATGACAACGATGAGGGGATCGGTACTGGCATCAATGGCTGCCTGCCCGCCTCCATAGAGCTGCTTGCGCACGGCGACGTCTTCGAGCTTCGTGTTCGTAATGTAGTCCTTCGCTGCTTCCGCAGGCGTCTTTCCTTGCAGAACTTTCTGCACGTCTGGATTGTCTTTGCCCAGCGCGTCTTGCATCTCGCTGAGCGAGTCTGCGAGCAGAGCGATCTCCAGATTCTTGTAAATCGGCTCAGTCGAGAACAACTGCTGCTCGAACGACGGAAGGTTTGAATCGCGGAACTCCCGCATCCGCTCCTGATTCGGTTTCGGCTTCTCCGCCGCGGCGCGCACTAGAACGCGCGCTAACTGGGCCAGGTGCGAGTTGAACCCGCGCTGGCGCTCCAGATAAGTCAAGTTGGGATAGATGGATTGCTGAACCTTGATGGCCTGAGCGATCTCATCCCAGGGATCGGCCGCCGCGGCGTTCTTGGGGTCGGGCTTGAACGAGGCGCGCAGTCTGCTCTCGTCCGCGGCCTTGGCGTCCATGATCACCTTATCGAGCAATCCCGACTGGTAGCCGGTGATCGCTTTCTGCGAGTTCTGCAGCCCAAAAATATCTTCGTTGGCAATGCGGGCATTTTCTTCTGACTGCTTGCTGAACTCCTGCAACAAGGCAATGCGCCGTTGGAAGAGTTTCAGGTTCATGGGATATTGCACATCCCGCAGGAACTCGAGCTGGGCCATGGTGAGCATGCGCCCCGTGTTTCCCGGATGCCCCGAAACGAAGATCAGGTCGCCTTCTTTGACTCCGGTCTGCGACCACTGCAGGTAGTTGTCGAGGTGCGCAGGCTTGTCGTTCTCGTAGACCCGGAAGAAAGTGATGTCGAGATCGTAGCGGGGATAGGTGAAATTGTCCGGATCGCCGCCGAAGAAGGCAATGCCGAATTCCGGCGCGAACACCAGCCGGACATCCGTGTACTTCTTGTACTTGTAGAGGTTATAGACCTGGCCGGAATAGAAAGTAACCACATCGCAGCGCAGGCCAGTCGCGGTCGTGCAATCTTTTTCGACCTGCGACATGGCGGCACGCTGGGTCTGGCTGGCATCTGCCGCGGACATCTCCGCCTTCACACCGGCGTTGACTTTGTCCGTGACGTCCTCAATGCCGACCAGTTGGTTGAGTTCCAGGTTCGGGCACTTGGCCTCGTCGGCCTGGGTCTTGGCATAGAAGCCGGTCTTGATGTAGTCGTGGCCCTCGGTCGAGAGTTGCTGCACGCATCCCGCGCCCACGTGGTGGTTGGTGAAGGTGAGCCCGTCGGCCGACACAAACGAGCCGGATCCGCCGTTGTTGAATCGAACGGAAGACAGGCGAACGTGGTCGAGCCACGCTTGAGTGAGTTCAAAGCCGTATTTGGCCTTGATTTTGTCTTTCGGGGGAGCGTTGTAGAGCCACATGCCTTCGTCGGCTGTGGCCAGAGTCGAAAAGATAAAGGCAACCGAGAGCAGAACTGCGAAAAAGCGTTTCATTGCGGGTGGTTTCTCCATGAGGAATATGACGAGCTGACTACAGTGCTGCGGAGATCTACAGAAGAACCTTCAACTATACGCCCCGGCGAACCTGAGTGGCAAGGCGCGGGATCGGCGATCGGTTCTGTGAAGGCGCGCCAAACGGGCGGATTTGGCGGCTGGCGGCCAGTTCGCTGTTACTCCGAGACGTTACTATCGGACGCTTGGAAAGTCGCGCGGATTTCAGGTATAAAACAAGGTTGCATCCTCCGCGTCCTCCTCGCGCGGTCCGCAACACTAAAGTCCAGCGATCGAAGCGAGAGACCAATGTCCAGCCTGACCACAAACCACGCCCCCAAAGGACTCGAAGGGGTCGTTGCCACCACATCCAAGATTTGCTACATCGACGGAGATCGCGGCGTGCTGGCCTATCGCGGGATCGACATTCACGAACTGGCCCACCAGTCGAATTTTGAGGAGACCTGCTACCTGTTGTGGTTCGGGAAGTTGCCCACCCGCCGCGAACTGCGCGAACTGCATGAGCGCCTGGCGGAAGAGCGCAAGCTGGATGCGTCCATCATCACCCTGCTGCGCAATGCTCCCCGACATGCTTTACCCATGGACGTGCTGCGCACCGCGGTCTCGGCGCTGTCGTTCTACGATCCCCAAGAAAAGAGCAACGACGCCAAAGCCAATGTGGACAAGGCGATTCGCATCACTTCGCAGATCGCGATGATCGTTGCTGCTTACGACCGTATTCGTAAGGGACATGCCGTTGTAGAGCCCGACCGCGCGCTCTCCCACGCCGCGAATTTCCTGCTTATGCTGAACGGCAAGCAACCCTCGCCGACGGCGGAGCGGGCACTCGATATCGCGCTGATCCTGCACGCGGACCATGAACTCAACGCCTCGACGTTCGCTGCGCGGGTTACGGCGGCAACTTTATCGGACATGCACTCGGCGATCACTTCCGCGATCGGCGCCTTGAAGGGACCACTGCACGGAGGGGCCAACGAAGCGGTGTTTCTGATTCTCGAAGCGATCGACGCGTCGGGCGCCGACCCCATCGATTACGTGAAGGGCATGCTGGCGCAGAAGAAGAAGATTCCCGGCTTCGGCCATCGCGTTTATCACACGGAAGATCCGCGCGCCACGCACCTTCGCGCCATGTCCCGCGATCTCGGCTCCTCCAGTGGGCAACCCAAATGGTTTGAGATCTCGCACAAGATTGAAGAGTTCGTGAAGGCCGACAAGAAGCTGAACGCCAACGTGGATTTTTATTCGGCGTCCACCTATCACACGCTTGGCATTGATGTGGACTTGTTCACACCCATCTTCGCCATCTCCCGTGTAAGTGGCTGGGCCGCTCACGTGATCGAACAACTCAACGACAACCGCCTGATCCGCCCGCGGGCAGAGTACCTAGGCCCAGAATATCCCAGCCCGTATGTAGCAATCGACCAGCGCTAAGAGCGCCACGGATCATGTGGGGATGGCCGCCTCGGCCGTCCGGGGTAGGGCGAAGCCCGTCCACTCCTCCCCAATGCCGTCGTAGAGACCTTGCTTGCAACGTCTCTCTAGCCACCATCGGAAATGCCGTCCGCAAGGCGTAGCCAGCTACGTCTCTACGACCCGCAATGTAGAATAGAAGCGGGTTCTGTATGCATCGCATCTACCTCGACAATAACGCCACGACACCCGTCCTGCCTGAGGTCTTCGAGGCCATGCGCTCCTATTTCGGGGAGCAGTTCGGTAACGCCTCGTCGATCCACCATCATGGGCAGCAGACCCGGGCGGCGGTCGAGGACGCGCGCGAGTCAGTGGCCGCGCTGCTGGGCTGCCGAGCTTCCGAGATCGTGTTCACTAGCGGCGGAACAGAGGCTGACAATCTCGCGATTGCAGGCCTGGTCGGAGCCGGCGACCACGTCATTACGTCGAGCGTCGAACACCATGCCGTGCTGCTGGCCTGCAAGCATCTGGAAGACATTGGAGCGGAAGTCACCGTTCTGCCGGTGGATGGACGCAGCTTGGTGGATCCCGCCGACGTGCGCCGCGCCCTGCGTCCGAACACGAAACTGATCTCCGTCATGATGGCGAACAATGAGACCGGAGTTCTGCAGCCGGTCGAGGAGATCGGGAAGATCGCGGCCGAAGCCGGAGTTTGTTTTCATACGGACGCGGTGCAGTCGGCCGCCAAAGTTGCGATTGATGTGACGCGAATCGGTTGCCAACTCCTCTCGATTTCCGGCCACAAGATTCACGCGCCACAGGGCGTAGGAGCGCTCTATGTGCGGAAGGGAACTCGCCTTCAGCCGCTGTTTTACGGCGGCCGGCATGAGCGTTCGCGTCGCGCCGGGACGGAGAACGTACCCGGAATCGTTGGCTTGGGCAAGGCCGCGAAGATTGCGAAAGAAGCGCTCGACTGCGGCGATGACCAGAAGATGGCCGCAGCGCGCGACCGGTTGCAGCAGGGAATCCTCGCGCAGGTCGAAGACGCGGGAGTGAATGGCGACGGTGCAGCACGTGTGCCTAATACTGCGAACATTCACTTCGACCATATCGACGGCGAAGCGATGGTCATTGCGCTGGATCTGAAGGGCCTCGCGGTCTCGACAGGCGCTGCCTGTTCCTCGGGCGCGATTGAGCCTTCGCACGTGCTCGTGGCGATGGGGCTCCGAACGGATCAGGCGCGGGCCAGTATCCGCTTCAGCCTGGGCAAGCAGACAGTCGCCGAAGATATCGATATCGCGTTGGCGCTCGTGCCCGAAACTGTAGCCCGTCTGCGGGAACTCTCGCCAAAGTACACGAAGCATGCAGTCAGCACTGAGAGGTGAGTCAAGATACGTTGTCATCCTGAGCGGCGCATTTTGCCGCGAAGGATCCATGCACTTCTGCCGGCGCTGGCAAATTGCATAGGTTCTTCGCTTCGCTCAGAATGACGAGTCGCGCAGTGCTAAGCGGGGAGCTAGGAGCTAGAAGCTGAGTACCGAAACGATTGCCGTGGCCATGTCGGGCGGTGTGGACTCCTCCACCGTCGCGGCCATGCTACGCGCGGAGGGACACAACGTCATCGGCCTCACCATGCAGCTCTGGAACCAGCGCCGCCTCGCTGGCAAAGAGGGCATGCCGGAGTCCGTGCAGGGGCGCTGCTGTTCGCTCGACGACGTCTACGACGCCCGCCGCGTGGCGCAGCAGATCGGCATCCCGTATTACGTGGTCAATCACGAGGAGCGTTTCGAGCGCGACGTGATCCGTCCCTTTATTGAAGAGTATGTTTCCGGGCGAACACCGATCCCCTGCAGCCTCTGCAACAATCACTTGAAGTTTGACCAGTTACTCATTGTGGCCCAGCAGATTGGGGCTGAGCGCGTTGCCACCGGACACTACGCGCGCGTGGCCTTCGACGACGCTCGAGGCCGCTGGTTGCTCAAGCGTCCGGCCGACTCGAGCAAGGACCAGACGTACTTCCTCTTCGGCCTCACGCAGGAGCAACTGAGTCGCACGATCTTCCCGCTGGGCGACATGACCAAGCTCGAGGTTCGCGAATTGGCCCGCCATCACGGACTCGCGCTCGCGGAGAAGCCCGACTCGCAGGAAATTTGCTTCGTTCCCGGCGGCGACTACAAGCGCTTCATCGACGCCTACCTCGCCGAACAGGGCGAGGCCTTGCCCGACACCGCCGGCGACCTAGTGACCGCGAATGGAGAAGTCATCGGCGAGCACGCTGGCATTCACAACTTCACCGTCGGCCAGCGCAAGGGACTCGGCGTGGCCACGGGCTCGCCGCTCTACGTCATCCAGATCAGCGGCGCGAACAAGCAGGTGATCGTTGGCGGGGAAGAGCATCTCTATTCGCGCACCCTTTGCGCCCGCCGCGTGAACCTGATCGCCGTCGACGACCTGCTCGGGCCGATGCGCGTCGGCGTGAAAATTCGCCATCGCCACGAGCCCGCGGCAGCCCTGATTGAAAGAGTTGGGGACGACGAAATCCTCGTCACCTTCGACGAGCCGCAGCGCGCCATCACACCGGGACAAGCGGCTGTTTTCTACGATGGAGACGTCGTGGTGGGCGGCGGCTGGATCGCGTAGTAACGAAACCGCCGAATATAATCCCCCGCATGGCATCTGCAAATCCTCCGCTTCTAATTCCTCAGAGTGTGTCAGCAGCAACTCCGCCATCCCTCTGGAACCGCCAATCTGGCCCGCTCAAGCAGGGAATCAAGACTGGCCTCGCGGGCACGATTACTTATGCCATCTACGCTGGCTTCAATCTGCCGCAGGGATACTGGGCGGTCTTCGCCGCGCTGGTCGTGACGCAGGCCAATCTGGGCGCGTCATGGAAGGCAGCGCTTTACCGCACCATCGGTTCGACCTGCGGAGCGCTCGCTGCAGCCCTGCTCATGCCGATGCTCGGAAATGGGCTAGTCGGCGTGGGCGTCGTACTATTCCTTCTCGCGACTTTGTTCGGATACCTGACTTCGCTTCATCCGGCCTTCACGGCCGCAGGCTTCACCGCGGCGTTGATCCTCGTCTTCGGCGGGCAGGGAGAGCCGTGGCACATGGCGTGGCTGCGCGTGCTCTATACGATCTTGGGAGCGGTTGTTGCCTCCAGCGTAGGCGCGCTGATCTGGCCGGTTCACGCACGCGTCGGATTGCGCCACAAACTTGCCAGCATTCTCGACGCCGCCGGCGCGCTCTACCGCGCGGTCACCGCCGCCGCACTGCAGGGAATCGACAACGAGCAACAGGTCCGCGAACTCGACCGCCAGTTGCACGACTTGCGCCGCGGCATTACCCAGCAGATGGACGAAGCGAAAAGTGAACTCGCATTTTCGCGATTCAACCAGGGCGCTTTCCAGTCCTTCGTCGACGAAGCCGACCAAGTCCGGAGGCGCTTGACGGCGATGGCCGAAGACAGCTCTCTCTACGTGCGGGTGCAACTGCAGCCCGACCTGATGCCCTCGCTCCCGGCGCTGGTGGAGCAAACCGCGCTGATGTTCACGTTCCTGGCGGAAGCGGTGCGAAAACCCGGCGCGGCTTTGAAATCAGCCGACCTCGACGCGGCGATCCGCAACCTCGACGTCGATTCGGTCCAGCTTCGCGCGCAGCGCGTTACTACTCCTTTCGCGCTGGACCGCATGTTGCCCTTCTGGGCGCTGGTTTTCAATTTGAGGGAAGTGGCGCAGGACTTGAAACAGCTCGCATCAACGCTGCCGGAACTTGCGTGAAGAGCGATCCGCTGAGACGTAGCTGGCTACGTCTTGCCTGCAACGTTAGAAATGTTGGTGAGAGAGAGGTTGCAAGCAACGTCCCTACGGAGCGATTCGAGGAACGGCTTGCCGGAAGATTGCAATTTCTTTTCCAGCCGCGCCGTGCAGTCGCAATCACCGCAGGCCCAGGGCTCAGTCCCATTCTCGTCGCGGCATTTGCGGCGGTCGTGGGCATCCTGCACGCGTGTTAGATCAAAGTAGCGTTCCCAGTAAGGCTGCTCTTCCTGCAACGGCGTCGGGCAGTAGCATACTTCCACCCAGCGCGCGGCTTGATCCTCACAAACGCGTGCCTCCTGCATGTTCCGCAGATACTCGCCCTCGGCGACCGATCCCCGGCCTAAGGTCTCGCCCTCGATGGCCTTGAGCAGGTCCGCCTCACGGCCAGCTTTCACACGGGCTCGAACCAGATATCGCATCGATTCCTCAGAACACGTAGCCCCGGACGCATTCGTCCGGCGGCGCTCGCTTCGCATCGGAGGGCGGACCATTCGACTGCGCTCAGGACAGGCTGCTGCGTCCGCGCCTTCGTGACCTACTGCAAACCCGCTTGCGCGAGCATTGCCAGAAACTGACTCCGCGTGCGCATGTCGATCGACTGCGCCACCATCTTACCGCTGCGGTCGTACACAAAGCTCTTGGGAATACCTTCCACGATGAAAAGATCATTCACCTTGCGCCCCGGATCGAGCAGCACGGGATAGCTGACCTTGTGCTCGGCAAGGTATGGTGAAACCTTCGCGGCCTCTTCGTCAGAAATCGCCAGCACGACAAAGCCCTGATCCTTGAACTTGCCGTACAACGCGTCCAGGTCGGGCATCTCTTTGCGGCACGGCGGACACCAGGTCGCCCAGAAGTTCACCAGCACGACTTTGCCCCGCAATTCCTGAAGATGCCACGCCTTGCCTTGCAGGTCTGAGAGGGTGAAGTCCGCGCTCTGCCGTTTTGCATCGTCCGCTTCCAACTTTGCCATCGCCTCGGCAAACTGAGGGTTGTCCGAGGTCGCCTGCATGTGCTCGTAGCGCACCAGAGAGGCCAATTCAACGTAAAGAAAATCAGGCTGGCCGGGTTTTCCTGCCGGAGGCTGTTCGCGCAATGCTGCGGCGAGAGTGGTCGTGACCTCTTGCAGAGTGTCTTTCCCAAAGTCGCCTTCCGTGGATAATTCTGCCAACGTCCCCGCCAGCTTCAGCTTATTGGGGACGACGGGTAGAGCCCGAATCTGCAGAGCGAGATCCTTGGTCGTGCGAACGCGCACCGTGTCATCAAGTTTGCGCAGACCGCGCAACTGCTCGACGATCGGCTTCTCCTGATCACTCCAGACAACCTTCTCCTGAGCCTCGATCGAGACCGCGAGAAGAATCAGCGCGGCGCTCAGAAGGATGCTGTGGACGACACGACGACGGGGAATGAAGAGAAAACGCAGCATGAGTATGTCGGACCTACGGTGAGAAGAATCGGGATGAACAGGGCGCGACCGCGGTCTAGATAAACATCTCATCCTGCGGCACCGGACGACGCTCTTCGCGGCTGCCGCCATTTCGGCGCCCGCGTCCGCCAAACAGAAACTCCAGGCCAACTGTGATTCCCTGCATGATCCCAGACAGCTGGCGAATCGGCGAAACGACGGTGCTGTGGACCATGTCCGTGGTCTCTTCGACGCGATCGAGCGTTCGAGTCAGCAACTCGTCGGCGCGAATGATCTGCAGCCGGCCGCGGTCCACTGCATCTTTGACGGTTGCGTCCGCGCGTTGCACCTGGTCGCGCAGGATCGTGGTGGACTGCTGCAGGTTGTCGGCGATGACCTGAAGCTTCGGGCGGAATTCCGTGAGCATGGCCTCGGCTTGCTCAACCGTGGGCAGCACCTTAGCTTTCACTTCCGTCGCCAAGGCTTCCATGTGAGCGCTGCTCTTGCGCATGGCCACATACATGGCCACCAGGACGCCTGCCTGTAGCAGGATCGCGATCGCAGTCAGGGCGATAAACCAAGGAGTCAGATTGTCCATAAGCGTGCTCCGGCAACTACCATCGAGCGCCTGCTCGAAAGGAAAGCCGGCGCGGCTGTGCCTATAAACCCTTTGGTGCGCCGGTCTCCGTGGCTTCGTGATAGGCCTGACGACCAGCTTCGTAGGCGGCGCGGAACTGCTCTTTCTGGGTGTTGACTACGTCGCGGCCCTTGTCGGCCCACTGTGCAGCTTGTTCGCGCGCTTCTCGCGCACGGTTGCGAACGTAGTCACGGCCTTCCTCGGCGCGCGCCCGCAGTTGTTCGCGAGTCTCGCTACCCGAGCGCGGCGCGTACAGCACTCCTGCCAACGCTCCCAAACCGAGTCCTGCTAAAAACCAAACGAAACTATTGCTGTCATGATCCGACATAGCGATGCCTCCGAGAAAGAATGCCTCAATCGGATGTTACATCCTCTGTCAGGCAAATACAATTACTGGGGACTCTGTAGATAGGGCTGGACTGTACAGGGGCTCGCCGGCGATTCGACGCACGAATTGCCGCGCTGAATCCGAAGCTGACTGGCCCCTTGTACGCTTACTTCTGTTGCGTGGGTGGTGTCACCGGCTTCTGCGCCGGGGCGGGCTGCGTTTTGACCGGTTGCGACTTGATGTCTCCCAAAACGGAGGTCGGTCCGCCGCGCCGGGTTGCGTACACCGACAACGCGATGGAAGTGATCATGAACGCCACAGCCGACCAGGTGGTAGCTTTGGAAAGCGCGCTGGCCGCGCCGCGCGGTCCGAACGCCGTCTGGCTGCCCTGACCGCCGAAAGCCGCGGAAATGTCGCCGCTCTTGCCGCTCTGCAACAGAACCACAATGATGATGAAGAAGCAGACCAGGATGTGGATCGTCGTGATGAGGTAGATCATAGGTTTGGATGTTGTCCTAACGCTCAGGTTATGTTGTGGTTCCAGCCGCAATCCGGCGGAGTGGTCGTCCACGCGGACAAGAAACCATGGTGCGGAAGGGGGGATTTGAACTACTCTATCACATTGATAACACGTAACTTACTGATTCTACATCCGGCCAAAAGGCCCAAATGCCCCACAATCCCGCTTCCATTGTACGTTTATTGTACGGCGAACGCACATAGAAGAGAAAACCGCGCCGAAGCGCTCTCTCTCAATCCTGCCAACAACAGTTTGACACCCGCCACTCCCATCGGTCAAGGCCACCACCGACTCCGGCGTCGTGGGCCAGTGGTCGCTTTCCGTGATCTGGGAGGAACCACCTCTTCGTCTTTCGGCAGGGCCATCCCCGATGTGAGCCATCAAGGATTTGTGGAACAATACCTTCGATGAGCCACGATGAGCCGATTGCTGCGCTAGAGTTGAGTGAATCCGCCTTCGCTAAATTGAGAGAATTTGGAAATAGCCTCAAACCAGTCGATGAACAAAATGGTTGGTTCTTTCAGATTGTTTTCGAGTTAATGGATGCAACGCTGACCAATTATCAGCAGCTCAGGGCCGGTTACAACGAGAGCAACTTCCCACTACTGGCGTGGGCATGCCGCAATTTGCTTGAGCTTGCGATTTTCACGAAATACGTGCTGATCTCTGAGGTTAACGCACGTCGGTTCGCTGACGATAGATTGATAGATGGATGCGACATCATCACATCCCTGAGAACCCTGGAACTTCACATTGACCCGCAATCTGATATGACACTGCTCGATGATGCGCTCGCTAGGATGCAAGCTCAAAGGGCTGCCGAGGGCGTGACAGCGAAGAGATTTCTGGCCACTGGTGATCTTGCGGATACTGTAGGGATGAAGGAAGACTTCACTTGCATGAACCGGGTTTGCTCGAAGCTGGTCCACCCGACCGCTTGGTCTATTCTGGCAATGAACAAAGGCGAGAACTGCTTCTCTCAGTCTCGTCAGATTCTCTTCACTGCAGGGGTTCGGTATGGTTGCGACTTGTACCTGGAAATCAAGGCCCACAACGGGGTGCACGGCATGAAGCCAAACCGTTAGGGTGCTGGGTGCCGCGGTCACTCCTGGCTCAAGGTTGGAACCCAGCCTTCGAAAGTGGTGGCTCGTGCAGGTTGGATGTCAGTAGTTCTCAAATGTATTAGCTTCCTTACCGATTCGATCACACCGGGGGTGCCGTTGCGGGAGCAGACTCTTACAGCGGCGTTCCGGCTAATTTTCTTTGCGAGCAGATCCCTAGCACGAGAGTCATACTCGGGGACGCTGTATCCGACCAGGTACACCTCGGTTGAAGTGTTAAGCGATTCCCCAGCTTGGAGCCAAAGGGAATCCCAAAAATCCTCCCACTCCCGGCCAAGAGATGTCTCGTTGAAGAACTTTTTATTTGCCGTAGGCATAATTATGCTTTCAATCCTTGCTCGACCGTTATGGCTTTGCGGATCCGACGCCTCGTCGTACTCCAAGAATTGAAACTCAGAAGAGTCAATAATCGGGCGTCGCCCCAAGGACAAATTCGCCCAGCTCGTTTGACCAAAGCCCACCGAGCCTTGGAATAGTTCGCCGCGCCAGTTCGTGCTGCCGTGCAGCTTGAAAAGCTTGCAAGGAGAATCTCCAAGAGAAACACTGTCGATTTCAAAGCCGTACCCGTTCCCGATGCTCCACTTGCCAGCTCGCTTCATTTCACGATCAAGCGCCAGGTCGTAGTTGAATGTGATCACTGCGTCCCCCCGCGCCAACATTCGATCAGCAAACACCCTGTAAAGTTCTGCGGGTTGGGAACGTAATGAATTGAAGTAGAGAGGGATCATAGTCTTCACAGCGACTCGAACGTACACAAGCATGACCTTCTCGCGTATACCTTCTGGCGTCGTTGGTCTTTCCTTCAGCAACGGTTCGATCCGGTCGTCCAAATCCGTGAGCACTAGCTCAAAGGACTTAGACAAGTCGAATTCCGCATTCATCGTATCGACCGCATTCCGAAAATCATGACTTTCCGGAAAAGTTGCTCGCGCCCAATCCTCCATCGCAAACCATAGCTCAGCAGCAAGCGGATATCCTGCGTGAACGGAGGCCCCGGCACCAAAAATGAATGTTTTCATGGGCATCTTAAAGAATAACGCGGATACACTTCAGTATCGAGAGATGTTAACGCTCGGTATTCATTGGGTAATGAGAGAGGTCAGGCCCGGATCGACGGCGACCCTGAAGTTCTCTAAATCCTGCCCTAGATAGCAAAACCCAATCAACCTAGTTTTCCGCAGCCATTCCTGCCAGGAATAGCTGTCCACCGAACTTTCATTGGACAGCGTGATTGAGTACGGTTAGTTTTGCGCCAAAAGCAGCCGCTTTGAGGTGCTGCCGGAGGTGCATATGCCACGTTGCTCCCAAGTCCGTTTCATCCGCCAAATCGACGTCTTCCTTCGGTTGAAGTGGGCGCGACCAACCGCCATTGTTCTCGCCTTGCTTTTCCTGATCCCTGTGGCCGCGTTGGCACAGGGTTCACCGTTCGACACCGGCTTTAATGCCATCCAGAGCCTTTTCACCGGCACCATCGCGAAGGTTGCAAGTCTGGTTGCGATTGTGATCGGCGGCTACGGTTTCGCGCACGGGGAGCCAGGCGCGAAAAAGGCCCTAGCCGGAGTCGCCGCCGGAACGGGCATTGCCGTTCTCGCCGTGAATGTCCTGAGTTGGCTCTGGGGCGTATAGCGCCCTTCCGGCCACCTTCAACCCGCGCTTACACGAGGGATTTATGGCAGAGAAACAACAGCACAAGCATCGTACGAATCGAGTCTTCAAGAGCCTGCATAAGCCGCTCACCTATTTGGGCGTTGAGCGAACGCTCTTCTACTTTGTCTGTGTCAGCGCCGTGGGCGCCTTCAACCTCTTCAATTCCATCCTCGCCGGTATCGCCGTATTCATTGGCGGCTTTGCCTTCGGCCATTGGGTAACCAACAGCGATCCGGCATTCCTCCGCATCCTCGCAAAGTCTGAACGCTACAAGCTGCGCTATGACGCCGCGAAGCAGCAAGTTCCACGCGTGGAGGTGGTGTGATGCTACGTCTCGACAAGGTCATCAAGCCGTGGAA
>PMUM01000027.1 GCA_003166855.1 Acidobacteriaceae bacterium | reverse complement strand
GCGGTGATGCGTCGTGAATTCCAGTCCATAAGTGTAGGGACGGACGCATTCGTCCGTCCAGCAAGCGAAGCGAGCGTAGGTTTAGAAAGCTGAACCGAGCGTGGCAAGGTTTCGCGGGCGAAGGCGCCCGCGCCACATAAGTCAAAAGCACCACGGCTCTTCGATTCAACGACGAGCGGTGGGAGACAAGGAAGAGCAATGAAAAAAGAAGGAAAGAACATCGCCAAGGCGCACTCAGCAGTCGAGAAGCGCGCCTATGTTCTGCAGGACGCCGTTCCTCTCCTGCAGAAAGTGAAGTATGCAAAATTCGACGAGACCGTCGAGGTCACGATGCGCCTGGGAGTCGATCCCAAGCACGCCGACCAGATGGTGCGCGGCACGGTCGTCCTGCCGCACGGTTTGGGCAAGTCGAAGAAAGTCCTGGTCATCGCGACCGGCGACAAGATTAAGGAAGCGGAAGCAGCAGGCGCTGATTTCGCCGGCGGCGAAGAGATGGTCGAGAAGATCACGAAAGAGAACTGGACCGACTTCGACGCCCTGATCGCCACCCCCGACGTGATGAAATCCGTGGGACGACTCGGCAAGATTCTCGGTCCCAAGGGACTGATGCCGAACCCGAAGACGGGTACGGTCACCTTCGACGTGGGCAAAGCCGTACAGGAAGTCAAAGCCGGCAAGGTGGAATTCCGCACCGACAAGACGGCTCTCATCCACTGCCCAGTCGGCAAGATTTCGTTCTCGCCCGACAAGTTAATCGAGAACGCGACTGTGCTGATCACCAGCGTTATCAAGGCCAAGCCTTCGGTGGCCAAGGGCAAGTACATCAAGGGATGCTTCCTGAGTTCGACGATGGGTCCCGGGATTTCTCTGGATGTGACCCCGATCGAGACGGCTGCGAAGGCTTAACCCGGCGCTGGAGCGCCTGGACGGACGAATGCGTCCGTCCCTACACGAGATCATTTACGAAGGATTGAATCATGCCAGTTACTAAAGCGAAAAAGACAGAGCAGGTCGAAAAGCTGAGCAAAGACCTGAAAAACGTTTCAAACGTGGTCGTCGCGACCTACACCAAGATGACCGTTCCCCAGGACTACGAGCTGCGCAAGGTACTGCGCGCGGCGGGCGCGAAGTATCAGGTCGTCAAGAACACCTTGGCCGAGAAGGCCGCCAAGGGCACCAAAGTCGAAGCCGCCCTGACGGGTCTGGCCGGTGTCACTTCAATCGCCTACACCACCGGCGATCCCGTCGCGATGGCCAAGGCCCTGACCAAGTACGCCAAAGACACGCCGGAATTCACCTTCAAGATCGGCGTGGTCGAAGGCAAGGTCATCAACATCAAAGAGATCGAAGCCCTGGCCAGCATGCCGTCGAAGGAAGAGCTGTATTCCAAGCTCATGTTCCTGATCAATGCCCCGGCGCAGCGTTTGGTCACCGCCATGAACGCGGTGGGCCGCAATCTGGCGGTGGTCGTTGATCAGGGCGTGCAGCAGAAGAAGTTCAAAGAAGCCTAACGGCTCATGTGGGGACGGCCGCCTTCGGCCGTCCAGCAAGCGCAGCGAGCGAAGGTTTTAGCCGGCTGTCGATGTGGCTGGATTTCGCGGGCAAGAGTGCCCGCGGCACAACAAGTTCTGGATGGCGCAAGCCATCCGAAGAGATTTGGTTACCGGCAAGTCGGGGGTTGCGCGGTTCGTTCCAAGCATTGTCTGGCGCGAGGAAACTGGACCTGGACGCACTGGAACCCCGGCCCGCGGATAACGAAATCAACAAAACTGAAACAAGTGGAGAACTAATATGGCGGATCTGCAACAGTTGGAAGATTCAATCGTAGGGTTGTCGCTGCTCGACGCGGCGCAGCTCGTAAAGAAGCTTGAAGAGCGTCTCGGCGTATCGGCGGCTGCAGCGGCCCCGGTCATGGTGGCTGGTGGAGGCGGTGCAGCAGCAGCGGCACCGGCTGAAGAGAAGACCGAGTTCACCGTCGTGCTCAAGGAAGTCGGCGCGAACAAGATCAACGTGATCAAGGCCGTCCGCGAAGTCACCAGCCTGGGCCTGAAAGAAGCCAAGGAACTGGTCGACGGAGCTCCCAAGAACGTGAAAGAGGGAGTTTCCAAGGACGAAGCCGAGACCATCAAGAAGAAGTTCACCGAGGCAGGCGCTGTTGTTGAAGTGAAATAAGCTCGGTCGTGTGGGGACGGCCACTTCGGCCGTCCGTCGAGCGCAGCTCGGCGCGGTTTGCGTCGCCTCTGAACCGGACAGCCGAGGCGGCCGTCCCCACATAAGCACTAAGATCGGTGCAAAATCGATTATGTTGCACGTTCCTACTTGTGAACCGTGGGCGGCGATGTTAGCATCTATATAACGTCGCCTCCCAGGGTTCACTCGAGCGCGGGCTTAGTCTCGCGCGGGTAGTTTTGGGCAGGCTGCTCCGCGGGCAGGCGGGGCGGAAACAGGCCGACGAACTGGCGCGAAAGATTTCAAATCTAGAATGGCGAAACGCCTTGGTTGGCGTCTGCGGGAACGACTGTCCCTGCGGGCGCCCCGCTGTCTTTTAGGTTCCTGGTTGTTCCGGTACCACACCGTACGTCCCGCGGCGCGATAAGCGCCCCACATTCCGCGGTATAAGCGTGGCCCTCGGCCGCGCGTGAGATTGGGAGTTTCTGAAGATGAAAAATGCCTTCCGTAAACGATTCGATTTTTCCAAAATTCCGGCCACCATCCAGATCCCGAACCTGATCGAGGTTCAGAAGCGTTCTTACGACCGCTTCCTGCAGATGGACAAACTACCCAGCGAGCGCGAAGACGGCGGCTTGCAGGCTGTGTTTCAGTCTGTCTTTCCGATCACCGACTTCCGCAACGTATCACAACTTGAGTTTGTGGATTACGCCATTGGTAACTGGGAGTGCAAGTGCGGCCACNNGCAACAAGTGCGGCGACCCCGTAGGACTGCAGCTGAAGTACGACGTGGCTGAGTGCGAAGAGCGCGGCATGACGTACTCCGCTCCGCTCAAGGTCACGATGCGTCTGACGATTTTCGACAAGGACGCCGAGACCGGCAACCGCTCCATCCGCGATATTAAAGAGCAGGAAGTCTTCTTCGGCGACGTTCCGCTGATGACGCAGAACGGCACGTTCATCATCAACGGGACCGAGCGCGTCATTGTCAGTCAGTTGCACCGTTCGCCCGGCGTGTTCTTCGAGACGGCCAACAACCGCACCTACTTCCTCGGCAAGATTATTCCCTACCGCGGATCGTGGGTGGAATTCGAATACGACCAGAAGAACGTGCTCTATGTCCGCATCGACCGCAAGCGCAAGTTCCTGGGCACGATCTTCCTGCGCGCCCTCGGCCTGCGCACTGGCGA
This sequence comes from Acidobacteriaceae bacterium, assembly GCA_003166855.1. Classification (GTDB taxonomy): domain Bacteria; phylum Acidobacteriota; class Terriglobia; order Terriglobales; family Acidobacteriaceae; genus Sulfotelmatobacter. Next base: position 833 of record PMUM01000027.1, on the reverse strand, counting down.
AGACATTCTGAAATCGTTCTACACGGTCGACCGTCTCGCCGTCCGGGACAAGAAGCTTTTCTGGACCCTCGACCCGACCAGCGAGAAGCCAACCAATCTTCTCGGCATGAAGCTCGCCCACAGCATCAAGAACAAGTCGGGCGACGAAGTCGCGCACTCGGGTCGCAAGATCAACGCCCAGGTTCTGAAGGATATTCAGAAGGCGAAGATCACCGAAATCGAAGTTGACATCACCGACCTCGAAGGCGCATGGACCGCCGGCGACATCGTCGACACCACTACCGGCGAAGTCATGCTCGAAGCCAATTCTGAGCTGACCTCAGACAAGGTTTCGAAGATTCTCGATTCCGGCGTCGTGGAAATGTCGCTATTCTTCCCCGAGCGCGACGACGNNCTGCGTCCCGGCGATCCGCCGACGCTCGATACGGCCACGGCGCTGTTTCACGGCATGTTCTTCGACCCGCGCAAGTATGACTTCTCGCGGGTGGGCCGCTTGAAGTTCAACATCAAGCTGTTCGAGAACCAGGAAGCCACCAGTCTCGACAAGCGCACGCTCGATCCCGACGACTTCTACGCGACCATCGCGTACCTGCTGAAGCTGCGCAAGAGCATTGGCGCGGTCGACGACATCGATCACCTCGGCAACCGCCGCGTTCGCGCGGTCGGCGAGTTGATGGAAAACCAGTTCCGCATCGGCTTGGTCCGCATGGAACGCGCGATCAAAGAAAAAATGTCCGTGTACCAGGAAATGTCGACGGCCATGCCGCACGACTTGGTTAACGCCAAGCCGGTGATGGCCGCGATCCGCGAATTCTTCGGATCGTCGCAGCTCT
>PMUM01000047.1 GCA_003166855.1 Acidobacteriaceae bacterium | reverse complement strand
AATATGTGAGTAAGCTGATGCAAGAAACAATTGCGTATCTCAAACTGCCCTACGACAAACTAGCTCACGAAATGTCGATCCCTGAATTGGTGCTGCGCGATGGGGTCGAAGGAAAGATGGGTCTGACTCGTGGACAGTGGGTCAAGTTTGGCCGTTTGCTCGGCCTGCCAACAACCTATGCATTACGACCCGGCGAGCAGGATGGCGTTCCTTGCTGGGAAATTTGCTTTCCGCCTGTTTCCCTCGTCGCGAACAAGAAGTAGCCGATTCTCATCCCATCTTACTGACGATTCCCTATAGTTGCTCTGTCAAGGCAGTCATCACCTCGCAGAGTTGAATAAGACTGCCTGCGGGGACTTTGATATCAGTTCGTTTCAAGTCCTCACGGATGGACTGGCATAACTGGTAGGTGGCCCGAACTCTCTCCACAGCCAACAGTGTCAGAACGCCGCTCAGTCCTTCGTCAGTTTCCTTGCGGGCAACATATTGCTGAGCGGCCCATTCGGCGGTTCGGACACGATTTACGGCATCCCGGAAGCTCGCCAGAACACGAGGGTCCAAGTCCACCAGACAGCAGCAACTTATTTAGGCCTTGAAGCTCGGATATTGCCTTTTCTAGTCGTGATGAGACGGCGGGACTACCAGTTCTTTGCTGCGTCCCAGATCGCACCGCTGCTTGCAGGGTTGATTGCACAGATTTGCTTCGTTCATCCTTCAGCTTCCGAGTCGTCATTGTCTTCCGCCCCACTCCGCTCCACCATCGGACCCTCCTCACGGGGAATCACTCCGAATAGCCTTCGTCCCCATCGTCATCTTCATTCTTTGCGGTCGTCTTCTTCTTCGTCCTCGTCGTCCGGCTCCGGATTCTGGATTCATTCGGTGCATGCCCAATGGTACGCCGTAACCGTGACCACCGGGACGAAGGACTGCCGCAGGCAGTGATGCTGGAGCCAGCGGTACAATCCGAACTGAATCAAAATCAGAGGAGAACCGCAAATGGCGCAAAAGGTTAAGGACAACCGCCTTTGCAGTGGATAGGCTGTACGGCAACCACAATGGCCACGGACAGGAGATCAGGAAGAGTAATGGCCACAATGGGAACGCTCACACATAGAAACAATCTGGCGAGGGCGAATCGAAGAACACTGAGGCAGGCCATTTGTGAGAATGAGTTGTAGGGCTACGGTTTGATCAAGGGGTGCTTGGGTATCGAAGTAAGCAAGGTGGGACAGGTTCGACTTTCAGTATCGAGGGTGAAACCATAACTTAAATCGGCCCATCGTCTTGTTCCGGACTTCATATTGTTCTCCCCTGTTTGCGCATTTATTGACTATTCATCATAGGAAGTCACCTTCTCCGAATTCGTAACTCCGAGAGGAGGCCCCATCATCACACCCGTTGCGGCTGCGGCCAAGAAACGCCGCAAGTTCGACCTCAAGGCCTTCCTTTCGACTATCGACGGCGGCAGGACAATCGCGGCCGTTCCCAAAAGGCAGACAATCTTTGTTCAGGGCGACTCGTCCGATGCTGTCTTTTATATACAGACGGGAAAGGTAAAACTTACCGTGGTGTCGCGGACCGGGAAGGAAGCCACAATAGGCATTCTGAACGAGGGCGATTTCTTCGGGGAGGGTTGCCTCACGGGACAGCCCCTCCGGATGTGCTCTGCAATCGCGATGACCGATTGCACGGTGATGCGCATCGACAAGAAATCAATGATGGCGGTGCTTCACCGACAACACGAGTTTTCCGACATGTTTGTGGCTTATTTACTAACGCGGAACATCCGATACGAAGAGGATTTGGTTGACCAACTATTCAATTCCAGCGAGAAAAGACTGGCTCGTGTTCTCCTCCTGCTGGCTCACTTCGGCAAGGACGGAAAGCCCGAAGTTGCGATTCCCCCGATCACTCAGGAAACGCTGGCAGAGATGGTGGGCACAACTCGTTCGCGAGTCAATTTCTTCATGAACAGGTTTCGGAAATTGGGCGTCATCGATTATCAAGGTGGCGGCACCGTGCAAGTTCACAGTTCGCTGCTCAACGTTGTGCTCCACGACTAGCGCATCGATCCGAAGACCGTAGACGCTACTCTCTTGCCGACATAGCCACTCTGGGCTTCGCCATTTCCTTCACGACTTCGGCGAGCGTCGCCTTGGCGGATTGTTTCTTGCTTTTCTTTTTACCCCTAGTCCTGTGGGAAAGCTTCATAAATAGATAGCCATTCTGATGCGAGAGACGCCGCAAATTTCAATTGTGCCGACAAATGATGGTAATCGCTGCTCCATTCTGCTCACAATCGCAGAAAGGCTCGCCATCAATTCGCCATCGACGTACTCTTTGGATTCCCCGTCAAAGCATAAAGTGTCCAAGATTGACCATTCTTGTGCGTTGGCTTTGAGGAATTATCTCTCCGCACCATGAAAAGAAAACTCAGCCCAAAGCAAGTGCTCACTGTCCGTTGTCCAACTTGCGGTGCTTCTCCGGGGAAGGAAGTGTGAGCTTAGCACGGGCCAACCGCGCACGGAGCCCCATCGCGACCACCGATGGATCGCAGCAGATGAAGCAGCGCGGGCTTAGTCAGAGGGGTTTGGCGGAGGTGGAGGAAGTATGGGTAGGCTAAATTCGATTTCGGTGACCGCTTTGAAAGCTCATCCTCGAAATNNTGGTGAATTTCACTCTTCTGCGATCTGCAAGCGTTTTAATCCATTCGTCGCTCATGCTGTACCCCCAAGCGATCTAGTCGAGATGATACGCCTTAAGTCTCAAGATACCTGAATCCTCTGCGTATGGCTCTTGGCAACATTGTTGACGAAATCAAGCATTTCAGCATGCTCCACTGCCCGCCGCAAGTCCCAAGCTCCGCGCAGCGTTTCCGGCTCTACGACCTGTAATGGCCAAGTGAATCGTCTCAGGACGGTGCCGTTCGGATCAGCGGAGGCAAGCTTTCCAAGGCTATGCTCCAGTTAACGAGCAGATGAACAGGCGAGCAAGCCTCTGGGGTAAATGGAAAATGAGCCGTATCAATAAACTGACACCCAGACTGCGTAAAGCTCAGCAACCACCTCTATCACACGCTGGAACAACTGCTGACCGGGACCGAGCCAAAAGACCACCGTTCGTCCAGCCCTCCGCTCCCGACCCGGAACTGAATCCCGAAGATTGTGTTATGGGCTTGGCTGATTTTGGAAAGCCGACCGGAGAATTCGGGACAGTTGAGAAAACAAACGAAGACGACGCGCTTGTGAAGTGGGATGACGACGGTCGCACGCGACAGCACCAGCCATCGCTCAAGAAAGTCTAGCACCAAGTGCTCATGATCGTGGCCAAGCCTGCAAGTGCGTAGGTCTGTACATCGACGGAGCGGCTAATCGATTCGAAGCTCCAAGAGTCAGGACTCAACATGGACACATTCCGTCAGTTTCGCGATCTATCGAACCCGACTGGCACATTTGACGGACTATTTCGCGCTGCGCTGGAATCCTTATTGCCCGATCTTGCGGATGCTCCGTGGTACGTCCGAGAGCGCGACGTTGTGAACCTGTTCGTGTTCCGGCATCTGGTTCCACAATTTCAGGCCGCAAACTTGGACATCAGCCAGATTGCTATCGAAGTGCCCGTCCAAGTCCTACCCGAGAGTCCCAAGGAAAAGCCCGGCTTCTACGCCGACATTGTAGTATGGCCGCACAACAAGGCGACCGTTTGGCGGACCTGCAAGCCACTTGCCCGAATCGAATGGAAGAATATTAGCTGTCGAACAAAAAAGGCAGCCCACCTCGAAGGAGAGCACCAATAAGGATATCCTCCACTTGAGACATAACTCACACCTCTCGTCGGTGAGTTATGCGTTGCTTACGGTACGGCAAGGTGGGTCGAGATTCGTTCCAAACGGATTGCAGCTGGAATTGAGAACATATTCCCCTCGCTGAGGTGTGCGGGAACGGGTGACGAAGCCCCAATCACAGTGCCCGGCTACGAAGGAGCAATGTCGAGGCCGCAGGCGTGTCCGGATTGTGCTTTTCCAATGTGACGTAAGTTGATCGGATATTTGCAAAGCTCATGCTGGCTGACTATTTCCCTATTCCGAGCAAGGTAGATTTAAACACAGGCGGCATTGAAATCCAGCACCCGTCAGGTAGCCTCAGAGCTTGAACAGTGACCGCAAGGAATCGTCATCAATATGGCTATCAGGTGCTATCCAATGAATAAACTCTCTGGCGCTAATGTGTTCCGGTTTGTGAACCTCTTTCTTCTCAAGGCCAGACTCAAGGTCCGCCTGTTTGCCCGTATTGGCCTTCACCGTCCATGTCTTCGTCTTCATTGTCTTTGCCTCACTTGATCGTGCATTCGCACGACATTCAAGTACAACTGCGAATCCACGTTCATCTGCAATGCTCATGAAGAGTATGGCTAGGTTTCAGTTCTGAGACTGTACCGAAGTGACCAGTCCTTGGGGATTGGTGCGTGGAAATAAGTCGAGATTTGGTCATTGCTCGTACCAATCCGAATGCGCCGACCATCGTCTGCACGAGAGGCACTGGGTCTCAGTCCACTGGTGAAGGCAGGCCGGGCAGACGCCCCCGGTGTCGAACGTATTCCACTGATGCCGACAGTTGCAGGGCCAACGGTCTTCTTTCCGGGGCGACCAGCCGCACAGCGGGCACCGGATGCGCGGGGTGCCGGGGTTCTTCTCGTCCTCAAGCTCGCGATCTGGAACGATGACCCGCGTCCAATCGTTATCGAGCTTCACTCGCTCATAGATGGTTACCTTGATCTCACCCACAGAATCCTCGATATTTAATACGAGATTTCCGGGGGCTCCCAAACCGTTCTCCACCAGTTCGATACTACGCACGGAAGCACTCCCAACGGCGGATTGGTGCTCGGCGCCGACGGCAATTTGTACGGCACTACCGAATTCGGCGGCACGAACAGTTATGGCACTATCTTCAAGATCACGCCCGCGGGTGTATTGACGGTTCTCTACGACTTTACGGGAAATGCCGACGGTGGGTATCCGGTAGCCCCCCTAGTGCTTGCTACCGACGGAAATTTCTATGGCACGTCGTATCCGGGGCGCAGCCTTCAAGTTCTCGCCCAGCGGAACGTTCACCGTCATCAACAAGATTCCCACCGTGTCGTACGGGCCGTTACTGCAAGCAAGCGACGGGAATTTTTATGGCGTGACGGAGTTCGGAGGCACATTTTCCGCGGGCACCATCTATAAGATCGCCGGGTCCACCGTCACAACGCTCTACAACTTTGACGGCACGCACGGCTCTTACCCGATTGGCGGATTGGTTGCAGGGGGCAGACGGCAACCTCTACGGGACGACGACCGCCGGGGGTACCACGAATGCCGGTGTCATCTACAAGATCACCACAGCGGGGAAACTGACGGTGCTCGTGAACTTCGACAACGTCAACACCCTCGATTGCTATCAGGCCTTTGCCGGCTTGATTGCCGGAAGTGATGGCAATCTATACGGCGCCACAATATGGGGCGGCACCAGCGGTTACGGGGAGATCTTCCAGATGACTACCAGCGGCGCTTATACGGCGCTTTACAACTTTGTGGCCGCTTCCGGAGATGGAGCTTATTCCACACCCATGCAGCATACAAGCGGCAAGCTCTTCGGTCTCACGACGCGAGGAGGCGTGGACGGCAAGGGCGGTATCTACAGTTATGACAGTGGCATCGGCCCGTTCGTGTCGCTGGTTTCCACGTTGGGCCCGGTCGGTGCGACCGTAAGCATTCTTGGCAGCGGCTTTGCTGCCACGACCAGTGTTCAATTCAACGGTACCCCGGCCAGCTTCCACGTGGTCTCCAATACTTATCTCACAGCTACAGTTCCGTCGGGAGAAACTGGGTTCGTCAGCGTAACCACCGCATCGGGAAGACTCTCCAGCAACAAGATATATCGCGTCACTCCCCAAATAAAGACCATGGCTCCTACCAGTGGATCCGTTGGCTCCACTGTGGCACTTACGGGATTCGGCCTCATTCAAGCCACGTCGATCACCGTCGGTGGAGTGCACGTGAACGCGTTCACCGTGAACTCCGACCAGCAGGTGACCTTCAATGTACCTACGGGCGCCAAAACCGGAAAGGTGGTCCTGACAACCCCCGGCGGCAAGGCGACCAGCAGCACCGTGTTCACGGTTACGCCGTAAAGCGAAGTGAAGAGCGGTCGGCAAACTTAGTTGGCCGCTCTTATCCAGCATCCAATCGCGGAACTTTCGTAACCTGCCCTAGGACCCCAGACACCTGAGGTAGCACCTAGGGGCCATTCTCCACCGTCTGCATTTTCGTTAGTACTAGTACCAGTGGCCAATCAGGACACTCACTAACGTCATGCTGACAAAATGCTGCGGCGCGATTTTCGGACCTCGAACGGCTATCCTGCTGGCCCTGCTGACTTTAGTCAGGCCGGCGCGGGCGCAGGAAGTTTCCCTCGCGCTGCTTCAGCCCGCAGCGATTGCGGCGGAATCAAGCTCACCAACGCCACTCATAATGCCGGTGCAGCCTGCGAAATTGCCGGAAGCGCCCAGCCATCGCTTTTGGGATCGTAAGAATAGTCTTCTATTCGCCACCAGCGCCGCCTTCAGCACTGCAGACTTCTTGGTAACCCGAGCCAACCTGCAGAATGGCGGTCAGGAACTGAATCCCGTGACGAGGATGTTTGGCAGCAGCACAACGGGCCTGGCGGTAAACTTCGTCGGCGA
>PMUM01000209.1 GCA_003166855.1 Acidobacteriaceae bacterium | reverse complement strand
GACAGCGCAGCGCAATAATCGCGTTCATCATCGACGGATAAATCGCGCCCAACCCGTCGCTCATCTCAAAGCGTTCCAGCATCCACTTCTCAGCACTCTTCAGCGCGATCGAACGCAGCGGACGCACATGCACCCGCTCCAGCCAGTGCGTCATACGATCGAGCACTAGGAAGAAGTTCCGCCACGACACCAGCTTCTTCGCCCAATGCAGGTGCATCCGGGACTTCTGCATCCCGCCCACGAATAACTCTTCCACGCCCATCTCGCGCGGAATCTTCTTGAACGGCTTCTTGGCGTAGCAGATCGACAGCGGCACCAGAATGGCGCGCGACCACGAAGAAATCTCGTAGATATTGAACCAGAACCAGTTCGGAAACAGCACGATCTCCGGCGGAATCGCCGGAACCGCGTCGTAGTCATACTGCCCAAAGAAACACAGATAGATCTTGGTAAATGTATTGACCTCGGTGACGCCGCCCATCTCCAGAATCTTCTTGCGGGCGCGTTCCATCGCCGGATGGTCCGCCGTATATCCCGCCATCTTCAGCCCGAAATACGCCTTCACCGAAGCGCTGATGTTGGATGGCCCAGCCGCATAAATGCTCCAGCCGCCATCTTCATTCTGATGCCGCAGAATCCAGTTCGCGCACTTCTGGAACCGCTCCTGGTTCCCGGTTCCCAGCAGCGTGTGCAGTAAGATGTAATCCGACTCGAGCGTAGTGTCCGCTTCGAGTTCCCCGCACCAATACCCCTCTTCATGCTGCTGCGAGAACAGAAACTTCCGCGCAGCCGCGACCGCCGCGCCCACACGGGCGCCCAAACCTTCAATTTTTCCGAAGCGAAGCTGGGGATTTGAACCTATGGAAGAGGAGGCTAAATGAGCATCGGGGGAGTCAATATTCATCGGTTGGCGGCTCCATTAATCCGCACTTGCGTTGGCCGGAGCGGCGGCGATCGCCTCCACAATCTCCGGCGGAAGCCCGAAGCGCACGTTCTCCGGCATCACTTCGAGTTCCTGCATGTTGTCAAACCCCTTGTCACGCAAAAACATCACGGTCTCTTCGACCAGGTGCTCCGGCGCCGAGGCCCCGGCGGTCAGTGCAATCGTCTTCACACCCTTCAACCATTCGGGCTCAATGTCGTTGCAGCTATCAATGAGATGCGCATTCGTGCCCAGGTTGCGCGCCACTTCGACCAATCGGTTCGAATTTGAACTGTTTTCCGATCCCACCACCAGCAGCAAGTCCGCCTCGGACGCCACCTGCTTCACCGCGACCTGCCGGTTTTCCGTCGCGTAGCAAATATCCTGCGCCGCCGGCCCCTTGATGTTGGGGAATTTCTTCTTCAGCGCCGCGATAATGTCTTTGGTCTCATCGAGACTCAAAGTCGTCTGCGTTAAGTACGCCACGCGGTCCGGATCCGGCACCTTGAGCGACTTCACCTGCTCCGGCGACCCCACCACCTGCGTCACCAGAGGAGCCTCGCCCAGCGTCCCAATCACCTCATCGTGATCCTTATGGCCAATCAGGATGAGCGAGAATCCTTCTTTAGCAAACTTCGCCGCTTCCACGTGAACCTTGGTCACCAGGGGACACGTCGCATCAATCACGCGCAGCCCGCGTTTCGCGCTGTGCTCCCGCACCTCGGGCGAAACTCCGTGCGCGCTATAAATAATGCGCTCGCCGTTCGGCACTTCGTCCTCACTGTCGACGAAAATCGCGCCCTTGCCGCGCAGTTCGTCGACCACAAAGCTGTTGTGGACGATCTCCTTGCGCACATAAATCGGCGGCCCAAACGCCTCCAGAGCAATGCGGACCACGTCAATCGCCCGCACTACCCCCGCGCAGAACCCCCTCGGCTTGAGCAGCAATAAAGTCTTTCCGTCGTTTTTCGCTAGAAGTCCAGACACAATGTAAGCCCGCTCCTCAAATCCCCAGTCGCGCTCCGGTTGTCATTCCAGAAAACTCCCTCTGGTCTGTCATTCCGAGCGAAGCGAGGAATCTGCTCTCAGTCTTTAAGATGCAAGAACTGCCACAAAACCCGTACCTTCAGGGTACACGATCCCCATTGTGGCGATACCAATAAACTACCGGAAAGTACCGGGATGGTCAACGTAAGCCACAGAAAGCGCTGGGATTAGCAGTGAACGGGGAAATCTGGACCCTGAACTGGGAGGGGCCATCCGGTCGACTGGCGCGACCGATAACATTTTCTTTTGGAATCCTCCGCCCGGAGGATCAAATTCGAACGCGTCAGGCCGCCAGTTGCGCCGCTCGCCGCGACTTGAGATCCGTAAGCGTGATTTCCAGAATTTCGCCCGGCACTCCGCTGGCGGCGACCCGAACCAGCAATCCAGCCTTCTGATAGAAATCAATCAGTGGCGCCGTGCTGCGATCATAAGCTTCCAGCCGCACCTGGATCGATTCCGGCCGGTCATCTTCCCGCTGAAACAACCTTCCGTCACAGTGATCGCACCGGCCGGCGACTTTCGGAGGCCGTTCGGTCACATGAAACACCGCCTTGCATTTCTCGCAAGTGCGGCGGCCGCCGATCCGGGCGACGATTTCGCTCGTCGGCAGTTCATAATTCACCACCGCCGTAAGCGCGATCCCCTCGCTATCCAGCAACCCCTTCAGCGACTCAGCCTGCCCCAGCGTGCGCGGAAATCCGTCAAGGATGAACCCTCCCCCGCAGCGCAGGCAACTCGCCCGCTCCCGCACCATATCCCACACCGTCGAATCGGGCACCAGGGCCCCGCGGCGCATGTATCCCAGAGCCTCCTTCATGGCCGGGCTCTGCTCGCACTCGCTCCGGCTGCTCGCGGCGCGGAAAACGTCGCCCGTCGAGAGATGACAGGCCCCCAGCCGCTGGTTTAACAAGTCAGCCTGGGTACCTTTGCCGACTCCCGGCGCTCCCAACAGGACAAGCCGCCACGGAGTCAGCCCATTCGCTGCCACGTCCTCGCACCGAGCCGAGGTCCCCTGCAGCCACGCCTCCCGATCCTTCACATTTTGTGGGCTCATCCTTCTGCCTATAGCTGAAGGATCTTGCCTGCTCAGTGACGGACATCACAAAGGGATCCTCTCCGGATCACACTTTTCCCATTGCAGAACCATTTTTTCGGCATGGCCCCCTCGTGCCACCAACCCCCCTCCCCGTGCCATTGTGATCACAGTCGATCTGACGCAACATATTAATGTCATCGCGAGACTTCCCAGGTCAGCGACCATGCAAGAGCCTAAGACCAGACCGATGGTAGGCAACTCTAAGACCCGAGCGGCCTCTACCAATCCGCAACGCAGCAGACTTCTGCTGGCGCTCGTTCTCCTGGTCGTTGCTCTCGTCGCGGTCGTCCTGAAAGACCAGGAGTTCTGGTTCGGCTCTGATCAATCCCTGCTGGAATCCGATGGGCCCACGCCTGCCGTAGCTTCGAAGACGGTAGCCACCCCGGTCCCCGCAGTCGCCGCGCCGGCAAAGTCCAACACCGCAAAAGCTCGCATCCCGGCCGCCAAGGCCTCCTCTGAGGCGAAGTCCGCGGACGCACCCGCCGTCACCCGCACCGTGCTGCCTCCGCTGGACGTGGAAGTAATCGCCGGCGACGCGCACAGCAGGATTCACCCTGGCACCAACGCAGCGAAGTTGGAAATCACCCACCCGTCGACGGCCGCCGCGGCGCAACCTGCCATTGCGGCAGCCACCAACGCAGCCCAGCACGAGCCTATGTCCGTCGAAGCCACCCGCGCGAGTGCGACCTATCCGGCACTGGCGCAGCACATGAATGTTCAGGGATCCGTAGTGCTGCAAGCCTTGATTGGCACCGACGGCGTGATTCAGAATCTCCGCGTGCTGAGCGGTCCCGCCATCCTCTCCTCGGCGGCCCGGCAAGCGGTACTGGAGTGGCGCTTCAAGCCGGTCCTGCAAGACGGTCAGCCCGTCGAAACCAAGGCCAAGATCACCGTCAACTTCAACATCAAGGTAGCCGACGGCGCTGCCAATACCACCCTGGCCGACAGCCGCGCCTCAAACGACCTGATCATCACCCGCTAGCGCGAATCATCTCATCAACAACCCCGGAAGGAACTCCGCCTCACGCGTTCGCTTTAATCATCTGCTCGGCATGCTTGCGGGAAGTCTCAGTCAGCTTCGCCCCACTCAGCATGCGCGCGACCTCTTCGGTGCGCTCCTCGCCCGTTACCGCGCGAATGCTCGTCCGTGTACGCCCGCCCGATTCCTTTTTCTCGATGACATAATGATGATCGCCAAAAGTCGCAATCTGCGGCAGATGCGTCACACACAAAACCTGATTCGATCGCGCCAGCGACTTGAGCTTCTTCCCCACCGCCTCCGCCGCCCGTCCCCCGATCCCAGTGTCAATCTCATCAAACACCAAAGTTCTCTGGGTGCCCCGTCCTTGTCGCGCTTTTTGCGACAGGGCGGGGGTTTTGACTCTTTCACGCGCCCCCGCCTCCACACTCGCCTTCAGCGCAAGCATCACCCGCGACAACTCTCCTCCCGAAGCAATGTGTTCCAGTTGCCGCAACGGCTCTCCCGGATTCGTCGAAATCATGTACACCACCTGATCGATGCCCGATCCCGTCCAGTTCCCTTCTTCCTCCGAACTCGTCATCTCAATCCGAAACGCCGACTTCATGGCCAGATCGTTAATCTCCGCCTCCACGAGTTTCTCCAGCCGCCGCGCCGCCTCCGCACGCTTCTTCGACAGCGCCCTCGCCGCCCGCAGATATTCCCCAGCCGCCTTCGCCAACTCCGCCCGCAATCCCCGCAAGATTTCGTCTTTGTTCTCCACCTCTGACAATTTCCGCGACACGTCCACCCCGAACTGAATCACCTCATCCAGAGTCGGACCATACTTGCGCTTCAATCGATCGAGCAGTGCGAGCCGGTCCTCCACCTGCGCCAGGTGCTCCGGCGACGCATGAATTCCTCCCGCATAATCCCGCACGCTCGCTCCCACATCCTCCACGCTGATGCGCGCCGTCTCCAGCGCCGCCAGCGCCTCCTGAAACTTGGGCTCGTATCGAACCAACTCCTCGATCTGCTTTTGCGCCGCCCGCAGCGACGATGCCGTCGAGCCGTTCCCCTCATACAGCAGATCAAACGCGTTCATCGCCGCGTTGTAAATTCTTTCCGCGTTAGCGAGGACTCGCTTCTCGCCCTCGAGCCGCTCATCTTCTCCACTTTGCAGCCGCCCCTCTTCAATTTCACGCTTCTGGAAAATCCACAGATCGACCAGCCGCAACCGGTCCTGCTCTCCCTGCTCCAGTTCTTCAATGCGAGTGCGAATTTCTTTCCACGCCGCGTACGTCGTCTCCACGGACTCAAGCTGGCTGCCGGCAAACGCGTCCAGCAACTCCAGCCGCGCCGGGCCGTCAAACGACAAAAGTGATTCGTTCTGCGCATGGATGGTCGCCAGATGCGGCGCCAGCAGCCGCAAGACAGCCACGGTCGCCGGCTGGTTGTTCACGAACACGCGCCCCTTCCCCCCGGCCGCAATTTCCCGCCGCAGAATCAAAGTCCCGTCATCGGACTCGTCCAACCCGTTAGCCTCCAGAATTCCCACCAGTGGTTTCTCCGCCGCACCCTCGACCTCAAACACCGCCGACACCACGGCGCGCTGCGCTCCCGCACGAATCACATCGCTCGAAGCCTTGTCGCCCAGCAGCAGAGCCAGCGCATCCACCAGGATCGACTTCCCCGCCCCGGTCTCGCCCGTCAGCAGGTTCAGCCCCTGCCCGAACTCCACCACCAGGTGGTCGATCACCGCATAGTTCTCGAGCCGCATTTCAATCAGCACGGTTAATCCTGGATTCCCGAAGTTTTGCGCAGCATAGCACGAATGCTCATAAGTAGCGCCGGCATCCTGCCGGCTGTCCCGGGGGCGTCTCGCCCGCGGACCCGTCCCCTACCTCGGTCGCCGACCGTACGCTACCGCACGAAAGCCTCCCGCCCGTTACCAACGCGGCCCCCATCCCCTTGATTTGAAACGAACCTACCCCTACCATCATCTAACACATCTCATGGCCATTGCCGGACAGTACTCGGTCGAAACTCTCCAGGATTCGATCCCCGCGACCATGCAAGCTGCGGTCTACCGCGGTGTAAACGATGTCCGCCTGGAAACCGTCCCCGTCCCCAAGATCGGCGCCGGCGAGCTGCTCGTCCGCGTTCACTCCTGCGGCGTTTGCGGAACCGACCTCAAAAAAATTTTCACCGGCTCCCATTCCGCCCCCCGCATCTTCGGACACGAGACCTCCGGCGTTGTCGCCGCGGTAGGCGAGGCCGTCCAGACGTACCGTCCCGGTGACCGCGTCATGGTCTTCCACCACATTCCTTGTCGCCATTGCTTTTACTGCCAGAACAAGACATTCGCCCAGTGCTCCACCTACAAGAAAGTCGGCTGCACCGCCGGATTCGAGCCGTCCGGCGGGGGTTTCGCCGAATACGTCCGGGTCATGGACTGGATTGTCGAACATGGCACCGTCCGCATCCCAGACGCCGTTTCCTTCGAGCAGGCCTGCTTCGTCGAACCGGTCAACACCTGTATGAAGGGGATCGAGGCTTTGCGCCTCCGCCGGGGCGAAACCGTTCTGGCCATCGGTCAAGGTCCCATTGGCATCATATTGAGTGTGCTAGTCAGGCAGGCCGGCGCCACCTTAATTACTTCCGATTTGTATCCGGAGAGGCTTAGAATAGGATCAAGTTTCGGGTTAGAGCTTACAATTGATGCATCGCAGGCAAATGTAGTTGATCGTGTCCGCGAGTTGACTCAGGGGCGCGGCGCCGATGCGGTAATTCTCGCGGTTGGCGGCAACTCCCTTATTCGCACCGCGATGGATGCGGCCCGTCCCGGTGGCCGGGTATTGCTGTTTGCACAAACGCAGCACGGAGAGGCCTTGATCGATCCTGCAGCCGTCTGTGTCGATGAGAAAGCCTTGGTGGGGTCCTATAGTGCATCGGTCGACTTGCAGGACGAGTCGATCCGTTTTGTCATGAACCGTGTGATGGATCTGGAACGGCTGGTCAGCCACCGCTTCCCGCTCTCCGAGAGCCCGCAAGCCCTGGATCTGGCCGCCCATCCGCAACCTTCGTCAATGAAGATCATGATTCAGCCCGGCAGTTCGTGGCTCGGTTAGTGGAAGGGCACGACTTTAGTCGTGCCGTTAAGGGCAACAAATCAGCGGGGCTTTAGCCCCTGTGGTTAGCAGTACTTGGGAAGGAAGCCAGCAGTGAACGGAAAAATGACCGCCGCCGTCTTGTACGGCAAAGAAGACCTTAAGATTGAAAAAGTCCCCATCCCTCGCGTGGGTGACGGCGAGGTTCTGGTCAAAGTCCAAGTCGCATTGACCTGCGGCACCGATCTCAAGGTATACCAGCGCGGCTATCACGCCCGCATGATCGTCCCCCCTGCTCTGTTCGGCCACGAATTGGCCGGAGTCATCGAGGAAGTCGGCGCCGGGGTCAACGGCTTCAAGAAGGGCATGCGCGTCGTTGCCCTCAACTCCGCCCCCTGCCAGATGTGCTTTTACTGCTCCAAGCATCAGGAGAACCTCTGCGAAGATCTCCTCTTCAACAATGGAGCCTACGCCGAATACATTCGCGTCCCGAAACGCATCGTTGAAGCCAACATGCTGATCATCCCGCCCGGCGTTAGCGTCGAAGAGGCGGCCATGACCGAGCCTCTGGCCTGCGTCCTGCGCGGACTGCATGAAACCGGCGTGGAAATCGGCGACACCGTCACCATTCTCGGCGGAGGCCCCATCGGCCTCATGTTCGTCCAGGTCGCCCGCGCTATCGGCTGCAACGTGATTTCCGTGGTCAAGCGCGACGGCCAGGTCGAAGCCGCCAAGCACATGGGCGCACACGAAATCATCCAGACGACAAAGGTGACCAACGTAGTCGACGCCGTCCGCGCACTTTCTCCGCAGAAGCGCGGTTGCGACGTCGTGATCGAAGCCGTTGGCAAGCCGGAAGCGTGGGAGTGGGCCGTCGACATGGTCCGCAAAGGCGGCACCGTCAACTTCTTCGGCGGCTGTGCCAATGGGACCAAAGTGCAGCTCGAAACCAACCGCCTGCACTACTCAGAAATTACTCTAAAGGCCACGTTCCACCACACGCCGGAAACAGTTCGCCGGGCCTTCGGATTGATCGCGGCCAAGAAAATTCGCCCCACCGACTACATCACCGGGGAGGCGCCGCTGTCGCGCCTGCAACAGGTTCTCCGGCACATGCTGAACCGCGGAGGCGACATCAAAACCGCAATCATCCCCGGCCACTGATTCGGCGAGGTTGGGAAGGACACGACTTCAGTCGTGTCGACTAGGTTCATAAGATTTGTCATCCTGAGCGAAGTAGCTGTTCGCGAATGCGAACCAGTTACGCAGTCGAAGGATCCCTGCAACGCCTGTGCTGCCGGTAGCGTCGGCGGGAATTCTCGCGAGACTGCGCGAACCCAGCGGCGGAGCGGCGAAAGAATGCAGCCCACAGCTTGCCCTGAGGCTTCCGAAGGGGCGAAAGAAACGGCGACGTCAGCTGGATGAAACTTCGTGCCGATGTCGCGAAACATTTTGTGACTCCAACCGCCGCTCAAACTCGGCCGCTCGCCACACCCGCCGCCCTCGGCTGGTCCCGCCTGCCCGCACACTACGCCATCCCCGCCACCGCACCCACGCTCGCCGAAGCCCGCGAATACTGCGCTCGCCTCGCCCGCACCCACTACGAAAATTTCTCCGTCGCCAGCTGGTTCCTGCCCCGCCGCCTGCGCCAGCATTTCTTTAACGTCTACGCCTACTGCCGCATCTCCGACGATCTCGGCGATGAAGTCGGCGACAC
>PMUM01000443.1 GCA_003166855.1 Acidobacteriaceae bacterium | reverse complement strand
CGAGATTGCCGTGCGCACCGATTCAGGAAGAGTGGTGGAATTCCAACTGAGGCGCCACCCTCATCTCGACTACGGCTACGCCGTTACCAGCCACAGCAGCCAAGGCCAGACCGCTGACCGTGTTCTGATCCACGCGGGCACCGAAGAAAGTCCGCATCTGGTGAATAGCCGCATGGCGTATGTCGCTGTCTCACGTGGACGCTACGATGCCCAGATTTACACCAACGACAAATCGGAACTCGCGCAGCACTTGAGTCGCGATGTTTCACACAGCACGGCCATCCACACCGGCCAAGACCATGCAGGCACGACACATTCGCAGGGCCATGTTCAGGGTGAGGCGCTCGGAGTGTGAGAACGAGTTGAAATGGAGTAGTACCGTGAACGCAGCAGAAGACAATGAGCCATTCGTAACGCCTGAAGAAGCAGCAAACTTTCTCAGGATCAGTCCCGTGACGGTAAAGAAGATGGCACGGGAAGGAGACCTCCCCGCACACCCGATAGGAAACGGGCTTCGCAAGCGCTGGCGCTTTCGAATTTCTGAGCTGGTTTCCCACATGCGTTGTCGTGTACAGTCAGAATCGTCATCCGTGCGCGCTTTAAGGAGGAAAGCTTCTTGAAACGCACACAGCAAGACGTGGGCACGATTGTCCGCAAGAAGAGAACGCGAGGCCCGGATGTGTGGGTTTGGCGCTTTTACGACACGGACGAGATGGGCATTACGCGAAAGCGCAGCGTAATGTTAGCGGGAGATGTGGAAGCGTGGCCAACGGAAGATCATGCCTGGCAGGGGTCGAGAGAGTTGCGATACCAGCGGATGGAGCAGTCTTCCAGTCAATCGTTCGGAGCATTGGTAAGGCGATACATGCATGAAGCAATGCCAGAACGGTATTCAACCAAGAAGTCCTACGTATCCATTTTGAAAGTGCACATTTTGCCACAATGGGGCGAGGCTCCTGTGGCCGAAGTGAAAAAGCCCCTCAAGGTGGAACAGTGGTTGAAGGAGCTGAAGCATTCTCCCAAAACGAAGTCCAACATAAAGGGTCTCCTGCATCGCATTTTTGAGTACGCGATGAAATGGGAAATTTTGGAGACTCAGAGAAACCCGATGCAGTTAGTCGAAATCAAGGGCGTGACGAAACGGGTTCGCAAGAAAGTTGTGCTTACGGTCGAGCAATATCAGGCTCTTCTCGCAGAGCTTCCGTACCACATTCAAGTGATGGTCATGATTGCAATGTGCCTGGGCTTGCGCATCAGTGAGATCAGGGCATTGCAGTGGCAGGACTTTGATTTGAAGGGGCGGATACTGACGTTGACCCGATCTATTGTGGGCCGCTACGTCTGGAACGGGGGAAAAACCGGAGCTTCAGAGGACGAAGTGTTTCTGGATTCCAAGCTAGTGTCCGTTCTGGAGGATTGGCGAAAGCAATGTGTCGAAACGCCGGAGGCTTGGCTATTCGCTAATGCGGATACGAAACGCCCGGTCCACGGCGATGCCATTCAGAAAGACTATCTGCGACCAGCGGGTGAAAAGATCGGGCTGCAGGGAGTGGGCTGGCACAGCTTTCGGCACACCTATCGAACGCTGATTGATGATATCGGCACACCGCTCGGGGTGCAGCAGCGTCTCATGCGGCACGCCGACATCAAGACGACCATGAATACCTACGGCTCAGCATTTGAGAAGACCAAGCGCCGAGCCAATAGCCGGGTAGCAGATCTTGTTTTGCCACCCGCGATCAAAAAGCAACTGAAGGGTAGTGCGAAGGAAGTTTCCCTGAAGAATTTGAGGCCCGAAACAGCCACCATCCAGTGATTTTGGAATTGGGGACTACGCCGGTAGTCCCTCAAATCCGTAAATGGTTGCGGGGGGTGGATTTGNNCAGACTGCTCCACCCCGCACTTCGATCATAACAACCGGGTGGGGTGCCGTCAAACTTCTCCTAGAGCTCCCGAACGGGTCGCGGTGTGCGCGCGATCTGGTTCCCGGAATCCGTCGCTCGTGCCGGCTGGAAGCCGTTGCTCGCCGACGGTTCCTTCGGTTGCGCGATTCCATAAGCTGCGAAACTACGCATCCTCTTGCGGATCGCCGACATCCAAGCGGTATTGCGGGTATGATCTCGAGTCCTCTCGCTGGGTTCGATCAATCCCTGCTAACCTTAATATGCGCGGAATTGGGAGGCGTCCTATGGCGAAGAAAGAACTTGCTACTCGTCGAACTACAATCAACGCACAGCCCCGGATTCACCAGCGTGCCAGTGAAATTCANNGCCTACGGCACGGTCTCTCACGGTCTGCCGCTCGAACTGGAAGAACCGGTTCGTCTGGAAATGACCGAACAGCTGAATCTGTTGCTCGCCGACACCATGACGTTACGGGATCTTTACAAGAAGTCGCACTGGCAGGTCGCCGGGCCCACGTTCTATCAGCTTCATCTTTTGTTTGATAAGCACTACGACGAGCAGGTGGAAATCGTCGATGAGATTGCCGAAAGAATCCAGTTGCTCGGCGGAGTCTCGGTGTCCATGGCTGCTGATGTCGCCGAGACCACACGCATCGAGCGTCCGCCGCGCGGTAGGGAAGAAGTACCTGTGCAGATCTCGCGACTGCTGGATGCGCATCAGATCATTATTGGTCACTGCCGGCAACTGGCGCGCCGTGCTTCCGAAATTGGAGATGACGGCACCAACGATTTGGTCGTCAGCGACGTTCTGCGTGCCAACGAACTCCAGGTATGGTTTCTGAGCGAGCACCTTGTCGATGTCCCTCTGGTGCACGCGCAGGAACCCAGCGCTCGCAAAGCGGGATAATTAGACTTGGATAATCTGCGGATCGAACTGTAATGATACACGGGCCCTCGGTGAACGAGGGTCCGCGCTGATTTCGACGCAGTCTTATGCCTTCATGCTGTCGTGGTCGTAGTATTCGTACCCCGACATTGGTTTCTCGCCGCCCTTCTTCCAGATGCGAGAGTCTTCGGGTAGTTTGTTGAGCACCCGCGCCATCTCGCGAATATGCATGGCGACCGTCCCGCAACACGCGCCGATGTAGTTGATCCCCAGATCGCGAGCTTGCACAGCGTAGTCTGCCATGTCCTTGCGCGTGAGTTGCAGAGGATCCAGGGCGTAAGGAAATTCGGGAAGACTCGTGAAGTCTGGCTTGTCTTTCGGCGTTCGATATGCGACTGGCTGGCACGCGAGATATCCTGAAACCGCCTTGCGCATCTGCTCCATCGGTCCCAGGATGTGCTCCGGCGGACGCAAGCAATTCATTCCGACGATGTCGGCTCCTGCGTCAAATAGCGTTTTCGCGGCATCGGCCGCATTCATGCCCTCGGCGGTCTCATCCTTATTCTCAAAGCAGATGGTGACCATCGCAGGCAGGCCGGTGCGCTTGGCGCGCTCCACCGCAATCAGGGCCTCGCCGACCCAGGAAAACGTTTCTCCGATGATGAAGTCGATGNNCCTCGTCGACCTGCACGGCGAGTTGCTCGTCAAAGGTCTTGCGGACGCGATCGGCGGCAGACGGGCTACCGGGCTCGTACATCCAGGTCAGACTCAGATTGCCGGCGACCAGACATTGATTTCCCGCGATCTCGCGAGCGACTCGGACTGCCGAGCGATTCAGTTCCTCGAGCCGGTTCTCAAGGCCCACCGTGGCCAGTTTGTCGCGGCTGGCGTAGAACGTGAGCGCCTGAAGTACCTCGGCGCCGGCTTCGCGAAACTCAATGTGCAGTTCCCGTAGAGCGTTCGGATACGTCAGGGCCACTTCCGGCGTGAACGGACCCGCGCGCACCCACCCGCGTTTTTCGAGTTCCAGCAAATAGCCGCCGTCGCCCAGCACCGGGCCTTCCTTCAATCGTTCGAGAATGCCTTTCTTCTTCATGCTTGCTCCTCCTGCAATCGTCCCTTCTTCCAATCGCGCAGCGCTTGATGGGCGGCGTTGCGTCCGGGAGCGCCGGTCACGCCGCCACCGGGATGCGCACCCGCTCCGCACAAATAGAGTCCATCAATGGGCGTCCGATATTGCGACCATCCTGGTACCGGGCGCATAAAGAAAAGCTGCTCCAGTCGCAGGTCGCCGTGAAAAATGTTGCCCTCGGTCAACCCGTACGTGCGCTCCAGGTCGAGCGGAGTGAGTACCTGCCGCGCCATGATTGCGCCCGGAACATTCGGCGCATATTCCGCAATCTTCTTCACAACGCGATCGCCCAGCAGACTCCGCTTCTCGTCCCAATNNGCCTTCCCTCAGGTGGTAGGGCACGTACTGCACAAAGCAGGTGAGAATATGTGTGCCCGGCGGAGCCAGGGATGCGTCCGCATTTGAGGACACGACGCAGTCCACCCACAATTCTTCGGGGATCTCTCCGAACTTGGCAATGTCGTAGCAGCGTTCTGCAAATGCCAGCGAGGGAACCAGAGTATAAAACGTGCGTTCGAGCGCCGTAGCTTGCGGCGACGTTCCGGTGAATCGCGGCTCTTCGGACAGGACCATGTTTACTTTTGCGCATGGTCCTTGCATCTTGATTCCGCGCACAGCGAACAGGAAATCTTCGGGAAGTTCTTTCGCGTCCAGAAAAACAAGGAAGGTTCGCTTCGGATCGGCGTTGGAAAGAACGATGCGGGCGCGAAGTTCCGTGCCGTCTTCCAGCACAACGCTGCGTGCCCGGCCGTTGTGCACCTCAATGCGAGCGACCGAGGTTGAAGTGCGAATTTCTACTCCGAGTTGTCTCCCCGCGGCAGCCAGTGCCTGCGTGATCGACCCCATGCCGCCCATCACGTGTCCGTAGAAGCCCTGCAGTTCGTGCTCTCCGCCGCTGAGCAGGTGAAAGAGCAGTCCGATGGCCGTCCCTGGCTGGTAGGGCCCACCATGCTTGCCATAGACGTTATTGGCCAGAAACATCGTCTTCATTTTCTCGGACTCGTAGTTGTGATCGAGAAACTCACCCAGACTTCCGGTAAGGAACGACACAAGTTGCGAGATCTCCGCGCTGGAGATGCCACGAAATCGTTTGCCGACGCGGAATAGATCGGTCCACCCTCTGATGGTGGAGGTATCGACTTCCGGCGGAGGCTCCATGAAGAAGGGCTGCAAGTAACGGGCCAGTTTTTTTAGCTGATCATCGACTTGCACAAACCGCGCTGCATCTTTTGCGGAAATCTTTGCAAATTCTTTTCGGGCTCGTTCGCGATCCACCCACCAGGGCACAACATGCCCGTCTGGGAAGGGAACCTGGATCGCCGGATCGCACGGAATCATGAGCAGTCCGTGACTCGGCAGGTTCAATTCAGAGATCACTTCGGGGCGCAGCATGCTGGCTATATAAGAGGTTGTGGATACGCGGCAGCCGGGAGCGATTTCCTCGGTCACACAACAGCCGCCAACAATCTCCCGGCGCTCCAGGACCAGCGTGGAGAGTCCTGCTCGTGCCAGATAGGCTGCCGCCGTGAGTCCGTTATGCCCGGCGCCGATCACGATGGCGTCGTAGACCGATTTGCCGCTGACATTACCGGTTTGACTTGAAGTCACCAAACGTGTCCTGAATCGAACCACACTATCGCAGATAGCAGCGAAAATGAAGTTGAAACCGAAATAATTCTCAGGTATGCTTTCGTGACTTACAGTCACTCTCTATGCCCGGAATCGCCAGCAACCGCGTCACTCCCCCACTCTACCAACGCCAGGTCCCGACGCGTCCCAGGTCGGAGGCGAAACGCACGCGGATCATTGAGGCGGCTACCCAACATTTCGCCCAACACGGTTATCACGCGGCCCGGGTCGGGGACATCGCCATCGAACTCGGCATCGCCAAGGGTTCCATCTTTCAGCACTTCGGCAGCAAAGACGGATTGTTCTTCGAGGTGTACAAGCGCTCGGTCCGATCGTTCGCGAAATACCTCGACGCACCCGCGGAAACCCGCGCGGCTGGCTTCTTCGAAGTGCTCCGCTACTGGTTGGTGCGCACCGAACACCTTGTCCACGAGGATTGGATCCCCTACCGCATCTCTTTGCTGGGCAATTACGGCACCGATTTCGTGTTGAAGCGCGAGATTAACCGCTTCCTGATCAGCGAGGATCCTTACGGCACCGTGCACTTTGTACGCTTTGGGCTGGAGCGCCACGAACTGCGCAAAGACATGGACATCGAGATGATCGTTTCGATCATCGATTGGATGGTCGAGCGCTTCCAGGATGCACTGCTTACGGCGGAACTCGATCCCGGGCTATTTCGCCGTCAAGGTGAACTGGCAGAAAAGAAGGAAGCCAGAATCCAGCAATTTCTGGACGTGATAAGGCGGGCCATTGGCGCAGTTGAAGAGGCCACGCCCAGCGTCCGACCAAAGGCCCGCGGGAGTCATCGCCGTTAGCGGTCAAAGCCTTCATTGCAAGAACATAAACATGCCAGCATCGATTGAACAGATTCTTTCCAGCTACAACGACCGCGCCCCGCTGTCTGAGGCGTCAACCATTCCTGCGCCTTGGTATGTCGATCCGCGCATCGCCGAACTCGAGAGGCTCAACGTCTTCGGCAAGACCTGGCAACTGGTCGCCCGCACCGACCAGTTGCAGAAGCCGGGTGACTTTATAGCCACGCGGCTGGCCGGAGAACCGGTCGTCGTCGTTCGCGGAGCCGACGGTACGCTGCGCGCCTTCTACAACGTCTGCCGTCACCACGCTGCCGCCGTTGTGACTCAGCCCTGCGGTCACGCGGAGATTCTGCAGTGTCCTTACCACGGCTGGAAATACGGCCTCGACGGCTCTCTCAAGGGCATGCCCGAGTTCGATGGCGTGCAGAACTTTGATCGCGCGGAGAACGGACTGGTTCCCATCCGCGTGGAAACCTGGGAGTGCTTCGTGTTCGTGAACCTCGACCCCCAGGCCGCGCCTTTGCAACAATTTCTCGGCGGATTGGTGATGCGCGTTGCACCGCTCGGCGTCAGCAAGCTGCACTACTTCGACCGTAGGAGCTACGACATACATTGCAACTGGAAGGTCTACGTCGACAATTACCTCGACGGCGGATATCACGTGCCCCATCTGCACAAGGGATTAAGTTCGGTGCTCGATTACAAGCAGTACACCATCGAGAACGAAGATCGCTATTGCCTGCAGTCGAGCCCCATGGTTGCCTCCGACGAAGATGCCGCCACCGGCGCGACCCGCAAAGGCGACCGCGCCCGTTATTTTTGGCAATATCCGAACCTGATGATCAATTGTTACGAGGGATACATGGACACGAACTATGTCATCCCAGTGGATGCCGATCATTGCACCGTGATCTTCGACTTCTATTTCAGCGACGTGAGCGAAGCGCGGAGCGCATACAACGCGGAATCAGTCAACGTCGGCAACCGCGTGCAAGATGAAGATCTCGGCATTTGTGAAGACGTGCAACGCGGCCTGAAGTCGCGGGCGTATGGCGCCGGCCGCCTCTCCGTGCGGCGTGAAGCGGGCGAACAACTATTTCATCAGTTGCTCGCCGCTGAACTGAAGGGGAGCCTAGTTCGCGTGTAGAGATGTAGCTTGCTACGTCTTCTGTCCAGCAAGACGCTTGCCTTGCAGCTCAAATCATTGATGATCGCGCGGAATAGTTTCTTGCCAACTCTTGCTCTTGATCATCTGTCCGTCCTTCAGCAACTCCCGCGCGTATTTGTAGTAGAAATTCTTCTGGTCGGTGGTCACCAGCAAATGTCCGCGCCACACCAGCGTGCGGCCTTTCAGGGCAAAGACGCTCTCCGCCTCGCCGCGCACGGAGCAGGTCTCCGGATGCGCGTCGTCGCCTTCGTAGGTGAGATTCTCGAAATCATTTTCCGTGCCCCACGGATACGTGTATCCGTCTTTGCCTTTCCAGTGCACCGTCGTTTTCTGGTGAGCCTCATCGCGTTCGACCGTCCACTCGCCGGGCCAGGGAAATCCTTCATTCTTGATGTCGGTTCGCTGTTCGGACGGCTGAGGCGGCGAGAATTCCGATGCAGTGGCCCCGTGCACCGGAACAACGGGCAGAACAATCCGCGATCCGCCGTTGCCGCCCAATTCGAGCGACGTTGTCATCGCATAAGGCGTGGGCAGCACCATCGGCCACAGCGCGTTTGAAATCGCCACACGGATGCGATGGCCCTTGGGAAATACCCAAGAAGTCAGGTGCATCTCGATGTCCAGTGGATAGACCTTACCGCGTTCAAGATCACGTGGTTCGGTCATCGATTCCCGTTGCGCACCATTCAGTCCCGCGCCCGTAATCTGCGTGACCGTACCGTCGGGAGCCACGTCGGAAAGCCGCGCGAACCAATCCGCCAGCGGCGCGGTCGCCGAAGCTCGCAGCCGAGCATGCGGACGGCCAAGAATCGCCACCTCCTGTTCCAGTGGCGCCGAATCATAAACGAGACTGAAAGCGTCCACTGGCCGCGGATCGCTCAATAGTTCTCCCCACCAGAAGCCAGCCTCGACGCCAACTGTGGGAATGTATTTCAACTGATGCGTTGCCTGAACCCCGGCAGTTCCTTCCAGCGTGTGACTGTCATGCAGGTAGAGCGTGGTATCGGTCGCGTCCTTTGGAGGCCACGCATCTTCTCGCCGCCATTCACCCGGCACCTCCTGGAGAGTTGGATCCGGCGGACGCCAATGTTGCATGAAGATCACGAGCCGCGGATCATCCCGAACGCCAGTGTCCCGTCCCTTGAGCCAATAGTCGAACCAACGCACCGCCTGATCGCGCCACTCGGTCGCGGGTCCGAAGTCGGGGTCATTGGGAAATGAATGGTTCCATGGCCCGACAATTGCCTTGATCGGAGCCTTCGACTTCATCAGCATGTCGGTGACGTTGTCGCGATAGCCGTCCTGCATGCCGCCAATCAGAAGGCTCGGCGTCGTGATCTCACTTAGCGGTCGCACGCGGTCGCGCCAGAAAGGACCGTCGTGCTGATGCTTCAAGTAGAGCAGCGACCACGGTGGCGAGTCGAAGCGTGGCCCGAGGACTTTTTCGTCGAGCGAGTAATCTGGCGCGCCTACCCAGCCCTCGGCCATATCCATGTTCAATTCGAATTCGTCAATGTGCGCCATCCCGTCGACGTAGTGGACGTCATCGTGAAACAACTCCGCCGTAGCGTGCGCCGCTACAATTGCCTTCAAGGCCGGCGGATGCCGCATCGCCATCTGCATCGCGGTGAACCCTCCCCACGAAATGCCGAACATGCCGACATTGCCGTTGCACCAGGGCTGGCGCGCTAGCCAGGCAATGACCTCTTCACCGTCCACTTGCTCCTGTTCGGAGTACTCCCGCTCGGGCGGAACACCTTCACTGGCGCCAAATCCGCGAATGTCGACCCGCACGCCTACGTATCCACGCCGCGCGAAATAAGCGTGCTTGGGATAATCGCCTGCGGCTGTGCCGTCATCCTTGCGGTAGGGCAGATACTCAAGCAGAGCAGGAAACTTCTCTCCCTGCTTTGCGCCATCAGGCATGTAGAGAGTCGCAGCCAGGCGAATACCGTCTTTCATGGGAATCCACGCCTGCTCTATGCGGACTCCGTAAGCAGCAGGCGACGGCGGCTCAATCGCAAAAATAGAATTAGAAAAAATGAAAATGAGGCAGAGAATCCAGGCTGTCTTTGCCAAAGCCATCTCCGTGGTCTGGGTGCACCATTTCTCGCGTTCTTTGCGAGAAGTGGGGAATTGCCAATAGCGCTGACCTGAAGTCAGTCCTGGGGCCCCTGCTCTCGCCGCATGGCCCGCAGATCGATCCCCAGTTGCTCCGCTTTCTTATACAGGTGACTGCGCTCCAGGCCAAGACTTTTCGCGGCTAGGCTCATGTTCTGATGGCTGCGCTTCAATTCCGCGAGAATCACCTCTCGCTCGAACGACTGCACGCGATCGGCCAGTGCACCGGAGCCAGCGTCAATGGACGCAACCGCTCCTGCGGAAGAAGTTTTCGGCAGCGCCATTTGCACCGTTGGCAAATCCACCTGCCCTTCGGTGGCCAACAGCATGAGTCGCTCGACCATATTGCGCAATTCGCGGACGTTCCCTGGCCACGCATGAGATTGCAAGGCCTCAATCGCGTCGGCGGTGAACGGCACCGGTTTCCACCCGTTCTGTGCGCACACTTGCGCGGCAAAATGTTCCACCAGCGCTGGAATGTCGTCGCGCCGCTCGCGTAACGGTGGCAATAGCAACGGGAAAACGTGGATGCGGTGAAACAGATCCTGCCGGAATTTCTCCTCGCGGACCCGCGCTTCCAGATCGCGATGTGTCGCAACCACCACGCGAACGTTTACACTCACGGGCTTGTCGCCGCCGATGCGCTCGACTTCGCCCTCTTCCAACACGCGTAGCAGCTTAGCCTGCATGTTCAGGGGCATATCGCCGATCTCGTCGAGAAAAATCGTTCCCTGATCAGCCTGCTCAAACTTACCGATATGGCGCCCGGACGCGCCCGTGAACGAGCCTTTCTCATGTCCGAACAATTCGGACTCGATCAATTCCGCGGGCACAGCCGCGCAGTTCAAAGTCACGAACGGACCGGCCGATCGCGGGCTGCGCTCGTGAATCGTCCGCGCCACGAGTTCCTTCCCGGTGCCCGTCTCCCCGAAGATGCAAACTCGTGACTCGCTCGCGGCGACACGTTCCAGTTGCGCCATCACCCGCCGCATCGCTTCACCCTTCCACACGATCTGGTGCTTTCCGAGGCGCTGGCGGAGTTGCCGGTTCTCGCTTTCCAGGCGTTGCAACTTCAGCGCATTCTCCACCGTAAGCATCAGCTTGTCGCTGGAGATGGGTTTCTCGAGAAAGTCGAGCGCGCCCAGCCGTGTGGCCTTCACCGCCATTTCAATGTGCGCTTGCCCCGACATCATCACCACCGGCGCGGCGACTCCCTGCGCTTTCAGTTCTTCCAGCAGGGTTAACCCGTCTTTTCCGGGCATGACCACGTCAGAAAGTATCAGATCGAAATGCTGCGTTTTGGCCAGTTCCAGAGCCTTCACCGCGTTGTCGCACACTGTTGCTTCGTGTCCCGCCAGCCGGAAGGCCCGCGACAGAGAAGCCAGCGTGTTGGCTTCGTCATCGACGATCAAAAGATGCGCTTTGAGTGGCAACCGTCCTCCTCGCTAGTTGCGATCGACAAACTGACCTTTGTTCTCGCCTGCGTTTGGCGCGACAGTAGTTTTCTGCAGCGCTTCAAGATTATCCGGCAATTCAATGACGAACGTCGTCCCTCTTCCGGGCTCGCTCCGCACGCTGATTCTTCCGCCGTGATCGCTGACGACTGACTGAACGATCGCCAGCCCCAGCCCTGTTCCATGCTGTTTGCTCGTGTAATAAGGAGTGAAGATGCGCTCACACTCCTCGGGTGTGAGCCCAGACCCGGTGTCGGCGACTTCGATAATCACTTTTCCGTCGTCGCGTCGGGTTCGCAGAGTGAGCGTGCCGCCACTCGGCATGGCATCCATCGCATTGAGCACCAGATTCGACAGCGCACGGTGCAACAAGTCCGGATCAGCTGCGATTGTCCCGAGGTTCTCGTTCAACTCCAGCTTGCAGGCAATCGGAGCACGCCCCGGCGCCTGCAGTTGTGCCTGATAGAGCTTTGCGATCTGCCCCAGGATTTCATTCACCTGCACCGCTTGCAACTGTGGCTGCGGCATCTTCGAAAACTCGCTGAAGCGGCCGATGATCTTCTTCAGATTCGAGATCTCCGCCAGCAACGTGCTGGCACTCTCCCGGAATACTTCATCGAACTGCTCGGGGCTCTGCGTCCGCGCTCGCATCAAGTTCTCAACCGTGAGTTGAAGAGGGAACAGAGGATTTTTCAGTTCATGCGCCAAACGCCGCGCTAACTCGCGCCACGCTGCCACTCGTTCGGTCTGCACGAGTCGTTCTTTCTGCGCCAGCAATTCGGCCGTCATGTGATTGAAGGACTCCGCGAGTTGCGCGACCTCATCGCCGCCGGGGATCTCCACCCGCGTATCCCAGTTGCCCGCAGCCACATCCTGCGCCGCGCGCGCCAATTGCACCACTGGACGCGTCACCCGTGCCGCTACCCAACTACTGAGCAGGATTGCCAGAATGATGCCTCCCCCACCCGCCAGCAGTGCCGACGCACGAATCCGCCGTTTCAGTTCGACGTAAGATCGTCGCGAATGTCCAACCAGAAGAATCACCAGCAAAGGACGATCCTTGCCAACTCCCCGCAGGGGAATCGCGTGAAACACTTCTTCGTCCGCCTGATCGGAAGACCACGATACAATCCCGGTCATTTCCTGGTTGTACTTCCGCACCGCCTCGACCAATGTCGCGAACTTGTCAGCAGGCCGTGCGGCGTCGGGACCATTCCCCGAGGCAGACGGATCCAGAAGCGAGTCGGACGAGAAACGATCGCTGCGATTCTGATAGAGCAGGACGCGCATGTCCGCAGGCAGGTCCAAGCCGGTGAGAAAATTCTTGTCGAGCCGCCGGCCGCCGATTACGTAAACCGGACGCTCGCTGATGCGCGTTGTTCGCACGGCAAAGAGTCCCAAGGAGGTGGAATCCTGCAATTCTTCGCTTTTGAGAAACGCGCTCTCTCCGCTCGCAGCAGACAGACTCTCAAACGCGGTATCAGGATAGCCAAACTTTGCCGGCCACTGCGCCGACGAGATGATGGCTCCGTGCCCGTCGAGAAATTCCAGAAAATCGAGTTGATAACCCTCGGCCATCTGCTTTGCCAGGTCAAAATATTCGGCGGAATCCGCGGACGTCCCATTCAACGTCGTCGCCATGCGGCTGACGGGATTGGACGTAGCGATCGCTTCTACCCGCCGCGCCACTTCATCTCCCCTGCGGCCAAACTCGCGCTGAACCTGCGTAACCAGTGCCGTGGTCCGCTGTTCCTCGGTCTTCTCGAACGCATTGCGCGTTACGCCAATCACCAGCAGCGCCACGGCCGCCACCGACAGAAACACTGTCAGCGCAAAAACGGCCAGAAGTTTGCGGCGGAAGGTCATTGATTAGGGTTTGCCATTTCCCAGCCACGCGTCGGCCAAAGCCCAGCCTCCATCGGAGCGCAGGGTCCAGTTGTTCAAATTCGCTGATGCCGCATATGAAACCGGCAGATGAAAAAGGGGGATGATGCGCTTTGTCGCCAGCAGCGCCACTTCCGCCGCATAGAGATCTTCCGCGGAACCGCCTTCTGTTCCCGCGGGAGTCCCTGTCAGCGTGGCCACGTCCGTCAACGCAATCCACGGATCGGGCGCCAGCGGAAGTCTCAGCAACCGCAGATCGGCGGTTGCCCCTGGCGTAGGCTGCAACGACAATCCCGCATCTCTTGCATTGAGCGCGATCCGTTCGGCCAACAATCGCGCCACCGGGTCACTGCCATCGTATCCAAGAGTCCACGTCGGCACCGTGCGGACTTGCTCGCGTGCGTGCCGCGCCCTCGGCAAGTCTGCGTCCGTGGGGAACACGAATCCGTAGCCGCTCATCCAGTTCGGAAGAATGCCGGCTGCCGGTTGTCCCGCTCCCTGCAGCAAAACGCTGCGGATCGATCCGCGCTCCACGCTCAGCGCCAACGCTTCGTGCAATAGCTTCTCTTCCGGTGACGCTGCATCGCGCGTGAAGAACAGCGCCAGTAGCTCCAGCGGAGCCGAACTCGCCAGACGGCGTCCTTCCTGCGAGATCCGGTGCGCCTGCTCCGGTGCTACCTCCACCAGATCCGATTTGCCCAGTTCGAGCGCAGTCATCTGATCGCGAAAGCTCTTTCCCATTTCGATTTCGATGGCGTCGAGGAACGGGCGCCCGCCCCAGCAGTTCTCTTCCGCGGCCAGAGACAACTTTTTCCCCGACTGCCAATCGACAACGTGAAACGGCCCCGTGCCGCTAGGGGTGACGCCGGGATTCCTCTTCAAAATCGCGTTCCGCGGCAACGCCAGTTCCGCCAGCAACTCGGCGTCGGACTTGGAATACTCAATCACGACCGTGTCCGCATCCGCACTCACGTTCCATGACGGATTTGCCACGCGCAGGGACGCGGCCGCGATTTCAGCACTGAGCGGAGTGCCGTCATGAAACTTCACTCCACGACGAATGCGAAACTGCCACCGCTGATTTCCCGGCGACGCCTGCCATGACGTCGCCAGCCCCGGCTGAATCCGTCCAGTCTCGTCGGTAGCCACCAGCGTGTCGAACATGAGCATCGTCAGACCGCGTTGGGCAACGGAATCCGGTTGCATATTCTTCAGCGGATCGGGCTTCGCCAGATCAAGATCCGCCGGATCGAGTGAAGTGGGCGCGGCGCGCATAGAAACATGCAGGACGCCTCCGTACTGCGGGCGGGTCTCGGCCATCGCCGCCAGCGCCGCGATCATCATGATGCTACTGACTACAAGCAACCGCCAGTCGAAAAGCTTCATAGGTTCCAGTCTCTCGATTTCTCGCCACCACGATTGCCGTGTCGCCCTTCGCCTCTGTCCACAATGCAGTAACAACGCCGTTGCCAGGGAAATCGACAGCCGCACTCACCGCGACTGGATCGCGATCGGGAAACTCATACGCCCGTACGGAATCGCCCGTTTCTTCTCCCGAACTTGTGGCCAGCACCTGCCAGCCGGCGCCGCACGAAGTCTTCACGCTCGTCAGATCGCTGCCCCAGCCAAGTTTAAGGCCTTGATCACCGATGCCGTCGACCATATGCACGCGGCCATCCGCGGCGGCGAAGAGCCAGAGCAGATATTTCTCGCGCGGTAGGAATGCGGCGGAATAAAACTTGGACACGGTTGTGAACTTGCCCACGCCCGGGGTTAGAGCGCCAGTGAAAAAGTTGCGCGTCGGAGCGAAGAAAGCTCCCATGGGGGAAATTGCCACCGCAGACGATCCGGCACTGGGGAACACCGGAAACGTTCCCCCGCTCAGTCCGGATGGAACGAGCGGCCAAGGATCATCCGTCTCGCGGCAATTCAACGCCAACGGCGCTCCCGCGGAACTGCGGCAGATGACCCCGGGAAGATAAGCGTCCAGCAGGTGATCCTTCGCCGGGATCAGCCTTCCGCGCAAATCCCGCGGCCATGGCCGCGCATGGACGATGCCCAGCGTTTGTTCCTGCAGCCATTTGCCACCCTGCAACCGGTAAAGAGAGACCTTATCGGCGTCGAGCACCGCGATGCGCGTGGGTGCCAAATTTTCCTCGAGTACGGCAACGTCGAGAATCGGATAGTCCTGCGTCCACAATGAGATCTTGCGCAAGCTGAGAGGCCCTGACTCATGGGATGTCGTCGCGCCCACAGGCCGTGGCGCCGATACCATGACCACCGCAGCCTCGCCCGCACCCTGGCGGATCTCTGCCACCCATACGTATGACGCGGGATTCTCGGAAAGATAAATCGCAACCGTCGCGGCAGACTGCTCGGCTTTTACAAAGCGAATTCCGAGCCCCTCGAGTGTGCCCCGCAAACCATTCTGAATAATCTCGCGGTCGCGCTTGCCGAGGGATGAGCGGTTCTCAACCGTGAGGGCGACTGCGCCAGGCCCGGTCACCGCAACAATCTTGCGCGCCAGTTGCTGCTCGGGCCCGCTCCAGTCTGCCGCGCGCGTAGCGATCGCCAGCGCCAGCAGCACAAAAGAGAGTTGCATCGCAAAGCGGAGGCTGAGCGCAGTGCGCGAGATGCGATTCACAGAGTTCGGGATGGCGTTTGGAATGCCCAAATTATAAACCGCTGCGCGCATAAGACATTCCTCACGCCCTGTACTGTTTGGACACCACTGAATCTGGCTTGCTCCGGGTGCCCCACCCTTCTCGCGCCTTTCGCGAGAGGGTGGGGACTTTGACCTGGTGATCAGCCGGAGATTCTATCGAGGCTGTTCCTCAGCCTGGCTAGCCTGGTTCGCCGCGCTCATACTGTGCAACACGTCGTTGGCGAAGAAGAACTTGCCGTCGGCCGGAACCATCATGATCTGGAGTTTGTCAGAGAGTCGCTCCGCCACGATTTTGTTGATCAGCAGCGGATTCTGCTTCAAAATCGCCGCCTCGCTCGACATCCGCTCCGCATCGGCAGCCGCCGTCACACGAATGCGATCCGCCTCCGCCTTCGCCAGCAACTCTCTGCGTTCGGTCTCTGCCTTGCTGTCGATGACCTTGGCCTGAGCCGCGGCTTCCGCGTTTTGAATGGTCGCTTCCTTGCGCGCTTCGGCTTCCAGTTTGCTCTGCTGGATCTGCTTCTCTTTCAGCGGGAGCGTGTATTGCATCGCATCGGACTCACCCTTAGCCTGCAACACATGAACTTGCGCCTCGCCCTCGGCTGCCTTGATCTGTTGCACCTTCGTCGCCTCGGCTTCGAGTTCCGCAATGCGCACCTGCTTCTGCTTCAACTCTGTTTCCACGCCCATGCGATCGTTTTCCTGTTCTTTCAGCAGAAGCGTCTCCAGTCCCTTCGCATACTCTACCGGCAACTGGATATCCCGGAGCATCACTTCTTTCACCACGATTCCGTCCGCCGACAGCTTCTGCGTGATCATGCCGGCCGCCCGCTGCCGCACTTCTTCGCGTTTGGCGGAGAAGACGTCCCGCACCGTATAGTTCGGAACCAGTTCGCGCCACACGCTCGCCACGATCGGAGGAACAATCTCCTTCTCCACCGGCCGCGGCAGGTTGCTCTGAATGTAGTCCAGCCGTTTGGGATCGAGCCGGTAACGCACCGTGATCGCCAGGCCCAGCGTCAATCCTTCCTTTGCCTGCACGTCGAGCAGTTGCGACTTGCTCGATACGTTCGCCGCAGCACTCTTGCCATCCTCCGATACTCCGGTGGTGAAGACCTGGTCACGCGTGTCGAACAGTGCGACGTCCTCGACCAGCGGCGTCACAAAATGGACACCTGGATACAAAGTCCCCGGCACCGTGCCGCTCACTTCGCTGATGCGGATTCCCGCCATGCCGCTCGGCACCACGACAATGCTGAACGCCAGCAGAATCGGCCCCCAAGCCAGCAGCGCCAGGGCCAGCGATGTCCGCCAACGCCATTCCGGAAGCGGCGGAACCGTGCCCGCTCCGGGTGTAGCGAGCGCACGCCGGTACAGCAATTCGCGATACAAGTCATAACCCAAAATACTCACAGCCACGAGAATCATCCCGAGGCCACCGGCAATCAGCAAATACTTCAACGCCAGCATCGTCGTTCTCCTTTGCGCCTTAGCGCTTCTCTCCAGATTTCACTGCGACCGCCTGCCGTGAAAAGAACAGGCGGAATACCTGCCCGAAGATCAGTTCCTCCGCCAGCATCGCCACCGCCAGCGAAAAGATCATTCCTGCGACCACCGCCATGAATGTGATTGCCATCTGCATGATGTCCTCCTGAGACTTAAACTTTGAGTTTCAAATTCCTCTAGCTCAAAACGTCGATGACTGCTGTGGTTGCCCACCGTCCTGCTCGGCAACGTCTGCTGCTGCCACGGTCGTGTCGTCCGCGCCGCTGCCGAAAATCTGCGCCACTTGTTCGTCGCGCTCGCCGCGAATCTGAACCACGTCGCCGACTTGCACCATCGTGAACAGCTTCTCGATATCCCGATTGCGCAACCGGATGCATCCGTGCGACGCCGCGTGTCCCACAGACCGCGGCGCATTCGTGCCGTGAATTCCATAGCCCTTCTGGCTCAGCCCCACCCAGCGCGTTCCCACGGGATTGCCTTTGCCGCTGGGGATCACCGTGCCAGGACGGTAGTACGTGGGATTGGCAACGCGGTTGACGATCTGGAATTCACCCGTGGGGCTGGGACTCGCGGCCGCGCCGACTGCGACCGAGAATGTGGCGATGACGTTGCCATCTTCTATCACCGCAAGCTTGCGGTCCGGAATGCTGACCAGGACGACGCGGTTGACGGGAGCGGCCTCAGACGGCTTCGTGACTTGCGCAAATGCCGGGCTTGCGACTGCCAGAGTGAATAGCGCCAGTATGATTCCCGCTGCCCGCTTCGTCGTCGCCCTTCCAGCCGTCCGTTCCATGTCTGCCCCCTGTTGAATTGCCTTGCGCCAATACGAGAGGCAGGAGTGGAACCAAAACGTATCTAACTGAAAACAGGCTGGTTGGTGTCTGAAAAGAGGGGCCGATCAGTGTGCGGGAAGCCACGGTGTGTCTATCGGCACACACACTTTCAGGAACAAAATTAGGTGTGGAACCAGCGGTTTGGGGTAAGGGGGAGTGGGGAGGGCACCAATCTTGGAGCCTTCAAGCGCCCGGCCGCTGCCGTCTGGGGTAACGGCTTGTGGGGTTCTGTGGGTGCGGCCGGGCGATCCTATGACTAGAAGGCCTAGTTCAATTGTGCCTATTTAAGACCTGTCGCCTTTCAATTTCTGTGACCGCGGTCACAGTTGCGCGTGATTGTCATCATGAGTCCCAGGAAAGACAGAATTGCCCCACTCACCGCCGAGTCTCTGTTTTTTTTTGTCCGCGCACAGCCGCCTGTGATCAAAATCACCGCCCGATCTCTCCCTACTTCTTACACTCCTTGTTGAGCGAGCCTGAAGTGCTCATTTCATTCTGGAGATCATTTCATCATGGCTTATGTAATCACTGATACCTGCATCAAAGACTCACTATGCGTCGAGGTCTGCCCCACCGATTGCATCCACCCCAAGCAGGACGAGCCCGGCTACGAGGCTGCCACTCAGATGTACGTCGACCCCGAGGGCTGCATCGATTGTGGCGCCTGCATTCCGGCCTGCACCTCTGATTCAATTCATGCTCTCGAAGATGTGCCGGAGGAAAAAAAGGAATTCGTTGAGAAAAACGCCGCGTTCTATAAGCACTAAGTTTTGAAGGATGTGCCTGTTCCTCTCCGCATTTGCCGGGCGTGGGATGCAAGCTGAACCAGCCCTCTCCCACGCCCGGTGATTGTCTCCGCCTGTGTTCTCCCACCTGCTCCTCCCGTTGACTTCCGGGCCCTCCCTCGCTATCGTTGCGAACGCTATGAACATCGTGAAAGCGACCCGCCAGTTCGAAGACTGGCTGGGCCATCGCACCGACCTCGTCAAGAAGGATGTCCGACTCAAGCACCTCAATATGAAGGCTGCGGTCTTTCCCTTTCTGCGCGCTACCTATTACCGCTGGGCGCAGATCTGGCCGAAGGTGTGCCCCGAACTTGCCAAGGGACCGCGCGTGCTCGCGGTGGGCGACCTGCACGTGGAAAACTTCGGCACCTGGCGCGACGTTGAAGGACGCCTCATCTGGGGCGTCAACGACTTCGACGAGACTCATCCCATGTCCTACGCCAACGATCTCGTCCGCCTCGCCGTGAGCGCTCATCTGGCTTCCGAAGGCGGTCACTTGGCGCTCAAGCAGAAAGACATCTGCGATGCCATTCTCGAGGGTTATCGCGAAAGCTTACGCATGGGTGGACTAGCGTTTGTCCTGGGTGAGAACAATGACTGGCTGCGCCAGATTGCCGAGAGCGAACTGCGCGACCCAGTCCACTTCTGGGCGAAAATGGATGCCCTGCCGACTGTGAGACACGATGTCCCGATCAGCGCGATCGACGCCATCGAGCACCTCATGCCCGCCCGCGACCTACCGTACCGACTGGCGAGTCGCGTCGCAGGCCTCGGCAGCCTGGGGCACGCGCGCTATGTCGCCATCGCCGACTGGCACGGCGGCAGAATTGCCCGCGAAGCCAAAGCACTGGTGTCGTCCGCCTGCTATTGGGCCAAGGATGACCAGGGCCCTGCCGAGATTTTGTATCAGACCATCATTAGCCGGGCGGTTCGCTGTCCCGATCCGTTCGTTCAGTTACGTGGACGCTGGATCGTCCGCAGGCTGAGTCCGCATTGTTCGCGCATTGAACTGGCCACGCTCCGCGCCCCGGGCAAGGAATTGCGCCTGCTTCGCGCCATGGGATGGGAAACTGCGAACATCCATCTGGGCACAAAAACGGCCCGAAAGCCAATCCTCAAGCACATGCAGGAACAGAAAGGGAAGTGGCTGCACCAGGCCACAGAACAGATGTTGAAAGCAGTTCGCGAGGACTGGAAGACATGGGCGAAAGAGGGCTATGCGTAGGAGGCGATATGAGAGCGCTATTCTCGAACTTCGTCCTATGCCGCCCCGCTGCGCACGGTTGTAGCTGTTGCGGTAATGCTCGTCGCGGGCCGGTGCAGGGTAGCCAGCGCCACTCCGCGCTCCCGGTCGTAGACGAGAGTCCAGTGCGTGGCGCAGTCATCACACAGCCAGTAGTGCTCCACGCACCGTTGCTGCTGCCGGGCGCGAATAAAAGGAGGCACGGCGGATTCTCCGGGCTTGGTCACGCGGTCGGTCTCGACCAGAAACAGCTTGCCCTCTCGGAGCTTCAGGAAGGGCTTGCAGCATTGTGAATTGGCACATCGGCTCAGCATCTTCTCACTGCCTTCTGCTCTACTAACAAAAACCTCGAAGAGCGACTTATCCCGAATTGAGAGCACGTTGCTTGCCACGGAGCTTCGTGTGCCCATGTTGGAGTCTTCCCACATCCGCACTCGTTCTGATCGCCGTTCCATCCCAAGGTGACGAATAGTCGGCAACGCCTGCCGACATCTCGTCCCTGTCTCCTTGCCTCGGCTCTGTTCGCCCGGCTACCATCAATCGTATGCCCACGGTCCTGCTCTGTCCGCCGCATTATTTCGATGTCGTCGATCAGAAAAACCCGTACATGTCGAGAGAATCCGCAGTGGACCGAGGGAAAGCGCGCAGTCAGTGGGAAACGCTGTGTGGTGTTCTGCAACAGAACGGATGCGAGGTTGAAACCGTCGATCCAGTCGAAGGTCTCGAAGATATGGTCTTCGCTGCTAATCAGGTTTTTGCCGGCGAGAAAATTGGATACGGAAAATTCGTTGTGCCGAGCCGTATGGTCTATCCGTCACGCCATCGCGAAGTACCTTTCTATGTGGACTGGTTCCGCGCACACGACTACAAGTTGATCGAACTCGATTACGGCGACGACTACCTCGAAGGCCACGGCGATTTACTCTGGCATCCCGACGGCTCCCGCATCTACGCCGGCTATGGCTTCCGCAGCACGCTCGGCGGCGTCGAGAAATTTTCCGCCGCGATGTCCGAAATGGGAATTCCAGTCGTGTCCCTGCAGCTAGTCGATCCTTATTGCTACCACCTGGACACCTGCCTCTGCCCGCTCAACAACGACGCAGCTCTGATCTTTCCCGGCGCCTATTCGGCCGAGGCTCTCGCGTCTCTGCATAAAATTTGGAAGCGAGTGCACCTGCTCGCCGCCGACGAGGCTCACCACTTCATGGGCAACGGGATCGTGATCAACGGCAGCTACATCACTCCTCACATGACGCCTCCCTTGGAAGCCATTCTTCATCAGGAGGGACTGACGCCGGTCATCGTCGATACCTCGGAGTTTGAAAAAGCCGGTGGAAGTTGTTTCTGCATGAAGGCGTTCTTGCCTTAGACTCGCGGACGCGCCAAAGGAAATGAAAGAAGCCACTATCGATCTGCACGGCCGTCTGATTGGTATAGCGCGTTTCCCGCGACTGCGTGTGCTGGCGTGGGCCGGCGATCAGCTCTACGCATCGCGCGGTTACCAGTTGCTGCGAGCCAGCGTTCAGGATCCTTCCTCCGCTCTCACGTGGCAGCCAGTGGCCGACTTTCACGCTGAATGGCGTCGCCAGCTCTCAGTGATGAATGGCCTGACAGCGCGCTTGTTTCGCGATAGCTTCCATGCGCTCGCCGTGCTGCCGTCGGGCGGACTCGTAGCCGCCGTTCCAGGAGCCATCGTCACGCTACGTCGCGGAGAGACCGAATTTGGCCGCACGCACTCCATCCTCCGCGGCACTCGCCCGCTGCACATCACCGCAGTTCCAGACGGCACAATTTATTGGGGAGAATACTTCGACAACAGCGCCCGCGACGAAGTCCACGTCTACGCGTCCACCGATGCCGGCGCCACATGGAGCGTCGCCTACACCTTCCCCAAGGGCGCCATCCGCCACATCCACAACATCGTCCACGATCCCTGGGGAAATTACCTCTGGGTGTTGACCGGCGACTACGGCGATGAATGCCGCATCCTGCGTGCCACCTGCGATTTCAGCCGAGTCGAGGCCGTCTTGCAGGGCCGGCAGCAGACCCGCGCGGTCGCAGCCATTCCGACTGAAGATGGGCTTTACTTTTCTTCCGACACGCCCCTCGAACCCAACTACATCTACCGGCTCGACCGTCAGGAATCGTTGCTGCAAGTTGCTCCCGTCAGCAGTTCGTCCATCTACGGATGCCGCGTGGGCAGCCGCGTGTTCTTCTCCACGATGGTGGAGCCAAGCGAAGTGAACCGCGATCATCACGTCCGCCTGTACGGCGGCACCGGTGGAAGCGCCCAGGACTGGCACCTCTTGCGCGCATGGCAAAAGGATCGCTGGCCCATGGGCCTGTTTCAGTATGGAAATGCCTTCATGCCCGATGGCCACAACACCACGTCATTCCTGGCCTTAACCACGATCGCTGTCGAATCCGACGACATGGTCACATCGCTCTACTCCGTAGTTCCTTGAGTCAGAATGTGGGGACAGCCCATGTAGGGACAGCCGCCTTCGGCTGTCCCTCGAGCGCAGCTCGACAGCCTCGCTCTTGGTGCTATCGCTTCGCATTGCCGTAGTATGAATTAAGTCAAACCCAAAGCTCCTTGCCCCGCCTCAGCTATTACCGACGCATCTTCAGCGCCTACGTCGTCGGCGGCAAAAGCCAGCTCACCTTCTGGCACGAAACTCCCGCTGAGAATCCGAATGCAACTCCCGGCGCTCTCGGCGAGTACTACATGCTCTTCGCCGAGAAGGCGGACTATCCGGGCTTCTACGATTCCTCCGGAGTCCCGCAACTCGACTATCACGGCCACATCGGCCTGCAGTACAACCCCATCGCGATCGCGCAATACGGCCTCGGAAACTACAACTTGTACCATCGCACGTCCGACCCGGAGCGCCGCCGAAAATTCTTCGTAGCCGCCGACTGGCTCTGCTCGCACCTCGAGCAGAACGCGCAAGGACTGGCCGTCTGGAACCACCACTTCGATTGGGAATACCGCGAGACTCTTCGCGCCCCGTGGTACTCGGCACTCGCGCAGGGCCAGGGAATTTCCGTGCTGGTACGCGCTCACAAAGAATCGCGCGACGCCCGCTATCTCGATGCCGCCCAGCGCGCTCTGGCCTGCTTCCACATCCCCATGAAAGATGGAGGCGTCGCCTTCACGGATGAATCCGGTGACCTGTGGTTCGAGGAGTACATCGTCTCGCCCCCCACGCACATTCTCAACGGATTCATCTGGGCGTCGTGGGGGATCTACGACTATTTCCTGGCTACCGAAGACCCTCGCGTGCAGGAACTATTTTCGCGCGCGGTCCGGACGATGCCGCACAATCTCGATCGCTACGACTTGGGATTCTGGTCGCTCTACGAGCAGTCCGGTACACGCCTTCCCATGGTGGCCAGCCCCTTCTATCACCAGTTGCACATCGTGCAATTACGCATCATGCATCGCCTCACAGGAGAAGACACCTTCGCCCGCGTCGCCGACCGCTGGGAGGGTTACAGTCGCAGCCGCAGCAAACGCACCCGCGCCCTCTGCTACAAGAGCGCGTTCAAACTCTGTTATTACTAGATGACTGGAACGGTCTCTAGATCATGGATGTTACAAGTGCACGCATCGGCATGAGCGCGTTATCTTTGCTGCAAACGGGAGGACCGTTGACCTTCGTGCAATCGCTCCTGCGGAGACAAGTATGATGGTCCCACGCCACGCCCATCTGATCACTTCGCTCGCCTTGGTGATTGTTGCCATCGTGTACTTGGCTCAAATCGCCACCCCCCTCAGGCTCATCAACGACGGGGTTGACTATCTGTTACAAGCTAGTTCCGCCATCGACGGAAATGGTTTCCTGGTTCACGGTGTGCGTTCCATGCGCCCGCCCGGATATCCTGCGTTGATTTGGGTGTTGGCAAAAGCAGGCATCGGGAAGTCCTGGGCCATCGTTGCACTAAATTGCCTTCTGCTCGGAATCGGATGTGTGGCGAGTTACTTTGTGTTGCGCGATTCGTTCGGATTTTCGGGTGAGGTCGCACAGTTCATATCCTTGCTAACTCTCCTCTCCTTCCTCATGATTCGGAACGTTACGTACCCATTAAGCGATATCTGCTTTTTTGGCGCGTCTGTACCGTGTCTCCTCGTATTGATTAGGGCCGAAGCGGATCCGGGATCTCGTCGGCTCTGGTGGCTCATGCTGCTAATTCCGCTCATTTGGTTCTGCATCGAGTTGCGAACCATTGGAATCGTTTTCATCCCAGCTTTTATTTGGGCAGCGATCGGCGGGGTTGCTGGGGCCAGGAGGATATATCCTACGTTGCGGCGACATCGATTCATCACGTTCTTGTTCTTAATGGTCATACTGGTAATGGTCGCCAGGGTTCTTCTCGATTCCCGATATATGCACTTCAATTCGCACATTTTCCAAAGGAGGGGCGTACTCCGCAGTATTGCCGCCAACATTGGATACCACACTGCGGAGTGGGGAGAGATGACGGCAAACGCCCCCGCGTCAAAACTACCGGCCGCGCTCGGCTTGCCGTTGCAGATCCTTGGAGCGTTCGCAATTATCGCGTGCGTCGTTGGGATTTGGGTGAAACGCGACCGACCCGATTCGCTATTGTTCTACCTGTTAGGGTTTGGATGTATAGTCTTCGCCTATCCTTGGAATGACGCACGGCTGTGGTTGCCCGTTCTGCCGTTCCTTATGGGGTACGTGCTGCTCGGACTGAGGCGCATGGTCTCACCCGGCATCTTGCGCCCTCTTTTAGTAGTTTACTGTTCACTCTTTTGCATGCTTGGACTGCTGGCGCTGGCTTTTAGTACTCGTCTGACCTTCGCTGGCGCGCGGTTCCCAGATATCTATGGAGATGGCAATTTCCGCGACGCTTATAAAATCGTGCTCCGGGGTGAGACGCCTAAGAATAGCGAAGATGTCAATCAAGACGCCCTGTACTTGCTGCGGCGTTATGAGTGGCGTGCCGCGAGCAAGTGAGTTCGAGATCGAGTGAAGATTCTTTACGTCTCACAATATTTTCCGCCGGAGATGGGTGCGCCCGCCGCCCGCGCCTCCGAACTCGCCCGCCACTGGGCAGAGGCCGGCCACGAAGTATCTGTGCTCACCGGATTCCCCAATCACCCGACCGGAGTGGTTCCCGCCGAATGGCGCAGCCGTTTGCGCCGCATGATTTACCAGGAGAGAGTAGGCGGCGTTGATGTGTTTCGCACGTGGCTTTGGCCTTTGCCGAACCGCAAGGCGCATGAGCGCATGCGCAACTACGCTTCGTTCTGCGTCTCCGCTGCCCTGCGCGGCATGGCCCTGCCGCGTCCCGACGTGATCATAGCTTCGTCGCCCCAACTTCTGGTTGGTCTCTCCGGGTGGTGGCTCCATTTCGCGCGCCAGGTGCCATTCGTTTTCGAAGTGAGGGACCTCTGGCCGGAATCCCTAACCGCTGTTGGAGTAGGAGATGAGAATTCCCTCTTGCACCACACGCTGGCAGCGGTTGCCAAGTTCCTATACCGGCGCTCCGACCGCATCGTCGTCGTGACTCCGGCGTTCAAAGAGCATCTGATGCGGCTCTGGCGCGTTCCCGCAGAGAAAATTTCCATCGTCGAAAACGGCGTTGAGACCGGCCTGTTTGCGCCAGCCTCTCCTGTTGCCAACGCCGCATTGCGGCACGAACTCGGGGCCGATGGGAAATTCCTGGTCTGCTACATCGGCACCATGGGCATGGCCCACGGACTGGAAACCTTGCTCGCCGCCGCCGGCCAACTGCAGCGTCAAAACTCAAACGCGCAGTTTCTCCTGGTGGGCGAGGGCGCGGAAAAAGAACGAATCAAAGCTACGGCCCAATCCCGCGGATTGGCCAACGTTCGCTTTCTCGATCAGCAACCCCGCGAGAACATCCCCGCTTTCATCTCCGCTTCCGATGCTTGCCTGGTCCTGCTGAAAAAGACCGATGTCTTCAAGACCGTCATTCCCACCAAGATGCTGGAGTTCATGTCCTGCGCCCGCCCGGTAATTCTTGGCGTCGAAGGTCAGGCCCGGCAGATTATCGAAGACGCCGGCGCCGGAATCGTGATCGAGCCAGAAAATTCCGAAGCGCTCGTAACCGCTATCAGCCGGCTGTCCGCAGATCGCGAACTCGGCACAGCCTTAGGTCAGAAGGGAAGGGAACACATCCTGCAACACTTCTCGCGCGGAAACACAGCGGAAAAGTATCTCGAAGTTCTTCAGAGGATGATCGAGAAGTCGTGAACCAGAAACGCCGCAGCTGCAACCCACCAGCTACGGATGCACGGCATAAATCGAAACCGCCGTCGCCATTGACAGGGCAACTTCAACCGTTCTACCCGCGATGATCCGGCCCGCACTCACCGGAACAAAAAGAATGTCATCTCCCTGCAACGTCACGTCGGGGACCTTGGCCTCCAGCATCTTCTTGAGCTGAACGTTGGTCTCGGTCATCCCGGCGGGGGTCTTGCGGATGATTCGCGCGCCACTCATCTTCGCCGTGCGGTTCGTCCCCCCGGCCAGCGCTAGCGCCTGCAACACCGTAAGCGAACCGTTGTCCACCAGCAAGCCGCTGGGACGGCCCACATCCCCCACCACATAGATAATCGGAGCCCGTGGAACGCTGATCGTGTCGCCCGGCAGGATCTCGATGTTGCCACTCAAATCGTCGGCCAGATTCCGCGGCAGATCGATACGAATCGGTTCCGGCTGGTTCCGCCGAATGACCGCGATCTTGTGCGAGGCAGATGCGTTGAACCCGCCCGCCTGAGAAATAACTTCGTAGAGCTTGTGATCCGATACATCAGGATAGATCCCGGGTTTGCCTACTTCGCCGATTATGGTGACGCCTTGCGACGAAGCCTCGTCCACAAAGATGGTTACATGCGGACTTCGGACGAATCCACCGTCGGAGAGCCGCTTCTCGATCAGTGTCTGCGCTTCTTCCTGGGTCAGGCCGTCGACGTGGACGTAGTCAATCAGTGGAAGGTAAACGTCACCAGAACTGCTGACCCGCGCTTTTGTTGCCAACTCCGGCACGTTGTACACGCTCACTTCGATCAGGTCCCCCGGACCCAACTTTAC
Organism: Acidobacteriaceae bacterium; assembly: GCA_003166855.1. GTDB lineage: Bacteria > Acidobacteriota > Terriglobia > Terriglobales > Acidobacteriaceae > Sulfotelmatobacter. The sequence continues at coordinate 22,006 of PMUM01000443.1, read as the reverse complement.
CAACGCGGATTGGTCGGGGAAGTCTTTCGCCCGCTCGGGTGTAATCGCGGGGGTAGTCTGGGCTGCTCCCGAGGCGTTTGTTGCCGCCTGCGAGATCGGCTGAGCTGCGGGAAGTTGTCCGGGAGTGTCGCTCTGTCCGGGCTGGGAGCCGTTCGCGGGTTGCTGGGCGACAGCACTGCCCGCTGCAACCACCAATGCTGTAAGCAGAATCAAGAAAGCGCGCCCGCAGCGACTGAAACCCGATGTGCCCGACTCCATCAGAAAACCCCTGAAGTGTTAAGTGAGAATTTGAACAGCAGTTTAGCACAGCCGCATGGGTTGCGCCCCCGCTATCCGGGAGGGCCCTGATTAGTTTTCCACAGGTTTTTCCTTGGGAGTGATTGAAAGTCTCTTTCTGGTGCTGCTACAGTCTGAACACTCACAACTTCGTCAGGAACCTACGCGCTAACTATTAACCGCAGGGCATGGCTGCAATACTCTGAAGAATGTCGAGCCGGCATGCCGCGTCTGCATGCTTGCTCGCCGAAGGTGGCATAGTTGACTGGCGTTTTCCTCGGGACATTTGTTTTAGCGCTGCTGTCGGCCTTTGTGCTGACTCGGTACGTCCGCGATTTCGCCACCGCCCACGGCTGGGTGGCGGTTCCCACGCAAGAACGCCATCTGCATTCCAGCCCGCTCCCGCGTCTGGGCGGAGTAGCCATTTTCTTTTCCTTCTCTCTCTGCATGGGGATGGCGGCCATTTGGGCCTTTTATAGTCCACGGGTCCACTCAGCCTTTTCCTTTAAGGCGCTATTGACCATCCTCCTGCCGGCCTCGCTCGTTTTCCTGCTGGGTGTTTATGACGACATCCGCGGCGTCGGGCCCTATTTCAAATTCTCGGTGCAAGGCGTAGCCGCGACCATGCTGTACGTGGGTGGTCTGAAGATCGTCAACATCCCGGTCCTGTTTGGCGACATCAAGCTGCCTTGGATCGTGGGATGGGCCTTCACCGTTCTGTGGGTTCTGGCCATCACCAACGCCTTCAATCTGATTGACGGCCTCGATGGTTTGGCCGCCGGATCGGCTCTGTTCTCGACGCTAGTGGCGTTTGTGGTGGCTCTCCTCGGCGGGTATTCCCTGGTCACCGTGATGACGATCGCCCTGGCCGGCGCGATTCTCGGTTTCCTCCGCTTCAATTTCAATCCTGCCACCATTTTCCTCGGCGACTCCGGCAGCCTTTTCATTGGATTTGTGCTGAGCGCGCTCGCTCTCCAGGGTGCCCAAAAGGCTCCGACCATCGTGGCTGTCGCCATTCCGGTTGTTTCTTTCGGTTTGCCGATTCTGGAGACGGCGCTTTCCATCGTCCGGCGCCTGATCAGCGGCCGTCCGGTGTTCACCGCCGATCGCGAGCATATCCACCACAAATTGCTGCAGCACGGGATGACGCATCGCCAGGTCGTCATTCTTCTGTACGGCGTCTCAGCCGTTTTCGCCATGCTGAGCTTGTTCCTGCTGTGGCCGACCGGAAGTTCCCTGGGCCTGGTGCTCGCGGTGCTTGGTATCGGGATCTGGATTGGCGTCCAGCATCTCGGCTATCTTGAGTTTGGCGAATTGGCCCGCGTCGCCCACCGCACCTTTGACCAGCCGCAGATCTTCGTCAACAATCTGGCAATCCGCCGTGCCACCGAGGAACTCAAAGTCGCGCGCGATTACGATCAGGTTCGCCGCATTCTTACCGCGGCGTTCAGCAGCAACGATTTTGACAGTTTCGAACTCAAGCTCGAATTGCTCCCGGGGGAAGTTGTTCCGTTCGAAACGTCCGACTCGTCTGCCGCGCGCCGCGCCGGAAACTCGTTCCGCTGGACCAAAGCCGGTACGCCGAAAACGTTCGACGGCTCGGCGGTGTGGAACCTCGCTCTGAACCTGATGAGTTCCGCGAACCGCCGGCGCGGTACGCTGACCGTGCAACGGCTGTACTGTTCGCGGGACCTGCAGATCGACATCAATCTTCTCACTTCGGCCTTTCCCATCGCGCTGGCCGACGCCCTTGACCGCACCCTTGCGCACTCGGCGCAGGTGATCGCTCTGCCCGAGCAGGACACGCTGATCGCGGCCCAAGCCGGGTAATCGGGCACAATCGCGCCACGTCCCGCATACATAGGACAAGTGCAGCTCAGGGAATGTGGTGTTGGAGAAGTGTGGGCGGGGAAAGCAGACGTTGCTGTGCGGGCGCAGGCTTATAGCCGCCCGCCGCGATAACCGTCGCGAGCTAACAGCGACAGGTGAGAGCTTTCAGGGGAGAGCGTTTTCGGTTACAGTTTCGCGCTGGCGTAGGAGTTGATTTCGCAGTTCAAGCAAACTTCTTCAAAAGCAGGAGCTGTCCATTCCATGATTTCCCCCAGTCAATCGTTCTGCGGGTAGGCCGCAAACGTGTCTTTAGCATAGCCGACCCTCAGGATGAAATCAACCCTTGCGGCAAAAATAAGGGCGCCTCAACCCGCATTCCGCAACGCCCCTGGGATGAGATCGATAGAAAGGTTGAAAGTTTCTGCACACTCGCACTCAGGATGAGCATTTAGGGCCCCGTTTTCCACACCCGGAACCACTGCCGTCACTTTCTGAACCTTCGCTGTCTGTTTACCTTCAACTGCACTTAATAGAAGCGAGGATTCAGCATTCATGTTTGGCAAGACTGTGTATGGCAGCACTTTCAAGGACGTCAAGTTTGTTCCTTTACAGTCCGCCACATTCTGCGTCCAGTGCGAGATGATCAGCACTAACAGCAAGCCCTATTGCCTGGCATGCGGCAGCCACGCCCTGCTCGGTCTGTCGCGCGTTCTGGGCGGATCGCTGCGCAACCAGCAGACCGCCCATCTCATCACCGACATGGAGCTGAATAACCTCGTTCGCGACCTGCTGCGCACCGTGCCCGACCCGGACGTCGCCAACATCGCCGATCACTTTCATATGCCATCGCTGGCGCAGCGCAGCCAGCTCCGTGTCGCCAACGCGGCCCACCCGGTGTCCGGCTTTCGCGCCGTGTCGTCGGAAGAAATCGAGATTCATCCCGCGGAACTCGATCTGGAGCCCGCCATCAGCGCGATTACCGAACGCGCCCAGCATCTCACCGGCGCGACCGGAGCGGCCATCGCCCTGCGCGCCGGGGACGAAATCGTCTGCCGCGCCCGGGCCGGAAGAACTGCTCCCGACCTCGGCGTTCGTCTGCAAACTGATGCCGGCATTTCCGCCGAAGCCGTGCGCTCCGGCGAAATCATGCTCTGTCACGACGCCGAGCGGAACCCGCGCGTGGACTTGGCCAGCTGCCGCCGTCTGGGAGTCCGCTCCATTCTCGTCTCGCCTCTGCGGCACTACCGCCGCACGCTCGGTGTGTTCGAGGTGCTGTCCTCATCACCCGGCGCCTTCGATGAGCGCGACGTGGCGACCATGCAACTGCTGTCCAGCATGATGGTCGCCGCCATCTCCCGCATCTCCAGCCTGCACCAGGCCCAAATCCTGCGCCGCGCCGGCTGAGGCATTTGCCGAAGACCTGCAACTTGAAGACCCGCAGCTTGCTGCGAAAGGCCGCAGTCTTTTGCGAAGCGAGCTTTTGGGTGGCGCAGCGCTTTGAGCGCTGCGATTGAGCGGCTCTCTTCTGCTAGGGCTTTTAGCCCCTGAGGTTCCTCGCGCACTCTTTCCCGTCGATTCGTCCTGCCGGAACCCCCCGCCCTGTCGTCCTTCTGTTTTTTCTTTGATGGCTTTTCAACCATCCCGCGCTAATATGGAGCCAAGAAGTAGGGCCCATTCCCCATGGCTGTGATGACCTCGGCGTTACAGACGGTTTCACCCAACCGTCGCCGGCGTGTGCGGCATAAGATTCAAACGCCGGCGTATGCCACCTTCACCGGAGAATCCCAGGGCGCGATGCTCGATCTCCACGAGATCGTCGACATCAGCGAAGACGGCGTCGCCATTCAATGCCACTCACCTCTGGAACTGGATAAGCGCGTGAACCTCTGTTTGGACCTGGCCGATTGCGCCGACCACCTCTACACCACCGGACGGGTGGTCTGGTCGAACGCCTCAGGACGCGCCGGGCTTCGTTTTTCCGATTTGTCGTCCGAGTCCGTGGCGCGACTGCGCGAGTGGCTCTTCGTAAACGTGATGGCCGGAGTCGCCAACGGTGATGCTGAGGTTGCCGCCTTTATCGGTTCGCGCGACGCAACTCCTCCGCGTCCCAACTACACCGATACGCCGGCGGCCGTGACCGCGGTGCAGCGGCAAGTAGAGGCGCTCGGTTCCGATCTCGCTGGTGCCCTGCAGTTGATTGCCGGGCGCGCACAAACTCTGGTTCGCGCTTCTGGCGCAGCGATTGCGCTCGCGGATACCGATCCGGATTTCATGGTTTGCCGCGCCAGTTCCGGAGCAGATGCTCCACCCGTCGGTGCACCTTTGCAGGTGGGCTCCGGTTTCTCCGGAGAGTGCGTGAAGAGCGGTGTGCTGCTTCGCTGCGACGATTCCGAAGTCGATGTGCGCGTGGATCGCGAAAGCTGCCGCGCCCTGGGCATCCGTTCCATTCTGGCGGTGCCTGTGCGTGCGGGCGATAAGTCGATTGGGATTCTCGAAGTTTTCTCCGACCAGCCGGATCGATTTTTCGCATCGGATGGCGGCGTGATGCAGCGCCTTGCGGAGACCATCGTTGCCGCTGTCAACCGCGCCGCCCGTGCCGAAAATCTTCCGCCCGTCGGTACCAAGCCGGCCGCCGTTCAATTTGCTCCAACACCGGGAAGCGTTCTCTTCGCTTCCGAGCCTGGTCAAGAAAACAAGATGGACGGTTCGGAAGAAAAGATCTCCGGCGGCATCAGCCTGCCGCGTACCCATCTCATTATCCTGATCTGCGCCGCCATTGCGATCTTTTTTGTTCTCGGCTACGGCCTCGCTCCCTTGATTCAGAGCAAGCTTCAGGACCGTGGCCGCAGTACACTGCCGACCGTTCTGGCATCATCTCGCCCGCCGAGGTCGGAGAGTCTTGCCGCGGTTGCTCCATCCGTCGAGACTGCATCCTTCGACCAACTTCACCAGATGGCCGGGAAGGGCAACCCCGCGGCCCAGAATACTCTGGGCCTTCGCTATGCCACCGGAGAGGGCGTGAAACTGGACGAGCGAGAAGCGGTTCGCTGGTTCATCAAAGCTGCGGAGCAGGGTAATGTCGCTGCCCAATCCAAGTTGGGCTCCATCTACTTTAGCGGTCGCGGTGTCCCCCAGGACTTCACACAAGCTTACTTCTGGATGGTGGTGGCCCGTTTGAGTGGCGACCATGCCAGCGAAACGCTTGGGCCATTTGTTCGGGCGCGTCTCACGCGAGCCCAAGTCACCTCCGTTGAACTGGACGCCGATCGCTGGTTGCGCCAGCACCAGACAGCCGCCAAGCCCCCGGCCGGCCACTGATGGCGTAGTCATTGATGGCGTAGTCTGAGTTTCGATAGCATTTCTTTCGAACGCGTCATCCCGACCGGAGCCGCTTTTCAGGCGGAGGGAGGGATCTCACATCTGTCGACCGTTTCTCCTGCGTCCACTGAACTCCCCAGAAGTTCAATTCTGAGTAAGCTTGCTTTTGGATAAGCGTGCTTTTGGGTGGCGCAGCGCTTTCAGCGCTGCGATCTACCCTTCTATGGAGGGCTTTAGAGAGTGCGTGAGAACCGGATTTCTGGGAGAACGGTGGAACAAACACCACAAAACTCCAGCCGCGAAGCGGCGTCATGTTGTGATAGCCCGGCACGTAAGTNNGGGAAGAGAGAGCGAGTCCCGGGACGACACCAGTCCTCACGCACACTCTTTAGCCCCTGCGGTACATCCCGGCGCTAGAATAGTCCCAGAGGCTCCTGTGCCCACCCTCCGCGACATCCTCGACCGCAAAGTTCGCGAGGCCGATCCCGCTCTCTACGAGAAACTCGACAACCATCGCGTCCGTTGTTTCTCCTGCGGCCACTGCTGTCCGATTCCCGAAGGCCAGCCCGGCGTCTGCAAAGTCCGCTACAACCGCGGCGGCACGCTGTACGTGCCCTGGGGATATACCGCCGGAATGCAATGCGATCCCATCGAGAAGAAGCCCTTCTTCCACGCCCATCCCGGCGCGCTCGCCTACAGCTTCGGCATGCTGGGCTGCGATCTGCACTGCGGCTACTGTCAGAACTGGGTTACGTCGCAGGCGCTCCGTGATCCCAATGCTGTGTCGCCGCCGCTCGAAGCCTCACCTGAAGCGCTGGTCCGCGATGCTCTCGACCAGGGTGCGAAAGTTCTGGTCAGCACCTACAACGAGCCGCTCATCACCAGCGAGTGGGCCGTCGCTGTTTTCAAAGAAGCGAAGGCTGCGGGACTGCTCACCGGATTCGTTTCCAACGGCAATGCCACACCGCAGGTTCTCGAATTCATCCGCCCTCATCTCGATCTCTACAAAGTGGATCTCAAGAGTTTCGACGACCGCCGCTACCATGAACTCGGGGGACGCATCGGTCCCATCCTCGACAGCATCCGCCGCATTCACCAGATGGGATTGTGGCTCGAGATCGTCACGCTGCTCATCCCCGGCTTTAACGATTCCGCCGACGAACTCCGCCGCCTCACCGAATTCGTCGCCGGCATCTCGCCCGACATCCCCTGGCACGTGACCGCATTCCACGGCGACTACAAAATGCAGGGAGAAGACCAGCGCGACACCACTGTCGAAGATCTGTTGCAGGCCGCCGAAATTGGCCAGGCGGCCGGCCTGCATTACATCTATGCCGGAAATCTCCCCGGCATGGTCGGCCATTGGGAAGATACCCGCTGCCCGCACTGCAGTGAGACTCTGATCCGCAGATACGGATACCACATCGAAGAGTACCGCCTCACTCCCGAAGGCTGCTGCCCCCACTGTTCCTGCCAGATTCCCGGATGCTGGGCCGCTCACTTCGACGGCCAGATCACCTCCCGTCCTTTCCTCCCGCACAAACGCTCGCGTTTATTTACAATCACAAGTCGTTGAATCGTGATGTGATTGGGTTTTGATTATGTGGGGACAGCCGCCTTCGGCTGTCCGCCGGGCGAAGCCCGGCTACAGGCAATTGATCAAACCGGACCGATGCGGAAAACACCGATCCTCGCTCTCTGTCTCGTGGTGACTCTCACCCTGTGCGCATGTTCGCCGCGCGACTTCCTCACGCGCCGCCTCGCCACCGATCTCATCGCTGCCTCCGACGCTTTCAAGACGCCACAGCAATTTGCCCTGCAGACCGGCATCGTCTCCAACAAAGACTACGTCTCGCCCGAATATCTCGTCCTCCAACAACACGGCTGGATCTCCGCGACCGCGGCCCGTTGCGGTCCCGCCATGGTGCCGCCGCCGTGCTGGGATGTCCTGCTGACCCCCTCGGGCGTCGACACAGTTCGCGCCCTCGTCCCCGCCGAAGAGGCCGACAAGGCATCGTTCTTTATCCCCGTGGCCAGAAGGGAACTGATCGGCGTCACCGGCATCAGCAAGCAAGGCAGCCAGGCCGATGTAGAGTTCACGTGGAGATGGGTGCCTTTGAACGAAGTCGGCGCCGCGCTCTACTCCGGCGACCTGCGCTACACCTCGACTGTCGGATTTCGTCAGTACGATGACGGCTGGCGACTCATGCAAACCGCTCCTCACTCCGCGCAAACGCTCGACGACGCCTTCAAGAACGCCGAGCCTGCCCAGTGACCACGCAGGAAGCCGGACCCCGTTCCTGGGTCGTGTCGGCGTCCACCTGGCTCACTCCGCGCCGCATTCGCGCTCACGCCATCGTGCTCGCCGTCTGCCTCTGGGGTGTCTGCGCCGCCGATTTTCTTACTCCCGGTTCCTTCGACCGAGCTGCCAACATCAAGTTTCAGGATTTCCTTTCCTTCTACATCTCCGTCCGCCTGATTCACCAGGGCCGTACCGCGGAACTCTACGACGACCAAGCACGCACCGCCGCGATGCTCGCAATCGTTCACCCCATCGACGTCGCCCGCGAGAGCGTGTTCCCTCCGACCGCTCACAGTCCCACGAACGTCCGCCTTCCCAATCTCTATGGACCACAAGTCGCGCTCCTATTCGTTCCGCTCACATACTTCCCCTTCCTGATTGCCGCGCAGATCTGGGTCGTGCTGAACCTGCTTCTTTATGGGTTCTGCGTGTATGTGATCTGGAAGTCCTGCCCCGGCCTGCGTCTTCACGGACCACTCGTCGCCCTGTGTGCCCTCGCCTTTCCGCCGCTGTTTCATGTTTTCGTGCGCGGCCAGACTTCCGTTCTCGTGTTGGCATGCTTCACCGCGGCCTTTCTTGCGTTTCGCGCCGATCGCAGCTGGTTGGCGGGTATCGCGCTGGGCTTCCTGGCATTCAAGCCGCAGTTCCTGGTTGCTATTCCGCTGGTGTTGCTGCTGTCTCACGCCTGGAAGACACTCGGTGGCGTTGTCGTCGCAGCGGGTGCCCAGCTGGCGTTCACGCGGATCTATTTCGGTCCCGCGGTGATGCACGCTTACTTCGATACTCTCTGGCACGTCTCACGCGTAATCGACGCAGCAGAACTCAATCTGGCGCCGATTCAAATGCACTCCTTGCGCTCCTTCTGGACACTGCTGATCCCCTGGCCCGAAGTTGCACTCGCGCTGTACGTACTGAGTTCCGTCGCGTTGATCGCGGTGGCCGCGGTGGTCTGGAAGTCTTCGGCCCCGCTTGCGCTTCGCTTTTCGGCGCTCACTCTCGCCGCGGTACTCTTCAACCCGCATCTGTTCGTGTACGACCTGCTGGCATTGGTTCCGGCTTTGTTGCTACTGGCGGATTGGGCTCTCATCCACGCGGAGCATCCTTCCACGCCGGCTTTGCGCGTCTTGTTGTACCTCGCATTCGTGCTGCCGTTGCTTGGCCCCTTGTCACGCTGGACTCACGTCCAACTCTCCGTCCCTGTGTTCGCTGCGTTGTTATGTTTCTTGTGGCAAACATCCAAAACTCCGAGTCACAAACTTGCCTCGAACGAATCCGCCGTTGTATAACCCTTCTTCCCGCCGGGAACCCTATGCGACTCCACAAAGCTGCCCTGATCGCCCTGATGCTGTTGACCTGTGCGCCCGCCGTGATGGCTCAAAGCAAGCCCAAGCTCACGCTCGACGAGTTCTTCAACTCCGTCAGCTTTCCCGCGGTTGAGGTTTCGCCGGACGGCAACTCGGTGGTCATTGCGACCGAGCGCGCCGACTGGGACCAGCAAATCTTCCGCACCGACCTCTGGCTTTATCACGACGATAGCAAGGGCGGCTCTGTTGGCAATCTGATTCAGTTGACGCAGTCGGGACACGATTCCGATCCGAAGTGGTCGCCCGATGGACGCTGGATCGCCTTCCTCTCCGAGCGCAAGGCTTCCGCGGAGAAAGGCAGCGACTCCGATTCGGATGCCGACTCGAAAGACGAACCAGCCAGCCAGATCTACCTCATCTCGCCCACCGGCGGTGAAGCCTTCCCGGTCACGCAGGGAGAAGAAGATGTCCACTCCTTCTCTTGGTCGCAGGATTCGCAGACCATCTACTTCTCCACGCGCCAGCCCTGGACCAAGGCGCAGAAAGACGCCTACAAGAACGACTGGAAGGATGTCGTGCAATACCGCACGGCTGAGCGCGGTGACACGATCTTCGCACTCGACCTGCCGGTCGCTCTTGCGCACCACGCTGCCGCCCCGACGAAGGCTGCAAAGAAAGAAGGCGAGCCCGAGGAGCAACCCGATCTCACGCCCGGCACTCGCGCCATCGCAACCTCGCCGTTGCGGGTGGATGGCTTGGTCACCTCGCCCGACGGCCACAAGCTCGCGTTCGTGAGCAACGCCATCAACCAGCGTCAGGAAAAATACGAGGACGTCGAGATTTATGTGGTCGACTTGCAGTCGCCGACGACCCAACCGCGCCCCATCACCCACAACCAAGCCGAAGAAATCCACGCGCGCTGGGCCAACGACAGCCGCCACATCTTCTTCAGTGTCGAAGTGGGAGACGTCTCTGGCCCCTACCGCGATCTGCAGCCGCATCTGTACTGGGTTGACACAGAGAAGCCCGACACCGAGTCCGGTGCCGTCGAACATGATCAGATTGAACAATGGAGCAAGGACTTCATCGGCCCCATCGAGCACTACGCCGTTATCGGCAACGTAGGGGCGGACGCATTCGTCCGCCCCGCGAGCGAAGCGAGCGCCGCCCGGACGAATGCGTCCGGGGCTACAATCCTGACCTCCGCGCGCGTCGGCACCGAAGTCCAAATGTATTCCGTAGGCAAGCCCGCGGAATCGCTGCACCGCATCAGCACATGGCCCGGCACCTACGCCGCGATCTCGGTCGCCGGGCACTCCCCGCGCGTGGCCTTCGTGTACTCCTCGCTGGGCAAGCCCGACGAAGTCTACCTCGCCGACAGCGCCGACAAACTCGATCAGGCCCGCGCCATCACTTCGTTCAACAAGCTGTTCACCGAGCGCGATCTACCGCAAGGCAAGCCCTACCAGTGGAAGGCCGACGACGGCACCACCGTCGAAGGCATGCTGATCTATCCTCCCGGCAAATTTGAAGCGAAGCACCTGCCCATGCTGACCTTCATCCACGGAGGTCCCGCCGACGCCGACGGCAATCACTTCGAGGCCGACTGGTACCAGTGGGCCGGCCTGGCCGCGACGAATGGATGGCTGGTCTTCGAACCCAACTACCGCGGCTCGACCGGATACGGCGACAAGTTCCTGATGCAGATCGTTCCGCAACTCGTCTCGCGGCCGGGCAAGGACATTCTCTCCGGCGTCGACGCGCTGGTGAAAGACGGCATCGCCGATCCCGACCGCCTCACCATCGGCGGCTACAGCTACGGCGGATACATGACCAACTGGCTCATCACCCAGACCACGCGCTTCAAGGCCGCGGTCACGGGCGCAGGCGCGGTCGAGCACATCGGCAACTGGGGCAACGACGACACCACCATGGACGACGCCTACTTCCTCGGCGGACGTCCCTGGGAAGCCGCGCAGCGCTATCACGACGAAGCCGCCATCTTCCAAATGGACAAAGTCCGCACGCCCACGCACATGGTGGCCGGCGCCGACGACATCCGCGTCGCCGTGCTCGAAGACTACTTGCTCGAGCACGCGCTGTACTCGCTCGGCATTCCAAACAAGCTGCTCGTCTTCCCCGGCGAAGGCCACTCGCTGGCGAAGAATCCCTGGCACGGCAAAATCAAAGTCCGCGAAGAGTTGAAGTGGCTGCAAAAGTACGGCGGCGTGCCAGCTTCGAACTGATCGCAGACTGATCTCAAATCCGAAGCATCAATCCTTGTCATCCTGAGGCCCGCGCATTTAGCGGGCCGAGGGACCTCCCCACCCGCAGGCGCCGCCCGTGCAGTCGGTGAAGTGCAAAGGCCCCCGCCGACCACGGATGACGGACCCGCAGAACACCCTGAGATTTTTTTTTGCCCAGTTCCCTAAAATATTGATCCTGAAGAACTTACCTAGTCGGTATCCCTCCGAATCTCCGCAAAATCTTGAGCCACAAGGACTTGTAGCTAAAATCTTCCAGAATAAGGACTTAGCTGGGGACCAGGAGTCGCTCAAGTGATCGGTGGTGGAGAACAGGTTGGGAGAGCCCTCGCGCATGTACCGAGCTTGGGCTTTCCAGAATTCTCAGTCAAGGTTGTTCGTCACAAGAATTGAGATTTTTGTTGTGAAGGACTGTGGAAAAAACTGGCACTGTGGGCGCAGTCAAAGGCCCGCCCAAGGGTCGAGAAAGGATACGATCCTACTGTGCGTATTCCACATCAGGTCCTTAAGTGTGTCGCCTTTGTAGGGGAAGTCGCTCATCAGGATGAGCAGGGCAAGGTGTTCGGAGACCTGAGCGCGACGGGATTTTTCGTATCGGTTCGGAGCAACCACTTTCCTGAACTGCGTCATGTCTATTTCGTGACCGCGAAGCATGTAGCTGAGGATATTAAGGATAAGCCTCCGTACATTTTGGTCAACAGCAGAGATGGGCGACAAACCCACATCACCAACTTTGGCCCACGCTGGTTTTTCCATCCGACGGACAAGAATGCGGATGTGGCGATCCTGCAAGTTGCGGAACAGTTCAATGTAGATCATCTGGCAGTGTTAATGGACGATTTTGTGACGCAAGAGGATATTGCCAATCGTGAGTGGGTAGATATTGGTGATGAGGTCTTTGTGACTGGCCTTTTTACTCCCGCTCCCGGTCAGAACCGAAACATGCCACTGGTGCGCCACGGCAACATTGCCATGATCCCAACTGAGCAAATTCAAACGGAACTTGGATTCAGCGACGTGTACTTAGTGGAAGGACGCTCCATCGGGGGCTTGAGTGGTTCTCCCGTGTTCGTGAGGCGCACCGAGACGATCAAAGTCAGAATGGAAGACGGGCGGATCACAACCTTGAACAGTCCCGGCCCGTTCAAGCTACTCGGTTTAATGCAAGGGCACTGGGACATCAAGGAATCGGATATGAACAAGGCACGGGGTAAACATGGGGATCGCAATTGTCACTCCCGCTATCAAAATCCTCGAGATATTAACCCAACCCGGTATGGCGAAAATACGAGAGCTGTGTGATGAGGATTTAAAAAACCTGGAAAAACCTGGGGACAGACGGGACGTTCACCGGTTCTTGATTGACTGACCAGCGCAGAAAAAACAGGGAACGTCCCGTCTGTCCCCTGTTTTGCGCGGGTTTTTCCATCTATGAACTCCTGTGTGGTTGACGATTCAACGCGGCAAGTACCTGTCGAATTGCGCAACGATGGCGGGTGGCCCATCTTTGCATTGCACCATCCCCACGGAGGGTGCCCCATCCTTGCGTTTTTTGCAAGGGTGGGCGGCGATGCTGCCGGCGCAACTCTTGTCCGTTCTACACCGCCCGTTGTGTATGCCGTCGTCGTACCCGTCCTTTTCGCCTACGCGAAGGACGGGGCACCCGCATCTGTGGTGGCTTCTGCAGTTTGAAAGCCGGGCCACCCGCCCCGCCCACCCTCAGGTTTCCGGAACGGACCGGCGTTGCGTTACGTTCAGATCTCGCGCATGACAATCATCAAAACTCCAACTTCTTATTTCGCCTGCACTAGCCCCGCAATAACCGCAGCAACTTTATCGAGTATCTGGTTCCAGCCCTCCATTTGACCGCTGTTTTTCGCGCTCTCCATGGGTTCATTTCCAATGAAGGTGAGTTTCGTCTGGCCGTTTCCGAGATCCTCAAAGATGGTCACGTCGTACGCACCGTCTATGGCCTCATGTTCTATTCCTAATTGCGCAGGCTCAACCTTGTTTCCCTCCGAGTCCGAAAAGTACATGGAGGAAACGATCTTCTCGTGCAGAACAATCTCGTGGTATTCACCCGCATTCCAGAACTCCTGCCCATCGGGCGTTCTCATGCAGCAGAGAAATTTTCCTCCCACTCGAAAATCCATCTTGCAAACAGGCGAAGTAAAACCCTTCGGTCCCCACCACTGCATCACGTACTTCGGGTCTGTCCACGCCTTCCAAACCAACTCGCGTGGGGCATCAAAAACTCTTGTGACAACCATCCGCTCAATTTCGCTAACCGTGTTTTCTGTCATCTCTGACCTCCTCTTTCTTCATTTGATTTACAACTACATCCAGTTTGTCGAAGCTCTCTTCCCAGAATCGGCGATAGCTAATCGCCCAGTCGCGGACTGTCTTGATCGCCGCTGGCCTAAGCGTGCACACACTCTCTCGTCCACGCTTCGTCTTGATCACAATTCGCGCCCGCACCAGGTAGGCAATATGTTTTGAAATCATCTGCTGTGAGAGTGCAAACGGTTCCGTCAATCCATGCACAGAGGCAGGCCCATGGGAGAGTCGTTCGATCATTGCCCGCCGGGTTGGATCAGACAAAGCCGCAAACGTTGTACCTAATTTATCCACAACCATATGGTAGTGGATTATCTGTCGATGTCAAGTGTGGATTTTGGAGTTCCCGATTTCTGTTCCTTGGAAAACTTGGGGACAGGAAAACTTGGGGGGAAAACTTGGGGACAGACGGGACGTCCCCCGTTTTTTTTCTGCGAGGGTCCCGTCTGTCCCTATACTTCGTCCCTATATTTTCGAGGGTACACGGCCCGGATTATCGGCTTGTCCTCGTCCGCATCCGGGAGCCGGCCCACCGTTGCGCTACTACGATCGGGCTGCCCCAGGCTTCGCGGTTTTCGAAGCCTGGGCACCACGGACAGAATGTCTTCCTTGAAATGATTCGGTACGCGGGCCCTTGGTGCCAGCAGTATCGGTTCCCATCCGTCGAAAACCGCGACGGATGGGGCAGCCAGTTTCGCAATGGCGCACGCGACCCTGTGCTAGACTCCGACCCATCATGCGCTCGAAGACATTCCTCGTCTTAGGTCTGGCTGGCATGATTGGCGCGGCCGGCATGCTGGCTGCGCCAACGCAGGGTGCGCAAACTCAGGACGCGCCCGAGGCAGTGGAGAAGATGGGCCGTAATATGAGCCCTCCGCGCGTCACGTACTCGCCTCCTGCTGAATTTTCCGAGGAAGCTCGCGGCGCCAAGTATCAGGGTACGTGCATCCTGAAGCTGATTGTCGGGGCGGATGGCAATCCGAGGAACATTAGAGTGATCAACCCAATCGGCATGGGACTCGACGAGAAGGCGGTGGAAGCAGTTCGCACGTGGAAGTTCCAGCCTGCGCTGAAGGATGGCAAGCCGGTCGCCGTAGAAATCGCCGTGGAAGTCGATTTTCATCTGTTCGGGGGCGGCCCCGGCATCGCGGACCTGGCGAAGCGAGCGAACGCGGGCGACGCCAAAGCACAATTGGAACTCGCGAACGCATATTTCCAAGGCAAAGATACTCCTAAGGATGAACAGATGGGTTTGAGCTATCTGGAGAAGGCTGCCAAGCAAGGGCTCCCGCGCGCCCAGTTTGAAATGGCAGAACACATCATTCATCAGGGCGCGTCCGCCGACTACTCAAAAGCGTACATGTGGTACACGCTGGCCAGCCGCGGCGGATACAAACACAGCGAAAAAGCTCTGAAGGATTTGGCCGCCAAGATGACGCCGGAACAGTTACAGGCAGGCCAAACGCTGGTCGACAACTGGACGAACGTCCCGGCGAACAGCGCATCCCCGAGGTGATGATGGGGGCCGGATCCCGACAGATATTCACAGGGCACGATATGACATCCAACCTTGACCTCAAAATTCCAATCAGCGATCATCACCGAGGCAGTGACGGTGCGAGGAGATCGCAGTGGTCCCGTCCTTGGGGAGTTTGTGCCACGATAGTGGTTCCCTAAGTTCTTTGACATCAAGATTTTGCCCGTAACCGATTGAGCCGCAAGATATTGCAGCCGATTTCCCGCCAACTCGATGATTCCAATAGACCGATGGGGAGGGGGACCCCCCATTAAACACACCCTAGTCCCATTCAGGGAAAATCGCTCAGAAATTTATTTACTGCAGAAATTCACAGGCGGTCTGGCGGTCCGCGAAGATCGAGGTCATACTGCTGCGCATGAAGACGAATAGGAAGTCCGCTCTGCTGCTCGCTGCGCTGGTCGTACTGTGCTCCGCCGCCCTGCTCAACTCCGCAACGCCGCCGGGTTCGGGCCCGGAATATACGAGCGATGCGCAGATGAAGCTGCCCGAGAATTATCGGCAGTGGGTCTACCTGACGACCGGATTCGACATGAGCTACAACAAAGCCGCAATGCAGATGGACCACCACACGTTCGATAACGTGTTCGTCAATCCGGAGTCGTACGCGGCATTTCAGCAGACTGGGACCTGGCCCGACAAGACTGTGCTGATGCTCGAAGGCCGCATGGCTCAAGGGAAAGGGTCGATCAACCAGAAGGGCAACTTTCAGAGCACCGAGATCATGGGGATCGAGGCGCACGTGAAAGATGAAGCACGCTTCCCGGGGAAGTGGGCGTTTTTTATTTTCGGCGATGCGAAGACTGCCAAGATGGTCCCGACGACAATGGAATGCTACAGCTGCCACGCCGACCATGCGGCGGTGGATACGACGTTCGTCCAGTTCTATCCCACGCTGCTGCCGATCGCGCAGAGCAAAGGGACGCTCAGCGCCGCATATCAGAAGGAGAGCGCGGCCGAGCAGAAGTAGCGAGCGCCCATCGCCTCGATGGCGACAAAGCACAGAAAGCCTCGCTGTTGACACATAATATGTGCGCACATATAATGTGTTCATGAATGTCACTCTGTCCATCGAAGACCAGCTCGTGGCTCGCGCCCGGAAGAAAGCCGAAGCCCTGGGGAAGAGTCTCAATCAGATGATTCGGGACTACCTGCAGACGGTCGCTGGCGGGGACGATCCCGAGCGAAGCATTGCGGAGTTCAATCGTCTCTCGGGTCAAGGCCACTCGCGCGGATGGCGCTTCAACCGGGACGAGATTCATGAGCGCCCGTAGTTTTTTCGACACCAACGTTCTGATCTACGCCGATGACAAGGCGGCTCCGGCAAAGCAGCGAAGAGCACTCGATCTCGTGGCCGAGCATCGGCGCGCGAGGACCGGAGTTGTGTCGCTGCAGGTGCTGCAGGAGTATTTTGTTGCGGTAACGCGGAAACTGCGCGTCGATGCTGCCATTGCACGGCGCAAGATCGAACTGCTAGCGGAGTTCGACGTCGCTGTCCCGGAAGTCCAGGACATTCTAGCGGCGATCGACCTGCACCGCCTTCACGGATTTTCCTTTTGGGATGCCCTGATCCTGCGTGCAGCGAAGCAGGCCGGATGCAGCGTGCTTTTCTCGGAGGACTTGCAACAGGCGCGCGAGATAGACGGAGTTCGTATCGTGAATCCGTTTCAATAGGCGGACAAACAGGGAACTCAGGATTTGCTAGCGCGGGATTACTTCGCGGCGCTGGCGACTTTCACGCCATGCGACGCAGCTGCGTAGCGGGCGATGCCTTTGTAGAGGGCTTCGGCGATTTGCTCGCGGTAGCCATCGCTGCGTAGTTTTTGTTCGTCGGTGGGGCTGCTAACGAATGAGACTTCCGCCAGAATTCCGGGCATTGCGCTTTCGGTCAGAACGACGAATCCGGCTTCTTTGATGCCGCGGTCGCGCAGGCCGGGATTATGTGCTGAGAGTGTGCAGTAGAGCGAACGCTGCACGCTGGCCGCCAGATGCCGCGATTGCTCGATGCGCTCGTGCAAGTCGGCCGGCGAGAGCGTCGCTGTTACAGCCGGCTTGGCGGCGCTAGCGTGCGTATCAACATCTTTCGATCCGGGGGCCGAAAAGAGATTCGTGTAGTAGGTTTCCACGCCGCGGGCGGAGGGCAGATCGCTGTAGTTGGCGTGGACCGACACGAACAAGTCGGCCTGCGCCTGGTTGGCAATGCTGGCGCGGTCGTCGAGCGTGATGTAGTTGTCGTCGGGACGTGTGTAGAGGACTTCCATCCCCAGGCGGCTTTCGAGCAACTTGCCCAAACGCTGCGAGATTTCCAGCACCAGATCTTTTTCCAGCAGGCCGCGACGGCCGACAGTGCCGAGGTCCCAGCCACCGTGTCCGGCATCGACGACGATGCGCATCTTGGGCACATGCGCGCGCAGCTGCAGATCCTCTTTGGTTGGAGGCGGAACTACGATTGCGAGTTTGTTCTTTTCGGCCTCGCTGGAGTTCGGGAAGAGGTTCACCGCGCCTTTGGGAGTCGCGCCCACCTTGCGGACCTCGACTACCAGGCGATAGGGATTCGGTTCCAGACTCACCGAGAAAGTTGAGTTGGCCTTGGTCTCCAGAACTACACGGGTCATGCCCGCCACGGGCTGCGCCATACGGATGCGGCCGACGAAGGAGTCGCCGATCTCGATCGATTTTCCGAGAAGTTCGGGAGCGAGTCGCGTGTCGCGCAGATCGAAGTAAATGCGGTCCGGGCTGGAGAGGCGATGAGCCTCGTACTGAATCTGGTCCTCGAGATCGAGCACGATGGTGCTGGAGTCGGCGGACGACCAGTGGCGGATTCCGGTGACCTTCGGGAATTTCGACAACTCCTGCGCGGTGGCGGGCGCGCTTTCCGGCTGGCCGGCATCGGAGGCGTCGTCGGGACTGGGGTTTTCGGTGGCCGTGGGAGTCGGGCTTGTGGGTGCAGGCGCAGCCGTTTCTTTCGCGGATGAGTCGGCCGGCTTGACCGGCATTTTTTCAGTGTGAATCATGGCGCTGCTCAACTGCGCCGTCTTCATCTTCCACCAAACGCCGCCGGCAAAGGCCGTAACGATGACGATGAACACGAGGAGGATCAGCACGAACGGTCGGTGCTCGGCGGACTCGGTCTCCGGCGCGGCGAACTCGGGTGCAGCGGCTACAGTGGGTGTGACAACCAACTCGGCTGGCTGAGTCTTCTCCGCAGGTGTGACAACAGTCAAGGGCTTGTCAGGGATCGGAGGTGCGGGAACCGGACTCGCCTTCGCCGCAATGGTCTTCGAATCGGCTGTCTTTGAATCGGCAGGCTTCGAATCTTTCGCGGGTACAACCGGAACCGAGGCAACCACAGCAGGCGCAACCGCAGCCCCGGCTGATGCAGCGGAAACGGACACGACCGGAGCGGGAGCAACGACAATGGGCGTAGACGAGACGGGCGTTGATGCGACCTTGACGGCAACTCCCGGCGCCACGCTCACGGCTTTGGTCGGCTCGACGGTAGCAGGCTTAGTTGGTACGCGCGGTGCTGGTTCCAGCTTGGGTGCGGCAGCCTGCGCGGATTCGGCGAAGCGGTCTTCATCTTCCGGCTTCAGCGCGCCCAGGACCAGTTCCGCCAGCAGGCTTAGATTGCGGATGTCGCTCTCGTTGAAGGCGAAGGGCCATTCGGAGAACGCCTCGAGTAGTCCGATGACGCGCCGGCGCCCGCACAGCGGCACCGCGACCATGGAACGCGCACCCAGCTTGCGGCAGGCTTCGACGTTCACGCGGGGATCGGTCTCGGTGTCGTCGCACATCACGGTTTGTGCACTACGGAAGCTGGCGCCGGAGAAGGCAGAATCGCGGTCGATGCGCGCACCGATGTCGGGGCGAATTGCGCCTGCGGCCGCGCGCAAGACAATCTCGTTGTTTTCGGCCAGAGCGATCGCGAGGCCGTCGGCGCCGGTGATGGCGACGGCACGCTCGGCGACCAGTTGCAGGACTTCGTCGAGAACGAATAGCTCTTGCTGGTCAAACTCCGCGGCCGGTACAGCAGCATCGAACCCACGGTTTCGCGCGGCCAGGGTTTTTCTGCGGCGCACCTGATCGTGCAGTGCAGAGAAGGCCAGCAGCGCCTGTAAAGCGTCGCGGTGCGAGGGCCTCGAGGGATCGTCCTTAGGATGATTGGAGGCGGTGGAATCGTCGTGCTCCCGCGGCCATCCGGGCACACCAGCACCAGCGAACGGAGTGGTCACGTCCAGGTCCGGGTTGGTGGTGGTCGTCGCCATTTAGAGACAGTTCACTTTCAAGTTATCGGGGTTTGGCCCGAGTTGCAATTACTTGGGCATGCCCCTTTGGGCATGTACTTAAGTAAGCCATTGTGCACCGTTTTTTACTTTTCCGGATACATTCCGAAAGTTTATCTGACGGCTCGCTCCCGGAGTAGAATCCACAATCCAGAAGCGAGGGAAAGCGCATGCCCCAACCGCGAACGCACGCATCTCCCAGCCCAACTGTCGCCGCGGCGATCGTTATCGGCATGCTGGCCATGGTAGTCATTCCCGCCGTATTCACCCTCCGTTCGGTGAGTTCTCCGGGAAGGCTCGATGTTGGATCGGATCCCTCGCCCCACGGCTATACCTGGAGCCTGTTGCTGTTTGTGCTTCCGATTATCGCGATGCTGTTATGGTTCTTCCCCGGTAAAGGTCTGGAAATTCCGCGGCGTTCGTTCTGGCGGACCATCGGCATTCTCGCGCCTATTGGGTGCCTGTTAGACGTGATCTTCGCGCAGTGGTTCTTCTGTTTCCCCAACCCGAAAGCGACGCTGGGCATACTTGCACCCGCGCTGGGGAAACCGGTTCCCGTGGAAGAGTATGTCTTTTATCTGACCGGTTTTATCACGATCTTATTGCTGTATGTTTGGCTCAGCGAGTACTGGCTGTCTGCCTATACGGTGGAGGACTATCCCGGCGAGGCGCGCGCCTTGGGCCGTCTGCTGCAGTTTCATCCTGCGTCGCTGGTTCTGGGCCTGGCGCTGATTGCGGTTGCGATTGTCTACAAAAGATGGTTTTCTTCCGTGCCTGGCGGCTGGCCCGGCTATTTCATTGTGCTGGTGGCCGGAGGACTGATTCCCTCGGTGAGCTTCTATCCGGTCGTGCGGCGGTTCATCAACTGGCGCGCGATGAGCCTGACGATGTTCTTCATCCTGCTCGTCAGCTTGCTTTGGGAAGCCACTCTGGCGTTGCCCTACGGCTGGTGGAACTATCAGCGTCCCGCCATGATGGGGGTGTTCATCGGGGCCTGGTCCGGCCTGCCGATCGAGGCTGTGATGGTTTGGCTTGCGGTCACGTACGGGACGGTGATTCTGTTCGAGGTCGTCAAGATCTGGCAGGCTTCGGGGCGTCGAGCGAAAGAAGCGTTTCTGGGCTCGAAACCGAACCCTTCGTAAAAATGGTGGCATCCCGTATCCCTTTATCGTCCGATCTGGCGCCGGCTGAGACGTAGCAAGCTACGTCTCTTACGACTGGGATTACAGTTTGAACCATCGTAGTTACTAAGGCGGTACGTATGATCGGAGATAACATTCAGCGGATAGGGCCCTGGCCGACCTGATTCCCGGTGGTGCAAGTATGGATGTAGGAACATCTCCCGCGCGGCAAGCCAGGGCGAAGCACCGGCACGAGCTGCGCACTCTGGTCTACGTAATGCTCGATCAGGCGAATGGCGGTATCGTCCGCAATCTGAGCCATGAAGGCATCGAAGTGCAGGCGGTAGCGGCGCCTCATCCGCGACAGCAGGTCCGGGTGCGCTTCGCGTTGCGCGACCCGCGTCTGCGAGTGGAAACGCGTGGAGAAGTGACTTGGTCCATGTTGTCGGGAGAATGCGGCATACGGTTCCTTGACTTGTCGCCGCGCATGACGCGTCAGATCAACGAGTGGATTCTTGGGGACCTGCTGGAAGGAGCCGCACTGCGTGCGGATCACGCAGGAACCATGTTTGCCGTGCCCGCGGTGGCCGAGGAAGAGGACGGGCTGATGGTTTCGGCGGCGCCGCTGAAGGTCATCGAATTACCGGTGCGGCCCGATCCCTTCCAGCCAGCGTACGCGCGCGATGAGACGGCCCCACCCCCAACTCAGCTCGACTGGCTTTCGCAGCCACTCTCTAGCCGGAGCCTGGTGTTGACGATCAATACGCTTGTGGTGGTGGCAGCTCTGCTGCTGTTCGTGCTGGTGTTCCTCGCGGTTACCCGGGAACCTCCAACCAGGCCATTCGCCATGATGGGAGTAGGCACGGTCGTGGTCGCCGCGCTGTATTGGGGATTCTTTCAAATATTCGGAGGATCGAGCCCGGGAGCCCGTTTGGCGCGCCTGGTGGGGTGCGATCTGGAAGAGGATGAACCGGCAGACGCCCGCTTTCGGTGACGTTCGGCTACGGTTCGGACGACGCCTCTAGCAGGCTGCGGAAAAAGACTCTTTTTGCCGACCGAATGTAACCTCAGCGGCTAAACGGTTTGCTGAAAAACTCGGCCGGGAACCTCAGGGGCTAAAGAGTGTGCGTGAGAACTGCTGTCGTCCCTCCGGGACTCGCTCTCTCTTCCCGCCCTACCCGGCACTTACGTGCCNNCCAAAAGCGAGTTTTTCAGCAAACTATAAAGCCGGGGTTGATTTTGCTGCACTTAAGGCGCTGCTTGAAGCCACGCTCTTTCAAAACAGGGTCGTGAATCGAGTTTCTCCGCAGCCTGCTGGTTTGCGAGGTCAGTTCGCGAAATACTGCTGCGCCAACCAGAGCTGCAGGGTGCGCTGCTGTTGCGGCGCCAGTTTGACGAAGCGGATGCCGGTATTGCCGCGCTTGTCCTGCCACG
>PMUM01000082.1 GCA_003166855.1 Acidobacteriaceae bacterium | reverse complement strand
GGCAACGATCTGAAGCTCGACGAGGGCGTGGGCACCTGCGGAAAAGATGGCCAGGCCGTGCCGGTGGGCGTTGGAATTCCTACGCTGAAGATCGATCGCCTCACAGTCGGCGGGACAGCCAGGAAAGATCCCGGCGGTTTCATGCAGTAGTGGGGAGGGCACGGCTTCAGCCGCGCCGAGATCCCTTCCCCATTGTCATCCTGAGCGGAGTGTGAAGTTCGCGCCCAAGCGCGAAGTTCACACGGAGTCGAAGGATCCCTAACAGCACTACAGTCTCGCGTAGTATTTATCGCTTCAACTTGTCCATTTGTGACGAAGGATTCTGAATGCCAACGACCGAAACACAAGATCACACTGCGCAAGCCACTGACCTCCGCGAAATTGCGCAGGACATCGTCCGCCGCGCCATGGCGGGCGGCGCCACCGCCGCCGAATGCGTGGTACGCGAGGGCGACGAATTCTCCACGCTCGTTCGCCTCGGACAGGTCGAGACCCTGAAAGAATCGGGATCGAAGTCGATCGGCGTCCGTGTCTTCTTCGGACAGCGCGCCGCCAGCACCTACTCGAGCGATTTTTCCCGCGCGGGGCTCGACCGCATGGTGAAGTCTGCGCTGGAGCTGGCGAAGATCACATCGGAAGATCCGTTCGGCGGAATTCCCGCTGCCGAGCAGCTAGGCCAGCTCTCCGGCAATCTCGATCTCTACCACGAAGATGTCTACTCGCTCCCCGGTCCCGAGCGCATCGATTACGCCCGTCGCGCAGAAAAAGCCGCGCTCGACTTCGATCCCCGCATCAAGAACAGCGAAGGCGGATCGTTCGACGCGGCCACCGGACACAAGGTGCTGGCGAATTCGCACGGTTTCGTGGGCGAGTACAAGCGTTCATATTGCTCGGTGGCAGCCGTGCCGATCGCCCAGACTCCAGAAGGAGCCATGCAGCGCGATTACTGGTATTCCGTAGCGCGCACGCTCACGAAGCTCGATGCGCCGGAAAAAGTCGGCAAGGTTGCGGCGGAACGCACGTTACGCCGCTTGGGCGCGCGCAAGGCGAAGACCGCGCAGGTGCCGATCGTATTCGATCCCATGGTTTCGACTTCGATCCTCGAGCACATCTTCGAAGGCGTGAACGGAGACTCGGTTTACCGCGGGGCGTCATTTCTTGCCGGCAAGCTGGGACAGAAAATTGCCGGCGACAACGTCAACATCATCGACGACGGCACGATTGCTGGTGGATTTGGCACGAGTCCGTTCGACGGTGAAGGTGTGCCCACGCGTCGCACGGTCGTAGTCGAGAACGGCGTGCTGAAGTCTTATCTGCTGAACACCTACACCGCGAAAAAGCTTGGCCTGCAAACCACGGGCAACGCCTCGCGCGGCCTGGCTGGAACGCCGGGCATCGGGCCGGGAAATTATTTTCTGCAGTCCGGCGCGAAGACTCCGAAAGAGTTGATCTCGGGAATCAAGGAAGGCCTCTACGTTACGGAATTCCTAGGACAGGGCGTCAACCTGGTGACCGGCGACTATTCGCGTGGCGCGTCGGGCATGTGGATCTCGGGCGGGGAGTTCGCCTATCCGGTGGAAGAGATCACAGTGGCGGGCAATCTGAAGGAGTTGTTCTTCAACATTTCCGAGATCGCGAACGACCTGGAGTTCCGTGGCTCGGTCGCAGCCCCTACGATTCGCGTCGACGGCCTCACCGTCGGCGGCGAGTAGAGGACTCGCGCCGCCAGGGCGCGCAAGTAGCCCGAGCCAAAACAGTCTGCTGAAAAACTCGTTTATGGGTGTCGCAGCGCTTTCAGCGCTGCGATAAGTCGGGACGCTATGCGGATCGGTAAACACTTGGCGCTCGTGTAATCGGGGCGCTTTGTTTCAAGGCGCCATTCCCCGGCGGTTGCTACTGAACAACTGCCGGAGTCGTGGCGCCCTACAGACAACCGGCGCCTAAGGAAGGGCGTTGGCGATCTCTATGCTTAGTTCCCGGTTCCGGCTGCTCACTGAGTAGATTCGTTCGCTTGTGCTGCGGACAACGGTCGCCCGTTTAACTCCACCCTTCTCGTCGAAGTCTTCGATCAGCAGCGCCGGACCCGACCGGAGCGCCACCTCCTGGACGTTGACCACCGCATCGGGTGGAACATCGAGGAACCAGGCTGGATGGGCTGCGAACTTCTGGGCCATGGTACGCGCCTCCCACAAGGAAACCCCGATGCTCCGGAATGCCACCTCAGAGAAGTCCTCCAACGCAAAACCGGAGGGAATGGACAGTTCGATCGGCCGGGCCTGCAGGATATGGATATTGTCCGGATAGTTCGCCGCCACCATGGGTCCAATCTCGGTGCGTAATTGCACGCCTTCCCATTCAGCCGGCACATGCACGTCGCTTGCTCCCACCTTACCGAGAGCAGATTCGATATCGCGGACGTGGATTGTCTGCTCTACCGAGATCGGCCCAGTTACACTGATGCCAGGATTTGCGTAGAGAACACCACGTGACGGTAGATACGGCCTGAAACCTGTTTTGCGTTCGGCTTCATCCATATTCTGGACGCTCTGCTCCAGACCGTTGGTTGTCACCTGCATGTGCAGCGGCAACTTCGATAGATCAAGCCTTACAACATCTACGCGGTTCAAAACAAACCTGTACCAGAGTTCTTGGGCAAGCGCCCTGGTTCCCGGGAGTGCGAGCATCGCAACGCACACCGCAGCCGTGGCAGCAGCCGCCATCCAAGTCCACGAGCGGTGTCGCCCCGTTAGCCTGGCGTCGAGCAATTCGCGCCCACGCGCGAGGTTCGGACTCCACTGTGGTTCGATACTTGCAAGGCGGTTGGCGACCCAGCGATCTTCATGATTGGTTTCCATATCGTTTCAAATACTCCTTCCGGAACGCTTCTTGAGCACGGCTGACGAGACTTCCGACGTAGTTGGAATTCACTGCGAGAGAGACGGCAATCTCCTGGTAGCCGAGGCCTTGGCTCCACAGGAGCAATAGCTCCGCATGACGCCGATTTAAAGCTCCGAGCACGGTTCGTACCCTGTGCTGCTCGGCGTAGACGGCGTACAAGTGCTCTGGCGTGGGAGGCGACGCGCGGACGAAACTGAAAAGGTGCTCGAATCGGCTTCGGCGCGTCTGGCGTCTTAGTTCGTCCAACGCCTCACGTGCGGCGGTCCGATAAAGCCACCCCTCAGCGTGCTCTCCATGTGCTTGAGGATTCCGCCACCACTTCAGAAAGACTTCCACCGCAAGTTCCTCCGCGCGGGCCTGGTCATGAATGACCCTGCCAATGACGCGGGCAATGCGCTCATAATGAGC
>PMUM01000025.1 GCA_003166855.1 Acidobacteriaceae bacterium | reverse complement strand
TCTCGAATTGCAGCGTGAATTCGCCGTGGGATGACGGGATCTGCCTGAAGAGTTCGCTTGCGCTGGGGTATGCGCGTGCGACCGAGATGGTGACGATCAGCAATTGCATGGTCTCGGGCAGTTACGAAGAAGGGGCGCTGCTCGATGGGACGTTCAAGCGTTTTGCCGCTGACGAGAAAGTGCCGCGCAGGGGGCGAATCAAGTTTGGGACGGAGTCGAACGGTGGATTCAAAAACATCACGATTGCGAATTGCGTGTTCGATGGATGCTGCGGGCTAGCGATTGAGTCGGTGGACGGTGCAGTGATTGAAGATGTGACGTGTACGAACATCACGATGCGGGATGTGTATGGACCGCCGATCTTCATCCGGCTCGGGGCCAGGATGCGCGAACCGGAAGGCGTTCCCCCCGGGAAAGTTCGCCGAGTCATTCTGAGCAACATTACGTGCCAGAACGCGCGGGGCTCCGAGCCGATCTCTTCAATCTTGTCTGGAATTCCGGGACATCCGATTGAGTATGTGAAGATCAGCGACATGATGGTCGCCCATATGGGAGGCGGGACTAAGGAGGATGCAGAACGGCGACTGCCGGAGAAAGAAAAAGACTATCCGGAGCCGGATATGTTTGGGGTGACTCCGTCGCATGGATTCTTCGTGCGGCATGTGAATTTCGTGGAGATGAATGGGATCGAGATCTCGCATGACAACATCGATGCGCGGCCGTCGTTTGTGCTGGAGGATGTGGAGGGGGCGGATTTTGGCAGGATCAAAGCGGGGACGATGTTGGGCGCTCCTACGTTCGTTCTGAACAAGGTGAAGTCTTTCAGCGTGTTTCGCAGCAAGCCGGTGATGGATACGGAGTTGGAGAGCGTGGCGAAGAAGAAGATCTAGCGGAGTCAGAATCCCCACTTCTCGCGCCAAGAACGCGCGAGAAATGGGGCACCCGTCTGGGATGGGCACCCGCTCGAGAATGGGAGACCGACAAATAAGATGAGAACGACGAGAGTCCTCGCGATCTTGGCTGTGGTTGTGGTCGCACTGTGCGCAGTGATGTTTGGGCAGGCGAAGCAGGATGTCGATCTGATCGTCAGCGGCGGCATTGTTGTGACTATGGATGGGGCGCGGGCGATTGTTCACGACGGGAGCGTCGCGGTTAAGGGCGATTCGATTGTTGCTGTGGGGCTGCGGGCTGAGATCGAGAGTCAATACAAGGGCGCGCAGATCATCGATGCGCGCGGGAGGCTGGTGCTGCCGGGGTTTATCAACGGGCATACGCATGTGCCGATGACGCTGTTTCGCGGGCTGCATGATGACGTGACGCTGAATGACTGGCTCTATAAGTACATCTTTCCGGCGGAAGCGAAGAATGTGAATGAAGAGTTCGTGCGCTGGGGCACGAAGCTGGCGGCGGCGGAGCAGATCCGGGCGGGCGTGACTACGTTTGCCGATATGTATTACTTCGAGGACGCCGTGGCCGAAGAGACGAAGGCCGCGGGAATGCGCGGGGTGCTGGGTGAAACGTTTATTGATTTTCCGGCGCCGGATAACAAGTCGAACGCGGAGATGATGGCGTATACAGAGAAGTTTTTGAAGAAGTGGCAGGGGGACGCGCTGATTCATGCGGCTCCGGCGCCGCACTCGATTTATACGTGCTCGAAGAAGACGATTCAGGATGCGGCGGCGCTGGCGAAGAAATATCATGCGCCGCTATTGATGCACGTTTCGGAGATGAAGAAGGAGTGGGACGACAGCGAGAAGGCGAATGGGATGTCGCCGGTGCAGTATTTGGAAAAGATTGGAGTGCTGGGGCGGACCTGGTGGCGGCGCATTGCATTTTTGTGGATGAGGCAGACCGGAAACTGCTGGCGGAGCGACAGGTGGGGTGCGTGCATAATCCGTCGAGCAACATGATGATTGCGAGTGGAGTGTCTCCGGTGCCAGAGATGCGGGCGGCGGGCGTGGCGGTGGGGCTGGGGACGGATAGCCCGGCGGGGAGTAATAACGATCTGGATTTGATGGAGGAGATTGACCTGGCGGCGAAGCTGGCGAAGATTTCGAAGATGGATCCGCTGGCGCTGAATGCGAAGGCTGTGGTGGAGATGGCGACGATTGATGGAGCGCGGGCGCTGCATATGGAGAAGGAGATTGGGTCGCTGGAGGCGGGGAAGAAAGCGGATCTGATTCTGATTAGTTTGAATGAGCCGAATGCGGTGCCGATGTATGACGTGTATGCGCAGATTGCTTATTCGCTTAAGGGGAGTGATGTGGAGACTGTCGTGATTGGGGGGCGGGTGGTGATGCGAGAACGGAAGCTGCTGACTGTCGATGAGGCCGCTGTGTTGGAGAAGGCGCGGGAGTATGGGAAGTCGGTGAAGGCATCGTTGGGGATGGAGTAGTGCAAACTTGTTGAAGTCAAAGTCCCCACTTCTCGCGCAAAGAACGCGCGAGAAATGGGGCACCCGGGTGAAGCTAAAAGCTAAGAAGCTAGAATTCACAATCCCCACCCTAGCGTCGCAAAATCCGCGACGTTAGGATGGGGCACCCTGAGTGGTGGAGTTTCTTATGATCTTGCAGCATGTGTTGGTGTTTTTTCTGATTGTGGTGACGCCGTTGTGGGACTGGTATGAGATTCCGCGATTGAAGGCGAGCACGGATCCGGGGAAGAAGGTCCGATTCTACGGGAAGATTGCGGTGGCTTCGTGGATCTGCGCGGTGCTGGCGGCATTGACGGTCGGGGCTATGACGGTTTTCACGATTCCGAGGACGCCGGGAGAGGGCGCGTGGCTTGCTCCAGGTTCGCTCGCGGGGTTGTTTCTGGCGGGGCTGACGGCGGGGCTGCTGATTGTGATCATGCTACCGGCCGTACTGGCGCTGTGGAGCGAGAAGATCCGCACGAAGGCGGGGAGGGCGGCGAAAAAGCTGGCGTTTATTCTGCCGTCGACTGGGGAGGAGCGGCGATGGTGGTGGCTGGGCTGCCTGACCGCGGGGATTTGTGAGGAGGTCGTGTATCGGGGATTTCTGTTGCACTATTTTCATACGCTGCCGTTTCATTTGAGCCTGATGTGGGCGATGGTGGTGTCGTCGGTGATCTTTGGGATTGGGCACTTGTATCAGGGAGTGGCGGGCGGGGTGCAGACGGCGGTGATTGGATTTGTGTTTGCGGCAATGTTCGTGATGACGGGGAGTCTGGTGGTTACA
>PMUM01000466.1 GCA_003166855.1 Acidobacteriaceae bacterium | reverse complement strand
GCAGCGCGAAACGCTGCGGGGCTGCCACCTAGCTGAGGTGAGAGCAAAAACTCAATGGCACTCCCCCAACCCGCACAGGATCAGTCCAATCACTGAGTTTTTCAACAGCCACGAGATATTTCAACAGTTACCTAAAAGAACGTCTAACAAAACCCTCCCGGAACAATAGAACCGCCCTGACAGGCGGCTTCATCCCGTTATTCCGAGCCGTTCAGAAGATTACAGTGTCACAGTGAAGCTTGTGGCGCTCGTGGCAGCTCCGCCCGCCGTTGTGATACTGATCTTGCCTGTCTTTGCTCCCGTCGGCACGGTTGCGGTCACCTGCGTATCAGAGTTCACTGTGAAGGTGGTTGCCTTTACCCCGCCAAAAGTCACTTCGTACGTTTGAGTGAGGCTGACCCCAGTGATGGTCACGACTGTTCCCACAGGGCCACTTGTTGGACCGAAACTCTTAATCTGGGGCGTGACCCGGAACTTCTTATTGCTCGTCAGTGTGCCGCTGGATGTTGTTACCCTTACAAAGCCCGTGGTCGCTCCATTGGGAACGGCGGCGGCTAGATAAGTGCCTGATTTCACTGTCGGTCTGGCAAGCGTTCCGTTGAAAGAAACGGTAGTTGACGATGCAAAGCCCTGTCCTAAGAACTCGATAGTCTTCCCCACCTTGCCTGAGTAGGGGAGAAGAGAGACGAATGCGCGGAGGTTGCCCGTCAAGCTGTAGAATACGCCGCAGCCACCACAGCCTTGGCTGCCTGTACCGCCGCGATTAGTATCTCCGTAGATTGTCCCATTCGTATGCTGGAATGGGGTGGCCTTTGGATTCGAGCCAGTGGTTCCGTCAAAGTTGTAGAGAACGGAGTAGCTGCCTTTCAGGCTCACCTTGAAGATGTTTCCTAAGGTATCAAGTTGGATACCACTGTTGACACCATACAAGTTGCCGTCCGTGCCTTGCACCAAACCCACTAGAGGCGTGTCCCCGTCCGTGTTTCCATCTATGTTGTGGAGAACCGTGAGGGCTCCGGTCGGGGTGATCTTGAAAACTACTCCGTACCCGGTTCCACCTGCTCTTGTCGTTCCGTAAAAATTCCCATCGCTGCCCTGAACGAGAGAGCCGTAAGGGTTGGCGCCGTGCGTGCCATCAAAGTTGTAGAGTACGGTCATCTCTCCAGCGGTAGTAATCTTAAAGACTATGCCGTTACCGTTGCTGCCGCCGAAACCTGTGGTCCCATAGAAATTGCCATCGATTCCCTGAACCAAGGGTGCAAAAGCATCTGAGCCGTGTGTGTAGTCAAATTGGTATATCGGCGTGAACGTGCCGGAGGGTGAGATCTTGTATATCGTGCCGTTGTTCCCCTGCGTTCCTCCGAGGGTCGTTGTTCCATAGAAATTCCCATCCTTGCCTTGGATAGGTGGCGCATACGGCCATGCGCCGTCGCTTCCATCGGTGAAATTGTAAAGTACAGTTAGTCTGCCACTCGCTGTCACTTTGAATACAGTCCCCCAGCCATTG
The DNA here is from genome assembly GCA_003166855.1 of Acidobacteriaceae bacterium. Lineage (GTDB taxonomy): Bacteria > Acidobacteriota > Terriglobia > Terriglobales > Acidobacteriaceae > Sulfotelmatobacter. Next base: position 10,518 of record PMUM01000466.1, on the reverse strand, counting down.
CTGCCGCCTGAATAGGAAGTACCCCCGGCGTAGGTCGTGCCATAAAAGTCACCATCCGTACCGAGCGTCAAGCCGCCGTAGGGGAAGAAGCCGTGAGTCCCGTCAAAGCTGTACAGCACCGTCAGCGTTCCGGCAGGAGTGATCTTAAACACCGCGCCCCCATTTGTGGCTCCTCCAGAAATCGTTGTGCTGTACAGGTTGCCGTCCCGGCCCTGCGCCACAATCCCGGGGAGGTCAGGTGCCAGCGGGTCGCCGCTGTTAGCTCCGAAGTTGTAGAGCACGGAAAAGGTCTGGGCTTGAGCGACAGTACTTACCGCAGCGATAACCAGCAGGAGCACTCCGAGCGCGAAAGGACTGTAATTTCTGGGTTTTTTCATTGGAATTTCCCGCGTGCGAACTTCTACGGACGGACAAACGGATCAATAAGGACTGGGGCGGCCTAACTCGGCTTCGGAAACGCCATCAGGGGGACGCGGCAAGCCGCCACAATTGTCCTCCCGGCCAGATTGGCTGTCAACAAAGAGCTTAAGCTTGCGTTCGCAACGAGCATGTCGCCCGATGTCTGGGCGGCTTTTCTTTGCATCGCCCTAGGCGGTTGCTTGTAACTTCTGTTATCAGGCCATAGCGCTCAAAACCCCCAGCCGGGTCAATTAGTGGCTGATTGGGTCTGGGAATGTGTCTGGGTCGCTCCGCTCCGCCTGGAGTTCGCAAAGTGAGCGGCCACCAGTCGGCAGTTCGTCCCACGACAGTTGGCTGATTTCCACAGCTTTCCACAGCCAAATCCTTGTGACGAACAACCTTTACTGAGAATTCCGGGAAGCCCACAATGATCCCGTGCGCGAGGAATCCATCAACGCAGCGAGCCAACCATCGCCCCAAAGCCAGGATCTGACCGTGCCCCTCTCGCCACGAAACACCTTCGCCCTAAGTCCTTATTTCGCAATATTTTGCAGCCAAAGCCCCCGACTCTCCGAGCGTAACTCCAACCAATCCAATATTTTACGCAGACCGGCCCGCAGCAGCGGCCCAAAACCACCCGCTAACTCCTTATTCCAGAATATTTTACGTGTAAGTCCTTCCGCCTCAATATTTTGCCGCGCAAGCCGCCGATCCGGCAGCCATAACCCCAATGAATTGAATATTTTACGAAACCTCGAAGAAAAAAACTGGTACGCCTCGTCCACTTCCAGTTTGACCCTCCCGCCCCGCGTGACTAGAATCCCTCACATCGCCCGTGGGGTCCTTCCATGAAACGCGTTGCATGCGTGCTGCTGTTCTCCGTCCTGATCTCGTTCACGGCCTTCGCCGACGACGACGACAAAAACCACCACCACCACGAAGATCTCACCGAGACGCAACTCGGCACCGTCCACTTCCCGGTCTCCTGCTCTGCGTCGGTGCAGAAGCCCTTCGCTCGCGGAGTCGCCCTGCTGCACTCCTTCTGGTACGAAGAAGCCGAAAAGGAATTCCTGCAGATCGCCAAAGACGACCCGCACTGCGCCATGGCGCACTGGGGAGTTGCCATGAGCATCTGGCATCAACTCTGGAACCAGCCCGATGCCAAGGTCATCGCCCGCGGCTTGAGCGAAGTCGACGCGGCAAAGAAGCTCGCCAAGAAGGCCACGCCCCGCGAGAACGCCTACATCGCAGCCATCGCAGCCTTCTACAGCAATTCCGAAAAGCTCGACCACGAAGCCCGCGCCAAGGCATACTCCGACGCGATGCGCGTAACCTTCCAGGCTTTCCCGCAGGATCACGAAGCCGCGGTCTTTTACGCGCTCTCCCTGCTGGCCTCCGAGCCGCACAATGACGAGACCTTCGCCAACCGCCTCGCCGCAGCCAAGATTCTTGAGCCGCTGTTCGCAGCGGAACCCGATCATCCCGGCGTGGCGCACTATCTGATTCATGCCTACGACAAGCCGCAACTGGCCGAGCGCGGCATTCCGGCTGCCCGCCGCTATGCCCAGGTCGCTCCCGCCGCTCCCCACGCGCTGCACATGCCCTCGCACATCTTCGCCCGTGTCGGTCTCTGGCAAGACGACATCAACTCCAACCTCGCCTCCGTCGCCGCCACGCGTAAGACTGCGGCCATGCACATGGGCGGTGAAGGCCATCAGTTCCACGCCATGGATTTTCTTTTCTACGCCTACCTGCAAAGCGGACGCGAAGCCGACGCGAAGGCGCTGATGGATGAAGTCAAGGCCATGCCCGAAATGCACGACATGTACGGCGTGGGCTTCGACCCGCACCTCGCCACCGAAGCGCAGTTCGCCGCCTTGTATCCACTCGAGATGCGTGATTGGGCAACCGCTGCGGCGCTCAAGCCTGTCGAGGTCGAGGGCACCGCGCAAAACTCTTTCACCTACTGGGCTAAAGCGATCGGCGCCGCTCACCTTCACCAATCCGGCGAAGTCCGCAAGGATGTCAGCGCAATGGAAGCCATCCATCAGAAATTCGTGGCCGACAACAAAAAGGACTTCGCCGAGGCCACGGACAACGATCTGAAACAAGCCCAAGCCTGGCTCGCGTTTTCCGAAGGCAAATACGACGACGCCGTCGAAGCGCTGCGCCCCATCGCGGACAAAGAAGATGCGTTGGGAGACGAACCCCAGGGCATCCCCACCCGCGAAATGATTGCGGAAATGCTCCTGGAAGCAAAGCGTCCGCAGCAGGCACTGGCGGAATATCAGACCGACCTGAAATTGAATCCCAACCGCTTCAACGGCCTGTACGGCGCGGCCCGCGCGGCCGAAGAGGCAGGGAAGCAAACTGAAGCAACCGCATACTACGCAATGCTGCTGAAAGTCTGCGACGGTTCAAGTTCCACGCGCCCAGAACTAAGCCGCGCCAAACAATTGCTGGCGAAGAAATGACTTGTCATCCTGAGCGAAGTGACCGTTCGGCAAAGCCGAGCGGTCACGCAGTCGAAGGATCCCTATCGAGCAAGCATCATCAGCCGTTGAAAGGCGTTTCAGGAGAACCATGTCATCTTAATGAAGAGCGCCGCCAGCATCGCCAGCGCCCCAAGCAGGGCGTTGTATTCGCGATGCTTCAGGTACAGATCCAAGGAGAATCCTCCACCGCCTTCGTTCGTGCGGACCGGCGTAATTCTGGGCAGCATCCTCGGCACCCGCCGCGCATACTCCTCAAAGTCAGGAAACCTCTGCCGCAAGAACGCCTCTTCATCGCGGATCACCGGAAGATAGATGGCTAAGAACATCACCACCAGAACAACGCCCACCCACCAACTGCGTGCTGCGACAGCGAAGCCGACACCGATCAGCAACGACCCGAGGTACAGCGGATTCCGCGTGTAAGCGTAAGGCCCGGACATGGCTAGCGCCTCGTTCTTGCGCACATGCCCGGAAGCCAATGCCCGAATCAAAAGCCCCGGCACGATCCCGATCGCGCCCAACGCGATGAACTTCCACGTAGGCCGCGCCAGCCAGAAGTACAGCACCGCAAACACAAATCCCAGAGGCACCCGGATGCGCCGCGCCACTCGCGACCATTCAGCCATGTGCACCGTCCGCGTAGGGCGGACACTCCTGTCCGCCGCTGTTGCCTTCCGCCAGCAGACGCCGCGCCGCGTCCACGACCGCCTCAGTGCTGATCTCCAGCAACCCCTCATCCGGCTGCGCCCGTCGCGCGTGCGTAGTCGGGCTCGCCGGATTGCGCAACACCACGCGGCGCGTTGCATAAGGTCCGTTGCGCGCCGGATCCGTGGGCCCGAAGATCGCCACGACCGGCACTTGCAACGCTGCAGCAAGGTGCATCGGCCCAGTGTCTCCTCCAATGAACAACCGCGCCCGTCGCGTCAGCGCAATCAATTCGCTGATAGAACACTTCATCGCCCGGGCCGCGCCTTCGCTCGCCGCCTCAGCCTCGCGCGCCAGATCTTCTTCCCCCGGACCATAGTTAAGAATCGCGCCCACCCCAAACTCCTTCAAGTGACGCGCCACGCGGCCATAACGTTCGGCAGGCCAGCGCTTGGCTCCCCATCCCGCGCCAGGATTGAGGATCGCGAAGTCACCGACTTCCACTTCGGCCATCCGTTGTTCCACGCTCCGCTCCGCCTCGGCATCCCGCGGCAACTCCGCCCGCGGCACCGCCAGCTTCCTCTGCGCGACCGCCTCAGCCACCGCCAGATTCTGCTCGACCACATGCACCCCACGCGCAACCGCGCGCCGCGTGTACCACAAACTCGCGGGAGACTCGCGCGACTCCGCGGCGCCGTACACCACGTGCGCGCCCGACCAGCGCGCCAGCACTGCCGACCGGATCGCTCCCTGCAGATCAACCGCCACGTCATAACGAACGGAGCGAACGTCGTTCCACACTTTCGCGATCTGCTGCGCGGTTGCAATCGTGAACAGGGACTTCCTCCACCCGGTCAGGTTCACGGGATGCACCCAATCCGCCAGGGGCCGTTGCGCCGATCGCGGGCCTCGCCGCGGTGTTCCCGGCGCGCACAGAAGTTCAGCCCAACGCTCTTCGATCACCCAGCCAATCATTGCCTCCGGAAAGGTGTCGCGCAAAGCCTGCGCCGCAGGGAGTGTGTGGATCACGTCGCCCATCGCGCTCAACCGCACGATGAGCAGTCGCTCGATGTTGGAGTTCACCTCCGCCGGCGCGATCAAGGTTTCCTCGGCGACAGCCGCGCGCGGATGATCTCGCTGGTGGAGTGATCTTTCGGATCGCCGACAATCTCGACGCGCCCACCATACTCCGCAACTGCATCGCGCTCCGGGACAGAGTCCGCGGTGTAATCGGTCCCCTTGGCCTGAATGTCTGGGCGAATCTCGCGAATGATCGCTCGCACGTCGAGTTCAGGGAAGATCACGACCGCATCCACGTCGGCGAGTGCGGCCACAATCTCAGCCCGCTCCTCGGCAGGCATAATCGGCCGCCCTTCGCCCTTGAGCGCGCGCACCGATTCGTCGGCATTGATGGCAACTACCAGCCTGCCGCCCAGCGCCTTCGCTCCCCGCAGGTAGCGGACGTGCCCCACGTGCAGCAGGTCGAAGTTGCCGTTGGCGAGCGTGATGCGCTCGCCCGCGCGCCGCCATTCGCTCACGCACTCGCGGAGTTCGTGGCGGCTCAGAATTTTGTTGTGCGCTTTCAATGTCTGCGTTTAATGAGGTCGTGTCGCCGGCGGCGTCTGCGCAATCGCATGCAGCAACTCTTCCCGCGAAACCGTTGCCGTGCCGCGTTTCATCACAACAACGCCGCCCGCGTAGTTGGCCAGTTGCGCCGCCTCTTCTGTCGTCGCGCCCGCCGCGAGCGCCGCCGTGAACGCCGCTATCACGGTGTCGCCCGCGCCCGTCACGTCCGCCACCTGGTCGGACCCAAAAATCGGAATGTCCACTGGCTTGTGCTTGTGATCGAACGCAACCATCCCGTCGCGGCCGCGCGTGATCACCAGCGACTGCAGTTTCATGCGGGTCATGACCTGCTCACCGGCAGCGATGACCTTGTTCCAGTCTTGCCCGATGCGAACGCCGAGCGCTTCTTCCACCTCGGGTTCATTGGGCGTGGCTGCGGTCACGCCAGAATACTGCATCAACCGGTAACGTGAATCGACGATGACCGGCACCCCTCCCAGCTTGCCTTTTTGCTGCAGGGTGGACACGATTGCCGGGGTGGCAGCGCCGTATCCGTAGTCCGATACGAGTAACGCGTCGGACGCATGCGCATAATTCCGTGCCGCCAGGTACAGTTCCCGCGTCAAATGAGCGTTCGGCGCTTCCTGCGGCTCGCGATCCACGCGCACCACCTGCTGCCGCGCGGTGTGCGTCATGCCTGCCAGGATCCGCGTCTTCGTGACCGTGGTGTAGCTCTTGTCTTTGAGCACGCCGCTGACGGCAATCCGTTTGTGCCGAAAGTATTTCAGCAGCATCCGTCCGGGTTCATCGTCGCCCACAATGCCGACGGGAAGAACGTTCACCCCTAGATCCGAGAGGTTATTCGCGGCATTGGCCGCGCCTCCGGGCACGACGGTTCGCTCACGGTGCTTCAGGATCAGCACCGGGGCCTCGCGCGACACGCGCGAGATTTCGCCGAACACAAACTCGTCCGCCACCAGATCTCCCAACACCGTCACGGTGATGTTGGGGAATGCCTCGACGATCTTCTTGAGCCGGTCGGCTTCTTTCAGGTGTTTGGTCATGTTGCGATGCGTTCGAACTTGCGAGCGCCGTTGATCGTCCGGGTGCGCCAGCGAGACGCTCCCGCGCCAGCCGCCGGGACGGCGGCGCTACGCAGACGATTCTCTCATGCGCCGCGCTTCCGCTCGTCGATCTTGTGCAGCATGGTATCGACGGCGTTAGCTGCGCCCTCCAGCTCCATTTTCACCGGGATAACGGCAAGCGGTGCAAGAGCGGAAAGATAGCCTCCCAGGTTCACGGCATCTTTCTCGGTCGTCACAAATCCCCCAGCCTCGCTCCGCTGCTTCAGTGCCAACAGTTCGTGAACATCCTTCTCGCTGTAAGCGTGGTGATCGCGGTAGAACGCTTCAGCGACCGGCTCGATGTTTGCCGCTCGCAGTTGCAGGACGAAATTCTGTGGCCGTGCAATGCCACAGAAAACCACGGGCCGCGCCGGAACATTCAGCGGCACAATCCCGCGCCGCACGCGCCATACGAGTTTCCCTTCCACGGGGAACGAATCCGCCGTGGCACCACTCGACAGGACGACTGCATCCGCGCGACGCAACGCCCCCAGCGGCTCTCGCAACCGTCCCGAGGGAAGCAATTGATCTTTCGCATCCTGCGGCGTCACCAGAACAATGTCGAAATCGCGCGCCAGAGCCCGGTGCTGAAAGCCGTCGTCGAGCACATGCAACTGCACTCCGAATCTCGATTCGGCGAAGCGTCCGGCCTCGTACCGATCCTCCCCAACAATCACCGGCGCCTGCAGCTTGCGCGCAATCAGCAGTGGTTCGTCGCCGAACTCCTGCGGCAAACCCGCCGGATCGACCAGTCGCACGCCCTTCGATTCGCGCCCGTACCCGCGCGACAACACATCAAAATTGATGCCGCGAGCCTTGAGCAACTCGCCCAGCAACATCACAAATGGAGTCTTTCCCGACCCGCCTGCGGACAGATTGCCCACGCTGATCACTGGACCTTGCAGGCGTCGCGCTTGCAGAACGCCCAGGTCATAGAGCGCATTCCGCGCTCCGACTACACTGCCGTAAATAGTTGAGAGCGGGTTCAATCTGTATGCGCAGCGTGCGCTGGAACGGCAGGAGTGTCGCGATCAGCAGCGACCAGAGTCTTCAGAGCTTCCAGCGTCCGCGAGGTTGCACCCATCTGTGACCGAATCGTCTCGAGTGCTCGCCGCCCTAACGCCCGTCGCTCCGCAGCATCCGCGAGCAATTGCATCAGAGTGAGCGGCAACTCGGCCAAACCCACGATGCGCACGGCGTCGCGGCTCTGAAACAAGGCGACAATGTCGCGGAAGTTTTCCGTATGGTTCCCGGTCACTACTGCCACGCCGTGCTGCGCCGGTTCGATAATGTTGTGCCCGCCGCGCGGCACCAGGCTTCCACCGACGAATGCCACATCGGCCAGCGCATAGAGCGCAGCCAGTTCCCCAATGGTATCGACCAGCAACACTCCGCCCGCCAGGGCTTCTCCCTGCCATTGCGATCGCCGGCACGATGGAATGCCCAACTGCCGCACGAGGATGGCGACGTCGTCGAAGCGCTCTGGATGCCGCGGTGCCAGAATCATCACCACTCGCGGATGCGCCACGCGCAGATTCTCAAACGCCTTCAGCAGCGGAGGCTCCTCGTCCTCAACCGTGCTGCCGCAGACCAGCACAGGCCCGGCACCGGCCCCTATCAGCGATCGGCGCAGGCTTTCCACAATAGGCGGCGGGGAAGGCAGACTCACGTCGAACTTAAGATTCCCGGTGACGCGGATGCGCCCGGCGTCCGCGCCAATCGACTGCAGGCGCGCGCTATCCTCCGACGTCTGCGCCAGAAACAGATCGACATGCACCAGCATCCTCCGTAAGGCCCAACGAAAGCGCTGGTAGCGCGGCCGCGATCGATCGGAGATGCGAGCGTTGACGACTGCAATCCGCGCTCCCGCAGCGTGCGCCAGCCGTAGGAAGTTTGGCCAGAATTCGGTTTCTGCAAGCACCACCAACTCCGGCCGCAAGGCCTGCAGGTACGGCCGGATCGCGAATGAAAAGTCCATGGGAAAGTAGAAGACGCTCTCTTCGCCAAAGCGCTTGCGAGCGAGCGCCTGTCCAGTGTCGGTTGTCGTCGACACCAGTACCCGATGCTTTGGAAAGCTCCGCCTCATCTCGTCCACCAATCTGCTGATCGCGAGCACTTCGCCGACGGAAACCGCATGGACCCAGATCACGCGCCTCGTATCTGAGCCGGCAAGCAGACGCGTGGGGACCTTGCCCATGCGCTCCGCAAATCCGCTGCGGTACTTGCCGTGACGCAGAATCTGATAGAGCCAATAAGGAAGGCTCAGCAGCATTCCCATCGCCAGCGCCAGACTGTATAGAAAATAGCTCAAGCTGAGCCATTCTAAACCGGCCTCGTCGGCGGCAGGCGCCTGGCCCTCTATAATTGGGGGCATGCGGCCCCTATCCTTACGAGTCATCGACTATTTCGTCGTTCTGGCGCTGTGCGCAGGACTATTTGTGCCGGCGTTGTTGGCCTCCAAGAGCTTCGTCAAGCCGGTGGCGAAGATTGCCATCAACTATCCCGCGCACGACTTCCATCGCGATGAGAAAGCTGCCATCGCCGCCGACCCCTACGACACGCCGGAGAAGGCCAAGATCTTTTCCACCGATTTCGCAGGGCACGGCTTTCTCCCCATTTTTTTTATCGTAACCAATGACAGCGATCAGCCCATCTCCATCGCCAACATGGCAATCACGCTGCTCACGGCCCATCATTCCAAGCTCACTCCCATCACGACCGACGACCTGTACCGGCGCCTCTCCAATCCGCAGTCCAATACGCGGCCGAGCCCGATTCCGTTGCCGCATAAAGCCAAGGGCGGGATCAGCAAGAAAGAAATGGACGAGATCGAGTCCTCGCAGTTCGCCGCGAGGGCGGTCGAGCCGCACACCACGCAGTCGGGATTTCTATTCTTCGACATCGGAGGCATCTCCTCGCCATTGGCGGGCGCCCTCATCGACATCACTGGTGTCACCGATGGCAAAGGGAACGAACTGATGTACTTTGAAGTCTCGGTGGACAAGTATTTGGACGCACCGAAGAATCCCTAGATTCCGCTTGCGGTTGGGTTTAATGTAGTGCGTACCCCTCCGGAGGTCCTCATGAGCAAGTCGAAGTCGCAGAAATCATCCAGCAATCGTCGGTCTTTTCTTAAAGCGGGCGGCCTCATGACCGCGGCTGCGCTCGGCTCGGCGGCTCTTCCCGATCTCGCACGCGGCCAGTCAAGCCCCGTCTCTCGTCCGCTGCCTAACAATTCGGCGACCACCAACGCGATGCCAACGCGGAATCTTGGCAAGACCGGATTCAAAGTCGGCATCTTCAGCCTGGGTGGACAGGCCTCTCTCGAGAAGCCCAACAACGAAGCCGTCGCCGTTCCAATCATTGAAAAGGCTCTCGATCTCGGCGTGAATTACATCGACACGTCTTCGATCTACGGAGGCCCTGAGCGCTGGAGCGAGCAGTACGTCGGCAAAGTGATGAAGCATCGCCGCAACGACGCGTTTCTTGCGACCAAGACGAAAGAGCGGACGCGCGACGCTTCGATGCGCATGATCGAGAAGTCACTCAGCTTGCTGCAGACCGATCACGTCGACCTCTGGCAACTGCACGACATTGGCACCATGACCGACATCAACGAAATCTTCGCCAAGGGCGGAGCCATGGAAGCGCTGCTCGAAGCTCGCGACCAGAAGATCGTGCGCTATCTCGGCATCACGGGGCACTACCGGCCTGACGCGCTGATTGAGGCGATCCACCGGCATCCGTTCGACACGATCCTGATGGCGGTGAATGCGGCCGATCCGCATCACTACAGTTTTTCCGAGCAACTGCTGCCGCTGGCTGTCGAGAAGCAGATGGGCATTATTGGAATGAAGGTCCCGGCGCGCGGACGCATTCTTTCGTCGTGGACGCCGCCGCCCATCGAGCAGCAGAAGCATTCGTGGGAAGGCATGGTGCTGGCGCCGACCGCGGGCACGCTCGATATGCGGCAGGCGATGTACTATTCGCTGTCACTGCCGGTCAGCACGGTCATCATCGGCTGCGACACGATTGCGCAGCTCGAGCAGAACGTGCAACTGGCGCGCGAGTTCACGCCGCTCAACCAGCAACAGATGGCCGCGCTTACTGAGAAGGCGCAGCCGGTGTCGAAGCAGTCGCTGTTCTTTCGGTTTTATGAGAGGGCGTAAGCACTGGCTGATCGGGCCATTCCTGCACCAACAGACTTGTCACCCTGAGGGCCGCGTTTTTTGCGGCCCGATGGACCTGTGCAACTCGCCGGAGGTTACATAGATCCTTCGCTTTGCTCA
>PMUM01000286.1:34871-35325 GCA_003166855.1 Acidobacteriaceae bacterium | reverse complement strand
AATGTGGCGGTCCGCAAGAAGTTGCTCGCAGCCAATCCCTGTTCGGGCGTCGAATTCCCGGTCGCCGTGAAAGGATTGTTCCGACCGCACTACGTAACCTGGTCGGAGCAGCAACGGATCGAATTTCACGGTCCCGAGTACATGAAAAATGCCCTGCGGATCATTACGGAGACGGGATTGCGAGTCTACAAGGAACTGACTCCGATGAAGAAGGATCAAGTAGACCTTCCGAACGCGGTCGTCTGGATCCCGGACTCGAAGACTCCGAACGGCACCGCCGAAGTTCCGCTTACTCCGCTGGCCGTCGAAGCCTTTCGGCGCCAGATGGCCATCGCGGGGGAGAGTCCGTTCTTGTTTCCGAGCGATCTGAATCGGAGCGGGCACCAGACCACCTTCAAGACGGTTTGGCACAAGACTCTTCGACGGGCCAAGGTTGCCTACTTCCGAATCTACG
>PMUM01000286.1:0-34847 GCA_003166855.1 Acidobacteriaceae bacterium | reverse complement strand
TGAAGCGCGAAGCTCTGGAAAAGCTCAACCGCCGGGCCAGCGAAATGACCTCGGCGAATAGGGAGGAAATGTGCACGGTCGTGGGTGCATTGAGCGGATAAGTGCACGGTTTGTGCACGGTCGAGGCCGGAAATCATCAATTGGAGTGGTCGTAAAGTTGGAAAGTGCTTTAGAATCAATTCTGCTACTTATGTCGGGGCGTAGCGCAGCCTNNTCAAATCCGCGCGCCCCGACCAGTACCACCCCTCTGCACCAACAAACTCTGGATTGCCCACGGAAGAGCGTGATTTTTTCGAGAATAGGAATGCTGCGACAGCTGTGCTAGCATGCAAAGAAGGGCTTGATTTCCGCGCTTTCTATTGAACTTGCCACTGTAGATTTAGCCAGGTTCCCTTCTCTCTATAGAGGGATAGCCCATACAGACGCACCGAAGAGGCATTCCACTTGGCGATGGATGGGACGAAGAACCGACCGATGCTGATGAACCGAAAAACTGAAGTAGTCGACGAAGAGGTAGCCGATTTGTTGCCGCACGATGCGAATTCCCCGCAGGACGTGGACGATTTGCTGGGATCCATTGGCACGCGCGGCCTGGATGTAGTGGAAGGCGAGCCGAATTCGCCGTTCGCCACCCTGGAACAGAAACTGGCGCAGGATACCGAGGAAGTCGAACTGGACCTGACGCCGGGCGCGCCGGATTCGGCCAGCGACCCGGTGCGGGTTTACCTGCGCGAAATGGGCGCGTCGCCGCTGCTGACCCGCGAAGAGGAAGTGGAGATTGCCAAGCGCATCGAGCGCGGACAACTGACTGCGCTGAAGGCTCTTTCGCGGTCGCCTATCGTCATCCAGCAGGTTCTGGCTCTGGGCGAGGATCTGAAGGGTGGACTGCGTTCGATTAAAGAGATGGTGGTCTTCGACGAGGAAGAGATTACGGATGAGATTCTGCAGAATCGCGTCGACGACATTACGGGCCGCATCGACAAGCTGAACAAGCATTACAAGACGGCGAACCGGTTGGCCGAAAAACTGGCGACCATCCCGGCGAAAAAGAAGCCTCGTGAATACCGCCGCTGCCGTGGGCAGTTAGGCCGGGAGATGGTGCGGATTTCGCTCATCATCCGGAATCTGGGGTTGAACCACGCGGAGCGCAAGCGGCTGATCGAGCGGGTGAATAAGACCATCGAACTCATGCGTGTGCTCGATCGTGAACTGGTGAGCCTGGAAGCAAAAATTTCGGGCACGCGCAGTGAAGAACTGAAGAAGAACTACCGCGCCGCCCAGCGACAGCATCGCATCGAGATCAAGCGACTCGAGGACGAGGCCGGAATGACGTTTCCGGACCTGCAGCGCACGCAGCGCAAAATGATCCAGGGCGACATGAACGCCGAGCAGGCCAAGCGCGAACTCATTGAAGCCAACCTGCGCTTGGTGGTCTCCATCGCCAAGAAGTATGGGAATCGCGGGCTGCAGTTCCTGGACCTGATCCAGGAAGGCAATGTCGGCCTGATGAAAGCGGTCGACAAGTTCGAGTACCGGCGCGGCTATAAATTTTCCACGTATGCGACGTGGTGGATTCGACAGGCCATCAGCCGGGCGATTGCGGACCAGGCACGCACGATCCGGCTGCCCGTGCACATGATCGAAGTGGTGAACAAACTGATTCGCACTTCGAGGCAACTGGTGCAGGCGTCAGGGCACGAGCCGACGTCGGCTGAGATTGCCAAGCAGATGGACATCCCCGAGGCGATGGTGCGCAAGGTGAAGAAGATTATGCGCGTGCCGATCTCGCTTGAGACGCCCATCGGCGAAGAGGGAGATTCGCATCTCGGCGACTTGATCGAGGATCGCACCAAGATGTCTCCCGCTGAAGCCGTGCTGAACGTGAACCTGAAGGAACGCACTGCGCACGTTCTGCGAACCCTCAGCCCGCGGGAAGAGAAGATTATCCGGATGCGGTTTGGAATGGATGACGGCTCGGAGCACACGCTGGAGGAAGTCGGCCAATCATTCGACGTCACCCGCGAGCGCATTCGCCAGATTGAAGCGAAAGCGCTGCGCAAACTGCGCCATCCCTCGCGCTCTGGCAAGCTCCGGTCGCTGCTCGACGACGTTCAGGAATAACGACGGGCCCGTTCGACGGGCGATCGGATGGTAGATCCTGGCTGGGCAATTTCAGGGTGTCGTGATATCAGCAACGCTAGGCCGCGCTCGCGACGTGTGCATCCGGCAAATCAAACTCTTCGCCACAATCGAAACAGACCTTATACGTCCGGCCTTTGATGGTGAACACACGGCTCATGTGGCGGTGGCGACAGCCGAACGCGAACTGGAAGATCCAACGCAGAGGGTTCATCGGTCTTAGGGTCTCCTCCCATCATCCCTTGGTTGCACTCCGCAAGACTGATCAAAAGTGAACAGATCGCTTTCCAAAAACGGCCTATAGTCGAAATGAGGTTTTGCCCACGCTGTAGTTGGCGCGAGGGTTGGCTCCATTGGGCGATCGAGAGTGCGCGCCTTTGCGATTGGGCTTCTTTGAGTTTTTCGAATCTTGTCCTTCGGGGAGGTTTCGTATGGCACCAGAGCCCGGTCCTAATCGGATGAACATGAAATTCACCAATGGCGGCAGAACCGTGGTCATCCACCTGGTTCGCGGTCTGCCCCCAAAACTCAGCAGAGACAAGAAGACCATCACGATCACGTTTGCCGAGCGGTCAACGATTCGCAAGGCCCACAAGGGGTAGAGTCCGGTTGCCTCGAATCGCGGTTCGGCCGGTGCTGCGTTCCCTAGGCCTACGGCCCCCGATCATCGAACTGGCGAATGCTAGCTTTTCCGTCACTCTTCTCCTTAGTATTCATGGCGCGTTTCTCAGCAAGACACTGATCAATTTTGAAACAACTGCTTCGGGAAAGAGCCTTTCTTTCTCGAAAGAGCTGCTTAAATTCATTTCCTTGGATGACCGATATCACGCCCACCTGTGATCTGAGTCACTGATGCCAACTCCAGAATAGAAGATAAACACTGAATTCGACTCGATTGGACTGACCAGAGGACCGAAAAGGCCAGACCAAGAAAGGAGAACGTCGGAAGGCTTACCGGGATCAGGAACGCTCACTGGTACAACTCACTTCATACGTTTTCATATCGACCTCTCTACCAGATCATTCCCGATCAGTCTCCCCGACAGACTCCAGCGCAGTCGAACACCGAACCCTAGGGAGTAGTGCAGATTGCGGCGGCGCTTGATTGGCAGGCGCTGCGGCTATGGCAGACCTCATTCCCGGGACCGGGGCTCGATTCAGGCAAAGGGCGAACGCCGCCAAGAGGAGACTGTCCATGAAGACAGGCGAGAGAGACACAATTGCGGCACATCTGAAGAAAGCCGGCGTGTCGCGGCGCAGTTTTCTGCAACTCTGTTCTACGCTCTTGGTGACCGCGCCGGTGGGTCTGAGTCTGACCGGCAAAGCGACTGCCGCACAGATAGCCAAGATTGTAGGCAAGGCGCGCAGGCCTTCTGTCATCTGGCTGCACTTCCAGGACTGCACGGGCTGCACGGAGACGTTGCTTCGAACGTCGGCGCCCGACGTCGCGCATTTGATCCTCGATGTAATTTCCCTCGACTATCACGAGACTCTAATGGCCGCTTCCGGCGCGCAGGCAGAAGCAGCACTCCGCTCCGCCATCGCGGACAATGCGGGAAAGTATGTTCTGGTAGTCGAGGGCGCAATTCCTACCCGGGACGACGGCGTTTACATGCAACTCGGGGGCAGGCCAGCGATTCAGGTGATCAAAGAAGTCGCGGGACGGGCGGCGGCGGTGATTGCCATCGGCTCGTGCGCATCGTGGGGCGGAGTGCCGTCTGCCGATCCGAATCCAACGGGCGCGGTGGGCGTCGACTCCGTGATTTCCGGAAAGCCGATCGTCAATCTGCCGGGCTGCCCGCCGAATCCCTACAACCTGCTGGCGGTGGTTCTGGAATACGTAACCATGGGGCGCCTGCCAGAGCTCGATCAGTATGGCCGTCCGAGATTCGCGTATGAGCGTGTGATCCACGAGAACTGCCCGCGACGCGCCCACTTCGACGCCGGACGGTTCGCGGCGGCGTTCGGCGATGAGGGACACCGCAAGGGATACTGCCTGTACAAGCTGGGCTGCAAGGGGCCAGTGACCCACGCCGCCTGCGCGACGCGGCACTTCAACGAGATTCCGGGCGTGTGGCCGATTGGGACCGGCGTGCCGTGCATGGGCTGCACGGAAAAAGGCGTGATCTGGCAGATGGGAACGTTCGAAACGGTCCCAATCCATCTGGCGACACCACCCGACACATATCCTCCGATCTTCAGCACGGCGGGCCAGCTCAAAGTCGGCGCCGCGGGTTTGGTCGGCGCGATCGCGGGGGCAGTGGGGGGGGCGACCTGGGTGGCTTCACAGCGGTTCCATAGCAGCATGGAAGCGGGCGTGACGCGAATTGCCGCGGACCGCGCGCATGCTGAAAAAGCAAAACTGCCAAGCGAGAAGCCAGCCGGCAAGAAAGAGGACTGACGTGTCCATCACTCGGCGACAACTCTTCACTGGCATCGCCAAGGCGGGAGTCCCGGCCGCCGTGGCCATCACCGTCGGCACGGATGTGCTGCAAGCGGGCGAGCACATTCCCGTGCCCAGCGCCGCGGTCGGATTGCTCTATGACGCCAGCGTCTGCATCGGATGCAAGGCCTGCGTGGCAGCCTGCGCCGAGGCCAACGACACGCCGCCCGATACGCGGGGCGACCAACTGCACCAGGCGCCGTCGGACTTGAACGATCTGACCCGCAATGTCATCAAGCTTTACAAGCCGGAAGATGGATCCGCGTTCTCGTTCGTGAAGCGCCAGTGCATGCATTGTCTTGATCCGGCGTGCGCAGCAGGTTGCCCGTTCCAGGCGCTGCACAAGGATCCGCAAAGCGGGATCGTCAAGTGGGACGCCGACAAGTGCATCGGCTGTCGTTACTGCACCATCACGTGCCCGTATCACATTCCGCGTTTCCAGTGGGTGGGATTCAATCCGCGCGTGACCAAGTGCGAGTTGTGCAAAGACCGCCTGGAAAAAGGTCTGAAGCCGGGATGCACAAGCGTGTGTCCGACCGGCGCTGTGATCTTTGGACCGCGCTCGGTCTTGCTGCTCGATGCCAAGGATCGCATTAAGAACAATCCGGGCCGCTACTACCAGAATCGCATCTACGGCGAGATCGACAACGGTGGGACGCAGGCGTTGTACCTGTCGAAGGTTCCGTTCGAGAAACTTGGCCTGCCGGAGCTTGGACCGGAATCTGTTCCGGCTCGAACGCTCCGCTGGCAGAGGCGTTTCTATCAGTACTTCGCGCTTCCGGCTCTGCTTTACGCGGGCTTGGTGCAGGTGATCCGCAAGAGCCTGAAGGGCCATGAAGAGGAAGCGCACGAACGCGAAAAAGAAACTGGATTGAGGGCGCAACTATGAGTGCCACAACCACGACTACAGCAACAGCAAGCGTTGATCGCGCTCGGGCCACTCGCTGGGAACGGAACGTGCCTGTCTATGGGTTCCCGGTGGTGAATGGATTTTTTCTTGGGCTCTCTGCGCTCGTCCTGGTGGCATTCGCGCTGAGCGCGTATCGCGAGTTGGCGGGACTGGGCCCGGTCAGCGGAATGAACGACGCCTACGGCTGGGGAATCTGGAAAACCTTCAACCTGATGGTATTGACCGCGCTGGGCTCGGGGGCATTCGCGGTGGGGATTGCGGCATGGGTCTTCCGGCGCAAACGGCTGCACTCGCTGATGCGGATGGCGTTGCTGACCAGCTTCCTCGCATACGCCTGCGGGCTGCTGCTGCTCGGCATTGATGCCGGCCGTCCGTGGAATTTCTATTGGATCGTTTTTCCCTGGCGATGGAACATGCATTCTCCGCTGGCTGAAGTGGCGATCTGCATGTCGATCTACGCCATGATCCCGCTGGCGGTGGAGAACATTCCACCGGTGCTGGAGCGGCTGTGGTATTTCGACTCGCGACTGCGTCCTGGCGTGGAGCTCATCGAGAAGCGGCTTCACTATTTCTTCCCGTGGATTATTGCCGCGGCGTACCTGCTGCCAGGGATGCATCAATCGTCGCTGGGAGCGTTGATGCTGTTGGCCGGGGAGCGCGTGCATCCGCTGTGGCAGACTCCGTGGCTGCCGGTACTGTATTTGGGAGCGGCCACATTCATGTCGTTCGGATGCGTCGCTGGAACCACCATGCTGTGCTGCCTGGTGTGGAAACGGGCGATGGACATGGAGGTTCTCGACGAGGCGGCACGAATTACGTCATGGCTGATTTTCGGGTGGATGGGGCTGCGACTGGTCGACATTCTGTTTCGCGGGGCGATCGGCACGGCATTTCACTTCGACCGGTTCGCGGGTGTGTTCTGGCTGGAAATGATCTTGATTTCGATCGGCGGATTGTTGCTGCGCCGCTCGGTGCGGGACCATGACCCGCAGCCGATGTTCGTCGGCTACATTCTGAGTTCGCTGGGCGGAATGATCTACCGCTTCAGCCCGACCACGCTGGCGTTCCGGCCCAATCCGCAGGCGCTGTACTTCCCCGCTCTGATTGAAGTACTGGTCTCGCTCGGTTTCATTTCTCTGGGCATTGTGGGCTTTCTGATCGCGGTGAAACGGCTGGCTATTCTTCCCGCGCCGCTGAGCGAGTGGCACGACATGGCGAGTTACTTCCGCTTCCGGCGGCCTTATATCCGGTGGACGGGCTATTTCAAATACGGACATTTCGGCGAAGACGAAACGACAGAAACTTCAGGCTCCGACTAATAGCAGGATCTTATGGCGAAACGAATCACGATTGATCCCATTACTAGAATTGAAGGCCACCTCCGCATCGATGTGGAGGTCGAGAACAACGCGGTCAGCAACGCATGGGCTTCATGCACCATGTGGCGAGGCATCGAAAAGATTCTTCGCGGCCGCGATCCGCGGGACGCGTGGCTCTTCACGCAGCGCTTTTGCGGAGTGTGTACCACGGTGCACGCCATGGCCAGCGTGCGCTCGGTGGAAGATGCGCTGAAGTTGGAGATTCCGCTGAACGCGCAGTACATCCGCAACCTGATTCTGATTGCGCACGCGCTGCACGACCACATCGTGCACTTCTACCAGCTGTCGGCGCTGGATTGGGTGGACGTGCTGCAGATCCCGAAGGCGGATCCAGCCGCGACTTCGAAGCTGGCGGAAAGTCTCTCGCCTTGGACGCGCAACTCACGCAACGAGCTGAAAGCGGCGCAGGACCGCGTGAACGCCGTCGCCAGCAGCGGGCAGCTTGGAATTTTCGCCAATGGGTATTGGGGACATCCGGCGATGCGGTTGTCGCCCGACGTGAATTTGCTGGCATTCTCACACTATGTACAGGCGCTGGAGTACCAGCGCAAGGCCTTGCAGGTCGTCGGCATTCTGGGATCGAAGACGCCTCACATTCAGAATTTGACCGTGGGCGGCGTCGCCAACGCGATCGATCTGGACAGCACGTCTGCGCTTGGCATGGCTCAACTGGAGATGATTGGCACGTTGCTGCAGGAAGTTGTTCAGTTCGTGCAGCAAGTCTATTTCGTGGATGTGTGCGCTGTGGCGGCGATGTATCCGGAGTGGTTCAAGATCGGGAGTGGCGTGCGCAACTATCTGGCGGTTCCCGACCTGCCGCTGGATAGCCGCGGCTCTTCGTATGACTTGCCGGGCGGCTACATTCGCGACGGAGACCTTGCGGGAGTAAAGGGATTCCAGACGGCTGCAGATCCGATCTTCCGGCAATCCGTGACCGAAGATGTCATGCATGCTTACTATCAGGCCGACAAGCCGCAGCATCCATGGCAGGGAGAGACTGAGCCCGCCTTTACCGGATGGGATGGAGATCAGAAATATTCGTGGGTGAAAGCGCCGCGCTTTAACGGCGAACCGATGCAGGTCGGCCCGCTGGCGCAAGTATTAGTCGGCTATGCGCAGGGACATCCGCTGACCCGCAAGTACACCGACATGGCGATCGAGAAGATTGCCTCAATCGGCGGACCTCGCGCTACACCGGCTGCGTTGCAGTCGACGCTTGGCCGTCATGCAGCTCGGGCCATTCGGGCCTGCATGCTGGCGGAACTGGCGCAGAAGCACCTGCAGTTGTTGACCGATAACATCGCGAAGGGCGACTACACGGTGCACAACCAGCCCGTGCTGCCATCGCATGAAGTCGAAGGCGTGGGCACGCACGAAGCACCGCGCGGAACGCTTTCGCACTGGATCGTGATTAAAGACGAAAAGATCAAGAACTATCAGGCGGTCGTTCCCTCCACATGGAATGCCAGCCCGCGCGACAAGAATGGGGCGCATGGTCCGTATGAAGCGTCCTTGCTGCACACGCCGCTGGCACGGCCAGAGGAGCCACTGGAAGTTTTGCGGACGGTGCATTCGTTCGATCCATGCATGGCCTGCGCGTGTCACGCCTTCGATCCTTCCGGCCGAAAAATCGGAGTGGCGAAAATCCTGTGAGAAAAGCGCTGATTGGCGGGATCGGGAACGTTCTGCTCGGCGACGATGGCGTCGGTCCGTACGCGGTACGGATTTTGGAGTCGATGTATGACTTCGAAGCCGACGTTGAGATCATCGATCTCGGCACTCCGGCGCTGGACCTGACGCATCAGATCGTCGGCCTGAAAGCGCTGATCCTCGTGGATTCGGTGGCGAGCGAAGACCCTGCGGGCACGCTCGCGCTTTATACAAAAGAAGACATCCTCCGGGACACGCCGGCCGAGCGCCTCGATCCACACTCTCCGGCCCTAGCGGAGTGTCTGATGACAGCAGAGATGCTGGGCGCGATGCCACAGCACGTGCTGCTGGTGGGAATCGCGGGCAAGTGCTACGAGCCCGGTCACCCGTTGAGCGCAGCGGTTCGTCAGTCGGTGGGTCCCGCCATTGAGGCTGTGCTTCAGGAATTGCAGCGGCTGGGATTCAAGTACCAGAAGAAGGCGTCGCCCGACGAGCCCGCGATCTGGTGGAGTGATCACGAGTATTCAGGCCCGGTCGAGACTCTCGGATAACGACACCTTCTAGTCGCTCGGATCTTTTCCCGCAGCGACTTCCAGCCGGCCGTAGGAGAGTTGGTAACTGTAGCGCGCGGTGACGACCTGGGCCCCCGCAGTAGCCGCCAATAATTCCGCATCGGTCAATTCAATAATGTTCCCCACTCCGGCGGAATAGCGGCCCTCGGCGAACGCCAGATTCTCCCGCGCTTCCTGATCGGCTTTCGTCGCCAATTCAATTTGCTGTTGAGCGACCGTTGTGTTGGCGTAGTCGGTGTAGACTTCGCGATCGACCAGCAGCGTGGCGGATTTCAGGCTCGACTCCGCGGCGCTCTTGGCCTGTTCGGTTTCGTTGAGATAGGCGCGGTTGTAACCTCCAGTAAGCAGCGGTTGCAGCAGGCTCTCACCGAATCCCAAGTTCCAGATCAAGGGGAATTTGAGATTTTGAAAATCGGCGAAGCTCGAGAAATTCAGTCGAGGCTTGAAGTTCGAGCGCGCAGCCACGATGTCTCCTTCGGCCGCGTTGATGGCCTGGCGGAGCGCACGCAGATCGGGGCGCAACGTTCGTGCCTCGGTAAGATAGCCATCGACCGCGTCGAGCGCCTTGGCTGCATTGAGTACATCGACCAGCGTATAGGTATTTTTCACCGGCAGGCCCATGGCTGTGGCCAATGCTGCCTGAGCCACCGTCAGATCCGATTGCGCCTGTACCAGATCGAGTTCTGCGTTGGCTAGTTGCACCTCCTGCCGCGTCACGTCGATCTTGGGCACGCGTCCCACCTGGAAGAAAGCGTTGATCTGGTCGAGGTGCTTGCTCTGATCCTGCACCGCGGTCTGCCGCACCTGGACTAACGCCTGGGCCGCCAGCACGCTGAAGTATCCGTTGCGTACGTTGAGCAGAGTTTCCTGGTGGACGCGGTCACGATTCTCCTGCGCCTGGGCCAACTCCGCTTTCCCGCGCTCGACCGAGCCGCGCGTCAGGCCGAAGTCATAGATGTTCTGGCTGAAGTTCAGCCCCGTGTAGTAATAAGGAGAATTCGACCATCTCTCCCCGTTGTATTGGAGCCCGGCGATCGTGGGAGAAGTCCCCGGCGTCGGGGAGTAGTTATAGGTCTGCTGGTTGTGGGTGGCACCGAAGCTGAGATGCGGAAAGTACGGCGAACGGCGTTCCTTGAGATGAGCCTCGGCCACGTGGACTTCGGCCTCTGCAGTGGCGAGATCGGGCTGATTCTGTTCGGCAAGACGATAGCAATCGGCGAGCGAGAGCGGCTTGTCCTGGGCCGCGAGACTGCTGGCTACCAGCAAGGCTAGCGCCGCAAATCCCGCGCGACTATGTATTGGCTGTCCCATGTGGATTGAAGGTATGAATTAACGAAGCATCAGCTCCCGGGCCGCGCGACCGGCTGCACTTTGCCGCCTTCCGGCACTCGTTCGCCGACGCTGCGGGCAACGCGCTCGCCTTCCTCCAACCCGCTGAACAGGCGGGCAGTCTCGCCAGTTTGCTCCGCAACGGCAACTTGCGTGAACTTGATGGTGTTGTCGGGAGTAACGACTGCCACGAACGTCTGCGTCCCGCGAATGATGAGCGCGTCGGACGGCACCTCGACATAGCGCGGCGTCTGCACCTTTAACTCAACCTGCACGAAGCTGCCGGCGAGAATTCGGTTGTGCGGATTGTCCACGTCGATTTCAACCAGCAGCGTGCGCGTCTTGGGATCAATCGCCCCGCTGGTGCGAGTGACACGCGCCACCACCTTCAGACTCGGGTTGGCCTGATCGAGAATCGTGACAGCATCTCCGTTGCGCACGAAGGGAGCGTGCGCCTGATCAACATAAACGTAGATGCGGAGCCGCGAAGTCTCCGAGATTTCGACCAGGGGCAGCGCGCTGGCCTGCGATGTGGCCGCATTCTGGATAAGCGCCCCGGGATCGGAATAGCGCGCAGTCACCGTCCCGCTAAAGGGAGCGCGCAACTCTTCATATGACTTCAAGGTGCCGATCTGCTCCAGGTTCGCCTTGGAGACCGCTGCGTCGGCCGCAGCCTGGTCCGCGTCCTGCTGAGAAATCATTTCTTTCTTGACGAGCGTGGCAGCGCGGTTGGCGATGAGTTCTTTATTGTGCGCATCGGCGACAGCCGCTTGGTATTGCTTGTCAGTTTCCGGCGATTCGATGACCGCGATGATCTGGTTCGCGCGGGCGAAGTCGCCCTTGTCCACGCTGATGCTGCGCATGTAGCCGCTCACCTTCGCATACAAGATTGCCGACTGGTAGGCATGCGCCTCGCCGATCAATCGCACCGTGTTCGAGCCTGCGACTCTGTGAGCTGTGGCAACTTCTACTGATGGTCCCTTCTGTCCTTCTGCCGTCAACTGCTCGGTCGCGGCCTCAACGTGGCTGCGCTGGCGCGTAAACAGAAGGAAAGCCATCACACCCGCCACCACGACGACGACTACGCCGAGGAGATAAAGCCAGACAGAGCCGCGGCGCTGGCCTTGCGATTCAGACATCAGTGTTCCTCCGCTTTAAACTCTTCGCCGCGCGCTTCGGCAGCAAATTTTGCGTCGAGCAAATGACGCGTGGGAAAATCCTTTCGCAACAGCGTATAGACCACCGGAACAACAAACAGGGTGACCACAGTCGCCACTACTAATCCTCCAATTACGGCGCGGCCCAGCGGAGCATTTTGCTCACCGCCCTCGCCCATTGCCAGCGCCATGGGAACCATTCCAATGATCATGGCGAGCGCGGTCATGAGCACCGGCCGCAATCGGGTCTTTCCGGCTTCCAGTGCCGCTTCCAAGGGGGACACGCCCCGCTCGACTCGCGCGTCATTAGCGTAGCTTACCAGCAGGATCGAGTTGGAGGTCGCGATACCGACCGCCATGATCGAGCCCATCAGCGATTCGACGTTAATCGTCGAGCCGGTAATGGCCAGCATCCATAGAATGCCGACCAGCGCTCCTGGCACCGCAATCATAATGATGAAAGGATCCATCCAGGACTGAAACAGCACGACGATCAGCAAATACACCAGCACGATGGCGAGGATCAACCCCATCAGCAAGCTGCGAAACGAGGAATTCATGACTTCATACTGGCCATGAATGCTGATGCGCATGCCCAAGGGGAGCTTTCCCAGGCTATCGATTTTTTTCTGAATGCCGGCCACGACCGAGCCCAGATCGCGGCCCTGCAGATTCGCGTTGATGTCGATGACGCGCTGCACGGTGTAGTGACTGACTTCCGCAGGCACGGAATCCGGAATGATCTGGGAAACGTTAGCAAGGGTTTCATACTGTGGTTGGGGAACGGGTTGTGTCTGCGGCTGGCTTGCCGCTTGGAGCGGGGTAGCCGCTCCCGGCAGGCTCAGAGGAGTGTTCATCAGCGCCTGAACGGAATCGAAATGCTCCGGCGGAATACGCACGGCCACGATGTAGTTCACGTTGTTCGTCGGATTCAGAAAATAGGACGGGGCAATGAGCGCGCTCGATGAAAGCGAGATGAGCATGCTGTTGGCCACGCTCTGCTCGGTCAAGCCCAGCTGCGCCGCCTTCTCACGGTCCACATTGATGTGCAACGCGGGATACCGAATCGCCTGCTTGACGTGCACGTCGACCGCTCCGGGCACGGTGGCGATCTCATCTTTCAATTGGCGCGCGATCTGATACGACTGGTCGAGGTCGGGCCCTTCGACCTGAACGTCGATCGGTGACGGTACACCAAAGTTGAGCACCTGGCTTACGATGTCGGCGGATTGGAAGTAGAAACTCGTCCCGGGAAACTCGCGCGGCAGTTGCTGGCGGATCTTCTCCATGTAGCCTTCGGTGGGATGATGCAAAGGCTTGAGCGCGATGAGAACCTCCGCGTCCATGTCGCCCACATTGTCGGTGGGCACGAAGGCGAGATTGAAAGAAGTCGGCAGACCTTCCATATCGTTAATGGTGTCGATTTCACCGGGCGGGATGATTTCGCGAATCCGGCTCTCGACCCGCATGAGCAACTGTTCGGTGTCTTCGAGGCGCGTGCCAACGGGCGCACGGACGTGGAGCTTCATCAATCCCGCATCGACGGCAGGGAAGAAGTCAGTACCTATGATGAAGGGCAACACCGCTGTGACCGCGAACATCAGCCCGAACATACACAGCGTGAAGACACGGTGATGCAGCACCAGATCCAGCAGCCCTCCGTAGCCGGAGCGCAACCGTTCGAACGCGTGCTCGCGCCTGCGGTTCAGGCGCCGGAGGAGTCCCGGATTTTCTTCCTTGGCTTCATCTGCCTCGCGGTGGCCTTCGAAGAGAATTCGTGACAGCGTCGGCACCAGCGTCCGCGACAGGATATAAGAGGCCAACATTGCCAGCACCACCGCCAGCGCCATTGGCGTGAAAAGATACTTCGCTGCACCGGAAAGCAGGACGACCGGGAAGAAGACGATACAAATCGCCAGCGTCGCAACAATCGCAGGCACGGCAATCTGGCTGGCGCCGTCGAGAATCGCCACGGTGATCGGCTTGTCCATGTCGAAGTTGCGGTTGATGTTCTCGATTTCCACGGTTGCATCATCGACCAGCATGCCGATGGCGAGCGCGAGACCGCCAAGGGTCATGATGTTGATGGTGTCGCCACTCAGGTTCAAACCGATGATGGCCGTGAAGATGGCCAGCGGGATTGAGGTACAGACCACGATCACGCTGCGCCAGCTTCCGAGAAATGCCAGGATCATCAGCGAGACCAGGATTGAGGAAAGCACAGCTTCGCGCACGACACTCATGATCGCAGCGCGGACGAACACAGATTGATCGAAGTCGATCTTCAGGTCCATGCCTTGCGGGGCGGAAGCCTTGATGATCGGCAGCGTTTCGCGCGTCGCTTCCACCACGGCTAGCGTCGACGCGTCCGAGTGCTTGAGGATGGCGAGATAGGTCGCTCGCTTCCCGTTGACGTGCACGATGCCGCGCTGTTCGGCATAGCTGTCGGCGACCTTGGCCACGTCACCGAGCAGGACCGTTGCTGAGCCTACGACTTTGATCGGGATGCGGCTGAACTGCGAGACCGTGTCGGGGCTGGAATTGAGCTGGACGGTGTAGTCGGTGTTGCCGATTCTGGCATCGCCTGCGGGCAGAATCACGTTGGAAGTCTGCAGCGCGCTGACGACATCGCCGGCCGACAGGCCCTTGGCTGCAAGCGCCTGGGGGTCGATGTCGATGATGATCTGGCGTTCCTTCCCGCCGAACGGTGCAGGCGTGGAAAGTCCGGGAATCGTGAACAGGCGCACGCGAATGAAATTCACGCCATAGTCGTAGAGCTGCTGCTCGGAAAGAGTCTTGCTTGAAATCGTCAACTGCGCCACGGGGACGTTCGTGGCATTGAACTGGATAACGCTCGGTGGCGTAATCCCCGGAGGCGCGATGCGCAGGATGGTGCTGGACACGGAAGAGATTTGCGCGATGGCGGCGCCAATCTCTGTCCCCGGCTGAAAGTAGACCCGCAGGAGTCCAACTCCTGGGATCGACTGCGATTCGATCCGCGAAATTCCGTTGACCGTTGTGGAGTAGCCACGCTCGCTGATCAGGACCACGCGGCGCTCCATGTCTTGCGCCGAAAGTCCGGGATAGGTCCACACCACCGCGACCACCGGAATGTCGATAACCGGAAAGATGTCCACCGTCATGCGCGTCAGCGACAGCACGCCGAGGATCATGATCAGCAGGCAAGAGACGGCAATGGTGTAGGGGCGCCGCAGCGCCAGTCGCACTAACCACATAACCTGACCGTTGACCTAGCTGGAACCGATGGCAGGCCTGAAACTCTGCCTGCGATGCGCCTTTAGATTCCGTTGTTCCCAAGAAGTCGTAGAAAAATACAGGCTCCTACTATGCCTTTGTTTTGGCTGATACGTCCAATACATTTGGAAGGTTCCAGTAATAGCAATTCGGCATTAGAATCATGCCATGGATTTGCGCCAGTTGCGGTACTTTGTAGCCGTAGCCGAGGAATTACATTTCGGACACGCTGCCCAGCGGTTGCGGATCGCCCAGCCTGCTCTCAGTCGCCAGATTCAGGCGCTGGAAAAAGACCTGCTGGTGCAGTTGCTGTTCCGCAACCGGCGCCGGGTGCAAGTCACTCCCGCCGGGCAGGTCTTTCTCGAACGTGCGCGCCAGATTCTGGCGAGGGCCGATGAGGCCGTGCTCGCGGCCCAACGCGTCGGCGGCGGGGTCAGCGGGACCCTCAATCTCGGGTTCGTGGGATCGGCGACCTATGACGTTCTGCCGGGAGTGCTGCGCGAGTTTCTGAAGGCCGCCCCGCACGTGGACCTGACTCTTTCGGAGATGACGGTCCACACCCAGATTGAAGCGCTCGTCGAGAAGCGAATTGACATCGGACTGCTCCGTCTTCCCGCCAAGACTCAAGGATTGGTGTTCCGCACGATTGCCCGCGAACCGTTGTATGTGGCCTTACCCAGTTCCCATCGCCTGGCACAGTTGCCTGTTGTACCTCTGTCCGCGCTGAGCGCGGAATCTTTTGTTCTCTACCCCGACCATCCTCGCCCGAGTTGGACGGAATACGTCATCGGGCTTTGCCAGCAGGCCGGGTTTCGTCCTGTAGTCGTCCAGCGCACGGTGGAAATTCAGACTACGCTCAGTCTGGTTGCCGCGGGCATTGGACTATCTATCGTGCCGAGGTGTATTGGAAATCTGCAGCGCAAGGACGTCGTGTTCCGGCGGTTGACGGGAGTGCGGGCGCGCACCGAACTGCTGGTGGCCTATCGCGAACGGGATCCTTCTCCCGTGGTGCAGAGTTTCCTGAAAGTCCTGTGGCGCAAAGTGCGGGCTCAGAGGGGAAAGTCCGCCGAGAAGAACCGGCGGATGCACCCGGAGGAATTGGTTCGCCATCCGGCGAAAGATTAGGCGAGCTGTTAGCGGATCTCTATTGCAGGATTTTCGCGGGCTCCCGAGTCGCTTCCGCGAGGTCGGCAAGAAAGCGTGCCGCCCGGGCGCCATCGGCGACGCGATGATCGCACGAGATGGTCAGGGCCATCATCGGTCGAACCGCAGGCTGACCCTGAAACACCACGACCCGGTCGGCGATGCTGCCCACCGCTAGGATCGCAGCCTGTGGCGGCGTGATGATGGCGCAGAATCGATCGACCTGATACATACCGAGATTGCTGATGGTGAACGTGGCATCGGCGATGTCGGCGGGCCGCAACTTTCCTGCCCGCGCCCGTTCGGCGACGTCGCGCCGCTGGATTGCGATTTCCGCCAGACTCGCGGCATGCGCGTTGTGAACCACCGCGGCAACCACGCCGTCGTTCACCGCAATGGCGATCCCCATGTGCACGTGATCGTGCAGGAGAATTCCGTCGGCGGTCCAACTCGCATTTAAGCGCGGGTGCTTGAGCAATACGCGGGCCGTCAGCGCCACCAGCAGGTCCGTATGCGTGATGCGGACAGAGTTCGCCGGATCGGGGTGCGCGCGCTCGATCTCTCCAACAATGCGTTCACGATATTCGTTGAGCGCGGTCGCTTCGATCTCGCGGGTCACAAAGAAGTGAGGGACCGTGGTCCAACTCTGCGTGGTACGCTCCGCCATGATGCGGCCGAGCGAACTGGGCACTTCGATGTTTTTGGATTCCTTCTCCGGCGCACCGGATGCGGCGGGCGCGGAGGCTGCCGCCTGAACATCGGATGCAAGAATCTCTCCGCTGGGACCGGAGGCGCGTACTGTCGCGAGGTCTACACCCAGCTCTTTAGCGAGACGACGTGCCTTGGGAGAAATCTTCGCGCTAGCAGCAGACGCCTGCGCCGAGCCGCTGGCCGGCGTTACCGCAACAGGAGATGACTCAGCTTTCGCGTGCGAACTAGCACGTGCGGCTGGGGCCGTAGATTCGGGTTCGATGGGAGGCGTCTCGCCCGGCGCAACGATCCATGCAATCGTTTGACCGACTGGAATGTCGGAGCCCTCTGACGCCTTGATTCCTGCGAGGATGCCGTCAGCAGGCGCTTCCACCTCTACGACCGCTTTGTCGGTTTCAATTTCGAGGAGTGGCTCGCCCTTGGTGACGCGGTCGCCTTCCTTCTTTCGCCAAGCAATGAGCTTGCCGGTTTCCTGCGCCATCTCGAGAGCGGGCATAACAACGCTGAAGGCCATAGTTTTTATTGGGGAGGGCCGTCGTCTTTTGGAACTATGGCCTTCAGCCCTAAACTCCTACCCGCTCGGTTTTGGCGCTCGTTTCGATCATCTCGAGCACACGCTCGCTGGGCGCAGCTTCAGATTCTCTTGTCGTCGGCAGCGGCCCGTTCACCGTGTAGTAGTGCGCGCCCGCAACCAGAAGCTGTTCCGCCGGGAAGCGCGTAATGACTTCGTGCCCCGTCGGCGTAACCACGATTTCTTCCTCAATGCGCGCCGCGCTCCAGCCGTCCGTCGAAGGCCAGAACGTTTCGAGAGCGAACACCATGCCCGGCTTGATCTCCACGGGATGCTCGAACGAGACCAGGCGGCTGATCACCGGCTTCTCCCAGATCGCGAGTCCGATGCCGTGGCCGTACTGCAACGCGAAGGCGGCTTCTTCGTTGGGAAAACCGAAATCGGTGGCCTTCGGCCAGACTGCTGCGATCTCGGCGGTGGTGCGTCCTGGGCGAACCAGTTCGATCGCGGCGTCGAGATAATCGCGGCAGCGCTTGTAGGCGTCGACCATGGCGTGCGATGCATAGCCTATCGTGAAACAGCGGTAATAGCAGGTGCGGTATCCCATGTAGGAATGCAGGATGTCGTAGTACACGGGATCGCCCGGACGCAGCACGCGGTCGGAAAACACATGCGGATGCGGGTTGCAGCGCTCGCCGGAAATCGCATTCACCGCTTCGACATATTCTGAGCCCAGATCGTAGAGAACCTTGCTCACCAGTCCAACGGCTTCGTTCTCGCGCAGGCCCGGCTTCATCGCGCGGTAGAGTTCGTCATAGGCCGCGTCGACCATCATGGCCGACGTGTTGAGCAGAGCGATTTCGTCCTGCGTCTTGATGACGCGGGCTTCGGACATGAGTTGCTGGCCGTCGACCACTTCGATGCCTTCGCGCTGCAAGGCAAACAGTACCGGTAGTTCGATGATGTCAATTCCGACGGGCTCTTTGTGCAGGCCACGCATTTCGAGTTCCAAGCGAATCTTCTTGGCGACGTCTTCGGCGCGGCCCATCTCTGGCGTCATCGCGCCGCGCAACATAGAAATTCCTGGACGGGAACGCTCAGGGCCGAGCCATGGGCAGTTCAACGCATGATGCTTGGCGGCCGATCCGAAATCCCACAGGATCGGTTCATCATTTTGTGGCAGCAGCGTGAAGCGGTTGGCCTTGTCCTGCGCCCAGGTGCCGATGTGCGTCGCGGTCAGGTAGCGCACGTTGTTCATGTCGAAGCAGAGCAACGATCCCATCGACGACTTGGCGAGCAGATCTTTCGCCTTTTGCAGACGTTCGCGGCGCAGCCGGTCGAAGTCGATCCGGTTCTCCCAGTCCACCGCCATTGTTCCGTGAGTTTTGAGTCCCATAAATCAGCTCCTAGCTGCTAGCTTCTAGCTGCTAGCTTGAAACGAGGGCGAAACGCCCTCGGGACAGCCGGCGGGACGCCGGCGCTACGTCTTACCGCACATTTTCCGTGCTGCTTCTGAAACTGTCTCCTCCGTCGGCACGGTCACATCTTCCAGCGGCGGCGAAAACGGAATGGGCACATGCATCGCGCCCATGCGTTTTACCGGCGCGTCAAGATCATAGAACGCACCTTCAGCGATCACGGCCGCTAGTTCCGCCGTCACCCCATATCGACCATAGCCCTCGTCGAGGACGATCACGCGGGAGGTTTTCTTCGCCGACTCGATAATAGTCTTTTCGTCGAGCGGCCACGTGGTGCGCGGATCGACTACCTCCGCGCTGATGCCTTCCTTTTCCAGGATGCTCGCGGCGCCCAGCGCGACCTGCACCATGCTGCTGGTCGCTACCAGCGTGATGTCGTCGCCTTTGCGCTTCACATCGGCCACGCCCAGCGGGATCGTATAGTCTTCCGCAGGAACGGGACCTTTCAGCTTGTACATCATCTTGTCTTCGAAAAATATGACGGGGTTCTCGTCGCGGATCGCAGTCTTCAGCAGGCCCTTCGCGTCATATGGTGTCGAAGGCAGGACAACTTTCAGCCCAGGCACGTGGCTGAACCACGCGTGCAGCGACTGTGAATGCTGCGCTGCCGAGCGCCGGGTCGCGCCCAATGTGGTGCGCATCACCATGGGGACGCGCCAGTGCCCGCCTGACATGTAGTGCGCTTTGGCGGCCTGGTTCACCATCTGATCCATGGTCAGCGTGAGGAAATCGCCGAACATGATGTCGACCACCGGGCGAAGGCCCGTCATGGCCGCGCCCACGCCAACGCCCGTAAAACCCGCCTCGGAAATCGGCGTGTCGACGACGCGCTCGGCGCCGAATTCTTCGACGAGTCCGGAGAGCACTTTGAACGGCGTCCCGGCTTCGGCCACGTCTTCGCCGAAAATGCACACGCGCGAGTCGCGGCGCATTTCTTCCGCTAGCGCCTCCCGCACCGCCTGCGCAAATGTCAGTTCACGTTCTGGCATAAATAAAGTTCAGGCGTAGACGTCCTGTTCCACCTGGTCGATGCCGGGATACGGAGCCGCAATCGCAAATTTCACCGCGGCTTCCATCTCAGTGCGACCTTCGGCGGCGATCTGATCGAGCGCTGCGGCGTCGCCATACCCTTGCGCCAGCAGCCAATTCGCATGCAGCTTGATCGGATCGCGTTCGGTTTTCCAGTGTTGCTCTTCCTGCTTCGAGCGGTAATACTCGCGATTGATGTCGCCGACGTGATGTCCGCTGTAGCGATAGGTATCGGCCTGCAGGAAGGCCGGGCCTCCGCCGGCGCGCGCCCGCTTCACCAGACGCGTCGCAACTTCATTCACCGCGCGCACATCTTGCCCATCGACCAATGCCGACTCCAGGCCGAAGGCTCCCGCGCGTCCGAGAATGGTTCCGGCCGTCGTCTCAGAGAAGTGCGTGTATTCGTTATAGAGATTGTTTTCGCAGACGTAAATCACGGGCAGCTTCCAGAGCTGCGCCAGGTTCATGACTTCGTACAGCGATCCTTGACCCAGCGCGCCTTCACCGAAGAAGCAGATGGCCACGCGGCCGTTTCCCAAACGCTTCGAGGCAAACGCCGCGCCAGTGGCGATGCCAACGCTGCCGCCGACAATGGCATTCGCACCCAGGTTGCCGGTCGCGGGATCGGCGATGTGCATCGATCCACCCTTGCCCCGGCAGTACCCGGCCTCCTTGCCCAGCAGTTCAGCAAACATGCGGTCGGGCGAGGCGCCTTTCGCCAGGCAGTGTCCATGGCCGCGATGCGTGCTGGTGATGTAGTCGTCGATGTTGAGCGCTTCGCAGATACCCACCGCAACGGCTTCTTCGCCGCTGTAGAGATGCGCCAACCCTGGCATCAGAGCGCGCGTGTAGAGTTCATTCACCTGCTCTTCAAACAGGCGGATTCTCACCATCTGGCGGTAAGCGCGCAGCCAGCGGTCTTTCTCAGTTCGGACTTCACGTCCGGCTTCCGGCTTGGAGGTAGCGGTGCTCACTTCTTTGGTCCTCCTGCGGTAACCGGCGTCGTCACAC
The DNA here is from genome assembly GCA_003166855.1 of Acidobacteriaceae bacterium. Classification (GTDB taxonomy): domain Bacteria; phylum Acidobacteriota; class Terriglobia; order Terriglobales; family Acidobacteriaceae; genus Sulfotelmatobacter. Next base: position 14,130 of record PMUM01000286.1, on the reverse strand, counting down.
CCGACATGGTGGCGAGCACGTCGAACATGCAGGCGAAATCGTATTTCGTCCAGCCCATGCCGCGCGCCGCCGTCAGAAATTCATTGCTCACCGCTGTCGTCGGCAGCGGTACATCGAGCTGCCTACCCAAGTCCATCGCCAGCACCATGTCTTTCTGCATCATGTTTACGTCGAACCAGGCTTCTTCCGGCTGTTGCAGGACGAACGGCCCACGGTACTTGATCATGGGAGAAGCGACCGCGCTGTTGACGAGCACATCGACGGCAACCTCGCGGGCAATGCCGCTTTTTTCCGCCAGCAGCACGCCCTCGGAAAATGCCAGCATCTGCACCGCCAGACTGAGGTTGATGGCGATCTTCATGGAGAGTGCCAGGCCGTTATCGCCCACATGACTGACCTTGGAGCCGATGTCGAGCAGCAGCGGCTTGATCTTGTCGAACGTTTCTTTGCGCCCACCGACCATCACCGACAATTTTCCTTCGGTCAGAGTAATGACGCTGCCCGAGACCGGCGAATCCACCATGTCGGCGCCGAGAGCCCGAACTTTCGCGGCCAACGCGCGGCTCACCGTCGGACTCACCGTGCTCATGTCAATGAAAGTCTTGCCAGCACTCAAGCCGGCCAGCAGTCCGTCCGGACCTTCGCTGATTGCCTGGATCGCCGCGGCGTTAGTCACCATCGCAAAGATGTAGTCTGATGCAGCGGCCACGGCGCGCGGGGAGTCCGCCCACTGCATACCTTTCTCCACCAGCCACTGTGCCTTGGTCCGCGTGCGGTTGTAGCCGGTCACCGTGTGACCTTTGCTCAGCAGCCGGTTCACCATCTGGCTGCCCATCACGCCCAACCCGATAAATCCTACTTTCGCCATCCTTGTCCTTCGCGGCTAAAGCCGCTATTGATTTTTTCGCTTGCGGCGCGGCTTGAAGCCGCGCCCTTTCAAAAGCACTCGAATCTCTTCAGCAATCTGCTAGTGTGCGCCAAGTTTGCCGGGAGCGCGCTTCCCTGCCGGCGACTGGCTGTCGTCGCGTACCTGCGACAGATGCGAGCGCATCGTTTCGCGCGCTCTCTCCGCATCATGCCGCTCGACCGCATCAAGAATTCGCTTGTGATGAATCTGCCCACGCTCCGGGCCGCCGGGAACTTTAAAGATTCGCAGGCGCTGCTCGCGCAGAAGTCCGACAATGGAGTCGAGCAGCGAAAGAATAAGCGGATTGGCCGCTCCCTCTGCGAGTGCGAGATGGAAATCGAGATCCGCTTCGATGTAAGTTTCGGGATCCTGTCCGGCACGGTCCATAGCGGCGACCGCCTCACGCATGGTCGACAGTTCCGGTTCCTGGATGCGGGCTGCGGCCAGAGCCGCAATCTCCGGCTCGAGAATGGCGCGTACTTCCGCAAGATGCGTGGAGCCTTCCGGCTGACCGATCTTCACCATCAAGTCGAGCGACTGGCGCACGGCCTGCGTGGTGCCATCGGTGATGAAGGTGCCGCGACCGGAATAAGCTTCGACCAAGCCCTTCTCGCGCAGAGCTTTCACGGCCTCGCGCACGGCAGTGCGGCTCACGCCAAAACGCTGTGCCAGTTCGCGCTCCGCGGGGAGTTGATCTCCCGCCTTCAGATCGCCCTTGACGATGGATTCTTCAATTTGCTGAACGATTTGTTCGTAGAGCCGCGACGTACGAACTAGCTTGTACACTGCCCTGCCCCCCGCACGTGGTGACGCGCCAGCCGGAAGACTGGCTATGGTCCGGCTACTATACCGCATATCCACAGCGGGTTGGCGCGTTTGTTGGAGAGAAGGCACGATCTTGGTATAAAGGTCTAGTGGTATGACCAAAAGAGCGTACTACACCCGAGATCATTTGTGCAAGCCCTCAAGAATCATACGTTCATGAGGTTCAGGTATCCTCTTGGGAACTGTCCGACGGGCGCGGACCTGGTGTAGGCTTCTTGAGTTTCCATCCAAAAATTGAATTTGCTTGACACTGTTTCTCCGATAGTGGTATGGCTGTCGGACCAGAAATTCGGAGGGGTTCCCCTATGCTATCGCGCCCTGTCAGCGCCGCCGCGTCCCACGACGGACGGATGACTGCAGCTTCCCGGTTCTTGTTCGCCACCTTCACGCTGCTCCTGTTCTCCGTTTCCGCTCTGGCTCAGACCACAGGCGGGCGGGTGCTGGGCACCTTGACCGATCAGAGCGGCGCCGCCGTTGCGGGTGCCACCGTGGTCATCACCGACGTTCAGCGTGGCACGTTGCGAACCATGACCACCGACGAATCCGGGGCCTACACGGCGCCCGACTTGCAACCCGGCACCTACAAGATCCATGTGGAAGCCAGAGGCTTCAAAAGCGTGGAGCGCACCAATGTACAGATTGAAGTCGCCACCGACGTGCGCGCCGATTTCGCGCTGCAGCCTGGACAAGTGACCGAGGTAGTCACCATCTCCGAAGAAGTCCCTCTAATCAATACCACCTCCTCCACTCTGGGTGGCACGCTCAGCAACAAGGAGATCAACGACCTTCCTCTGAACGGCCGCAACTATGAGAACCTGCTGCAGCTGCGGCCCGGAGTCATGCGCTATCCCGGTGGCGGTTTCTCGACCACCAGCACCAACGGCCTGCGTGCCGAGGACAACGCCTACTTCATCGAAGGCCTGTTCAACAGCGAGCCGTTTTCTGGACAGGGGATCATCAACGGAGCGGGCATCGCAGGAGACTCCGCGACCATCCTGCCCATCGATGCGATCCAGGAGTTCAACGTTCAGGAAAATCCCCCGGCGGAATACGGATGGAAGCCGGGCGCGATTATGAACGTTGGATTGAAGGCGGGAACGAATTCTTTCCACGGCACCGCGTTTGCCTTCGGCCGCGATGGCGCCCTGGACGCGCGCAATTACTTCAACGCTCCGCCCGCGGCAAAAACTTCGCGGACCTTGGAGCAATTTGGCGGCAGTTTCGGCGGCGCGATTGTCAAAGACAAAGCGTTCTTCTTCGGCGCTTACGAAGGACAGCGCTACGACGTGGGGAACTCGTATAGCGTCACCACGCCTTCGATGGTGTCTCTGCCCGACGCCGGGAACTGCATTTCGGTCACGGGCGACTGCGGCAACAGCATTCCGGACGCGATTGCCGATCTCGCGGCCAACAACGTCCCGATCAGCGCAGCCAGCCAACAGATCTCGGGCTGTACGGTGTCAGGGTCCACGGTGACTTGTGCTGGCACAGGCTTCCCCATCAACAACACGCAGGGCCCCAACATTGTGCAGGGATTCCCCAACGATGTGGGAGTCGACAACGCGCTGGGCAAGGTGGATGTCAACATCAACCAGCGCAACAGCATCGGCGGTATGTATTTCTATGGAAACAACAACGGGACCGTAGAAGATTTTCCGGAGTTGCAATCCAATTGGCGGTCGAAGATCCACACCCGCGCTCAAGTCGTGGGAGGAAACTGGATCTGGACGCCCGGTACCCGGTGGGTGAACGAAGCGCGCGTCGGCTACAACCGCCTGTACCAACCCACGTTCCCCGGTGACATTGGCACGCCAGCATCAGGCTACGGCCTCAACACGGGCGTGAGCGGACCCAACACCGGCGGACTTCCCCGCATTGGCTTCGCTGGAGCTTTCGTCCCGGGCCTAGGCGCGTTCAAGTGGCCCAAGTTCCAGGGGCCGGACTCCAGAACTCAGTTCATCGACCACGTTTCCTATACAGCGGGTAAACATTCTCTGAAGTTCGGCGGCGACCTTCACCACAACGCCTTCAACGGCGGCGCTTTCGGCAACGCCCGTGGCAGCATCACGTTTCTGGGCGGCGTCGCGATCGGAACCGGAGCAGGCTCGACCGCGCTGGAAGATTTTTTCGCTGGCGACCCGTTCAAGGCATCGGTGCAGGTTGGCGATCCGACCCTGCATATTCACAACTGGGCCTACGGCCTGTTCCTGCAGGATGACTGGCGTGCCAACAAGAACCTGACGGTCAACTTCGGCGTGCGGTATGAGTACAGTTCCGTCATCAAAGAGCAGCACAACCTGCTGGGCAACTTCGATCCCAACTCCGCCACCGGATTGATTCAGGCCGGACAGAGCGGCGTCAGCGGTCCCTACAACCCCGACCACAAGAACTTCGCGCCCCGCTTGGGCTTTGCCTGGGACGTGAACGGCAAAGGAAAGACCGTGATCAGAGGCGGAGCGGGACTGGTGTACGAAACCGTTAACTGGGAGGCCATGCTTGCTTTCAACAACGCCTTTGGCCTGGGCAACGTTCCCACGGCAGCCATTATCGATGCCGCCGGAGACACCGCCGGTGGCACGATCACGGCCGGCAATCTGGCGATCCCGCCCGTTCTTCCGCAGTGGGACAGTGGAGTACCGATCTTCGGAGCCAACGTCAGCACCACCACTTTGAACTGCTTCAACAATCCCTGCCCGATCATGAGCGTGGCCCGCAACCTCACCACTCCTTACGTCTGGCACTGGACTATCGGCATGCAGCACTCGTTTACCCCAAATCTGTCGCTGGAAATGTCCTACGTCGGAAATCATGGATCGAATCTGGTCGGGATTCGTGACATCAACCAACCGCCGGTGGGGTCAGGATGGACACCGGCGGGCGTTGGTGCTGGCACCCTTGCCACCTGCCTCGCTAGCGCTCCCGCTTACAACAGTTGTGCAGTTGACAGCGGGTATGAGCAGACCAACGCGCCTTACTACGCGAAGTTCCCTTACCTGAGCAACATCTTCCAAATGGGAAACGTCTACCGGTCGAACTATGACGCTCTACAGGTCACGTTGAACTCTCGCAACTTTCACGGCCTGAGCATGGTCGCCGGCTATACCTACGGACACTCGCTCGACGCCGTCGGCGCCAATTGGGACTTCGGCTACGGCGCGGGTCTGCCGCAGGATTCTTCCAACGTAGGACGGGAATACGGGAATAGTGACTTCGACATTCGACAGCGTCTCACTCTCTCGTTTACCTACGCGATCCCCGGACGCAAAGGGTTTGCGCAGATGATGGAGGGTTGGGAATTGAATTCCATCGTGACGCTGCAAAGTGCGCAACCTTGGGGCCCGATTGATCTAGGCACCGACGCTGCCGGCGTCGGGCCGCTGCCGGTCAGTCCGCCAGCGAACGAACCCATCCGCTGGAGCTTTTACGGAAAGCCATCCGACTTCAAGTCAACCCCGACAGGAATTCCGTATTTCTCCGGGGCCAGCAACTCCGCCTGCGCGACCCAGGCGCTAGCGGTGGATGGCGGCACAGCCGGAGCGGCGACGGCGGCTCTCAACCTGTTCGGCTGTTATGCGCAGGGTAGCTCGGTCATGATTCCGCCACCGTTGGGGCAATTCGGCAACATGGGGCGGAACACTTTCCGCGACACCGGCTTCCGGAACTTCGATTTCTCGGTTGCCAAGAACTGGCACTTGGGCGAGCGGCTTCGCGCCCAGTTCCGCGCCGAATTCTTTAACATTTTCAACCACCCCAACTTTGCCAATCCGTACGGCGGGCAGAACGGATTCGGGTTGAACGATCCGTCGGCGCGGCCGTTCGGTTGCGGGTGCGCCACACCTGACGTCGCTGCCGCCAATCCAGTCATTGGATCCGGTGGTAGCCGCGCCATTCAGTTAGGGTTGAAGTTTACGTTCTAGGACGGCAGTCGATTCAGAGACGCGTACCGTAGGCCGGACTCATTCCGTCCGGCCTTTTGTTATCTACTTCGCTCGCATGACAGCGGGCCAGACCATCTGGGGACCACTCATCATGAAAAACAGAATCTCATTCCTTTTCTTAACGCTGTTGCTTGTCTGCACGGTGATGGCTGACCTCGTTCTCGCGCAGAAAGAAGAGCGCCGGGAGCGCACCATCGATGAGGTCAAGACCGAAGCGATTCACCGCGCCGAAGTCGGGCAGTACCCGCTGATCGGGCTCGATCCGGCTGATGTGAAGGAGGCCTTCGAGACCATTCACACGGCCGACAAGGACGAGTGGGCTGCTGGCTTCATGCGCGTTGGCGATCGTTACTTCAACGAGGCCAAGTCGCTGGAGAAGACCGATCCCACCAAGGCCAACGCCGACTACATTCGCGCCTGGCGCATCTATTCCTTTGGACGCTGGCCGATCCCCGCTTCTCCAGGCAAGCAGCGCTCCTACGAAAAGGCGCTCGAAGCATTCCGGGAGCACGCGAAGTTTTTCGATCCGCCAATGGAGGTGGTACGCATTCCGTTCGAAGGCAAAGAAATCATCGGCTACCTGCGCCTGCCGAAAAACGCCAAAGGCCCCGTGCCACTCGTCATCGCGGTCAATGGCCTCGATAGCCGCAAAGAGGATCTGACCGAAAGCTTCAGCGCCATTCTTCCCTTCGGCATCGGATACCTCGCTGTCGACGGCCCCGGCACCGGACAGGCGCCCATCAAGGTCAGCGAGACTTCCGAGCGGATGCTCTCGAAAGTCATCGACTACGCTCAGTCGCGGCCGGAGATCGACAAGAACCGCATCGCCCTGCACGGCGTGAGTTGGGGCGCCTACTGGGCAACCAAGATGGCCATCGTCGAGCGCGCCCGCCTGCGTGGCTGCAGCGCGCAGTCACCGCCGATCGACATGTTCTTCCAGAAAGACTTTCTGATGAATCATCTGCTGGGTAACCGCGAATATCTTTTCGATCAGGTACCCGCGCTCATGAACATTCTCGAAGGCGTCCACACACTCGACGAAATGGGCGAGTTCCTGCCCAAGATTTCTCTGGTGCACCAGGGACTATTGGGCAAACCGATGGCGCCCATGCTCATCATCGCGGGCGTGCTCGACACGCAGGTGCCGATCGAAGATGAATACTTGCTCTTGAGTAAAGGCGACCTCCCCAAAGAAGCGTGGATCAACCCGCATGGCTTCCATCTCGGAAGGCAAGTGGGAGTCTGGCCCGATCCCCGGATTTTCAAAGAAGTGATCATTCCGTGGCTGGTGAAAACGCTGCAGTCACCAGCGAACTAGACCGCTCCTCCTAACAACAAGAAGTTGGGAGATTGGCTGTGAATTGATGTTTTGATGCTGGTTGGACCACCGTACCACGCTGCACTTACTCATTTATGTCTACTTCACTCTCGACTCCCCAGCCCGACGTTCCCGCCCCGCCCCCGAAACGCTTCTATGCGTCGCTCTGGGTACAGGTAAGTTTCGCCATCGTAGTCGCGGTCATCTTCGGCTACATCAGTCCCGCGCACGCAGTCGCGATGAAACCGCTGGGCGACGCCTTCATCCGCCTGATCACCATGATCATTACGGTGATGATCTTCTGCACCGTGGTCACCGGAATCGCCGGAATGCGGGATTTGCGCAAGGTCGGCCGCGTCGGAGGGAAAGCTCTTCTCTATTTCGAAATCGTCTCGACCCTGGCGCTGGTCGTGGGATTCATCGTCGGGAACGTCGTGCATCCCGGCACCGGTTTCAACGTGGACCCATCGACTCTCGACACGCGCGCCGTTGCCGATTACGCAGGACAGGCCAAGGCGCAGACGGTCACCGACTTCCTGATGCACATCATCCCGACGACCATCGTGGATGCTTTCGCCAAAGGCGACATCCTGGAAGTCGTCTTCGTTTCAATCCTGTTCGGACTTGCCATGTCGGCAGCGGGAGAACATGCCAAGCCTCTGGTCACCTTGTTGGAGTCGCTGACCAAGGTCGTCTTCCGCATGGTCAACATTGTCATGAAACTCGCGCCCATCGGCGCATTCGGCGCCATGGCGTTCACCATTGGCAAATACGGACTCTCTTCCCTGGGCCCGCTGCTCCGGCTGATCGCTTCGTTCTGGATCACTTCGATTCTGTTCGTGTTCATCGTGTTCGGCACAGTGTCTTGGGTGGCGGGATTCAGCCTGCTGAAATTCCTGCTGCGGATTAAAGAGGAGATTCTTCTGGTGCTGGCTACCAGTTCGTCCGAGACAGCGATCCCTACGCTGATGGAGAAACTGGAAGAACTCGGCTGCTCGCGCTCTCTGGTGGGGCTGGTCGTTCCCACGGGTTACACGTTCAACACCGACGGCAGCGCGCTGTATATGACGCTGGCCGCGCTGTTCGTCGCGCAGGCCACGAATACGCATCTGACGTTCCTGCAGCAGGCAACGCTTTTTTCGGTCGCGGTCCTGACCTCGAAGGGCGCGAGCGGCGTGCAGGGAGCGTCTTTCATCGCGTTGGTTGGCACTCTGAGCGTGATTCCCACCATTCCGGTGGCGGGAATGGCGCTCATCCTCGGCATCGACCGCTTCATGAGCATGTTCCGCGCTTTGGTCAATATGATCGGCAACGGTGTAGCTACGCTGGTGGTAGCGCGTTGGGAAAATGAATTGGAGCGGGAGACGCTGCAGCGGAATCTGGCGTGAGAACCGGCCCCGTTCGTGGAACAAGGCAAGTGGGCTCGGCGACTATGTCTAACAGATCAGAAAACCATCCGAACCCGGACGAAGCTCAGTGACCTCGTGAACCGCCTGGGCGGCACGGGCACCGGCTTCGCACCGATCCTGACAAGGAGGAGGAAGAAAGCGTTCAGCGTCATCCAAAGCATGCAGAGTATTAGACTAGTCATCAGCATGGAACCTCGCAAGCGTTTTGCTCAATCGCCGCGTGCCAAAGATCGCAGTTTGAAGTAATCCCAAACATTCTCCTGTAACACCCCTCGCCTGTCTGTTCAAAATTGCACTCCTTTGCCGATTCTTAATGGGGATTAGGACTCCGCGGAGGGCGCGTCCGCCTCTTTTGGGCTGTTTGAAATACTGCTATTTCAGCGACAACCCGCGAGCGAGCATTTACGATGAGTTCCAGTTGGGTGCGGACACCTATGACAGGAAGAATTGCCCTGGTTACCGGAGCCAACGGCGGCCTCGGAATCGAGAACTAAAGACGCCGGCGTCACTGCGAACGCGATTCTACCCGGCACGATGCACACTCCCACCAACCGGCAAGCGATGCCCGGCGCCGACGTTTCGCAGTGGGTGCAGCCCGCTTCGGTCGCCAGCCTGATTGCGTGGCTGGCCGGAGATGCCGGAAGAGACATAACCGGAGCAGCCATTCCCGTGTATGGGGGAGGACTGTGAAAGACTGTCATCTTGAGCGAAACGAAGGACCTATGCAAATTGCTTGCTGCGAGGCCCCGCCGGCGAATGCACTTAGGTCCTTCACTTTGCTCAGGAAGACAATGTGGAGGCAGATGCGCTTTTTCCCGAAAGGGTACGTAACCCTTTCGTAACCCTCTAGGGTGCACAATTTCTGTTGCACTTTAACACTGGTGAAATATCTTGCATGTAGCCTTTACTCAGGAGGGCCCATGGGTTCAGCCCGCGTCGCGAAGTCTTTGCCGCTGCAGGTGGCTGCAATCTGTTACCGCAGACGCGGCACGGCCATTGAGTTCCTTCTGGTTAATACCAATGGCGGCAACAAGTGGACGTTCCCCAAGGGATCAACGGACGCCCGCCTGTCGCATAGCCAAGCCGCGGAGCGCGAAGCCGCGGAAGAGGCCGGCGCTCTGGGCACGATCGAGCCGCGCCACTTCCACCTCTATATTCATTCCAAGGGCGTGTTCTGGCAGCCCGGCGGCGTGCAGGAATTCGTGATCAAGGCCTTCCTGATGGAGATCCATCAAATGCGCCGCCCCGACGAAGACAACCGCCGCCCCACATGGTTCAGCCCGGAAGAAGCAAAGCGCCGCCTGGCGAAGGGGCGCGAAGTGAAATATCTTCACGAACTCGAAGCCGTGATCGACCGCGCCCTGGAACGCATCCAGTTCCATCGTGAGCTTTGGGGAACCTATCCCGGCCCGCGCAACGCTCGGCCAGCAAGAGACCCCATCGCGAACGTAGTCTGGCCGTGAGTAGTTCTTCCTCCGCGTCCTCTGTGGTGAAGTTTCTCTTCACGCTTGCAACTGGCAACTGCGTACAGGGTACTGGTTTTGTGAGACCATAACTCCAGCCCATGATTCAGCTCTCCGGGGCCGGAAAACGTTTCGGCCACAAACTCCTCTTCGAAAACGCGGACTGGCTCATCACGAACCACGACCGCATTGGCCTGGTCGGTGGCAACGGCACCGGCAAGTCCACACTGATGAAGGTCCTCGCCGGCATGGACACGTTCGACTACGGCAGCCTCGTCGTCGCCAAAGGAACCTCGGCAGGATACCTTCCCCAGGACGGCCTCACGCTCTCTGGCCGCAGCGTCTTCGCCGAGTGCATGTCAGTGTTTGACGACCTGCGCGCCAAGGAGACGGAACTGGAATCTCTCACGCAGAGCATGGCCGAACTCGACCACACCAGCCCGGAATATTCCGCCGTTGCCGACCGCTACCACCGCGTGGAACACGAGTTCCGCACCCGGGACGGCTACTCGATCGAAGCTGAAGTCGGACGAGTTCTGATGGGCCTGGGCTTCACCAAGGAAGACTGGCCGCGCCTGACCGACGAATTCTCCGGCGGATGGCAGATGCGCCTCGCCCTCGCCAAGCTTCTGCTGCAGCAACCGAACCTGCTACTGCTCGACGAACCCACGAACCACCTCGATCTCGAAGCCCGCAACTGGCTGGAAGAATATCTGCAGAACTATCCGCATGCTTTCGTGCTGATCTCGCACGACCGCTACTTCCTCGACGTCACGGTCAACAAGATCGCGGAAATCTGGAACAAGCGGTTCTGGTTCTACACTGGCAACTACGACAAGTTCCTTGCCCAGAAGACGCAGCGCAACGAGCAACTGACCGCCGCCTACCGCAACCAGCGCGACCGCATCGAGCAACTGGAAGTCTTCATCAACCGCTTCCGCTACCAGGCCACGAAGGCCAAGCAGGTGCAGAGCCGCATCAAGGAACTGGAAAAAATCGAGCGCATCGAGATTCCGCCGGAAGAGAAGACCATCCACTTTTCCTTCCCGCAGCCGAAGCCCAGCGGCCGCATCGTGGCCGAGTTCGAAGGCGTAGCCAAAAGTTATCCGGGAAAGAATGGCGGCACTGACAAAGAGGTCTTCCGCAACGTCGACTTCATGATCGAGCGCGGAGACCGCATCGCCCTCGTCGGCGTCAACGGTGCGGGCAAGTCCACGCTGATCAAGTTGCTGGCCGGAACCGAAAAGGTGACGCGCGGCGAATACCGCCTCGGCCACAACGTGGAAGCGGACCACTTCGCGCAGGACCAGTACAAGGAACTCGATCCCGACGCCCGCATCCTCGACGATCTTGGAGATGCATCGCCAGGTCGCGGCGAAACCGAACTGCGAAGCTTACTCGGATGTTTCCTGTTCTCCGATGAAGACGTCTACAAGAAGATCGGCGTCCTGTCGGGCGGCGAGCGCGGACGCTACGCGCTGCTGCGCCTGCTGCTGCATCCCGCAAACTTCCTGCTGCTCGACGAACCGACCAACCACCTCGACCTGCGCGCCAANNCGCTACTTCATCGACAAGCTGGCCACGCGCGTCTTCGAAGTCGGCGGCGGCAAGGTCGAGGTCTTCCCCGGCAACTACGAAGACTATCTCTGGCGCAAGCAGGGCGGACAGCACGTCGCGCCCACTCTCGATGATGTTCCGGGAGTGAAGACAACAAAGGGTGCCCCACTTCTCCCTTCTGTTGGGAGAAGTGGGGATTTTCCGGCTGATGCCTCAAGCGCGCCGGCCAATGGCAATGGTTCGAGCAACGAGCAAACCGAAACTCCCAAGAAGCGCCTGAACCCCATCAAGCGCAAGCAGATGGAAGATCGAGTTCACGATCTGGAAGAGGAAATCAGCCAGACCGAAGACGCGATCGCGCGCCTGGAAACCGCACTGCAGAATTTCGTCAGCGCCGAAGACAGCCAGCGCCAGTCGCAGGAACTCGACCAGCACAAAGCAAACCATGCTGCGCTAATCAAAGAATGGGAAGACATGGCCGAAGCCCTGCAAGGCTCCGACTAGCGCAAATCACGCCCCCGCACCCGGACACCACCTTCCGTAATCTCTCCCCTCACCTTACCCCTGTGCGATAGTCAGGTTGGCCAAGTGGCCAGCAACTGCCGCAGGCCACAAATTTCAAGACCAACCGCAGGAACTAGGTGCCAGGGACCGAAGGGCGAGGCGCCGCGCGGGAACCCAAGGAAGGTCGCATGCTTCAGTCGTCGGAGAACTCGTTTAACCAGAAGGCCGGCTCGCCGGTCCCCAACCCCAACTCTTACAACCCGGTCAAAACCGTCACCGCTCCCGTGGATCAGGCCACAATCGGCCGCACTTTGGTCATCAAGGGCGAAATCAGCGGCTCGGAAGCTCTCTACATCGACGGCCGCATCGAAGGCAAAATCACCATGCCCGAGAGCCGCGTCACCATTGGCCGCAACGGCAAGGTTGATGCCAGCATCCAGGCCCGCGAAGTTGTGGTCATGGGCAAGGTGACCGGCAACATCGAATGCAGCGACCGCGTCGACATCCGCGCCGAGGGTTCGGTCGCCGGCGACATCTCCACCGTGCGCATCAGCGTCGAAGACGGCGCTTCGCTCAAGGGCGGAATTCAGGTTCGCAACGAAGGCAAGCAGAACGCGCAGCCGAAGGCAGCCGAGGCTCCCAAGGCATTGGCGGCCACAGCGAGCGCATAGTTTGGCAGGCTGAACGTCTGGGGTAAAACAAGGGGCACGCTCGCGCGTGCCCCCTGTTGTTTTCGCCGAATTCGTACCCCATTCGTAGAGACGTTGTTTGCAACATCTCTCTCACCATCATTCCGGACGCCGCCGACAAGACATAGCAAGCTACGTCTCTACGACGGGCGGGCTGCCTTACTTCTTCTCCGCCGGCCGCAAATCCAACGCCGCCGAATTCATGCAATAGCGCAGGCCCGTGGGCGCTGGACCATCCTCAAACACGTGTCCCAGATGCGCATCGCACTTGGCGCAGCGAACTTCGGTCCGCACCATCCCGTACTGTGTATCTCGATGCTCGACCACTCCTCCACCCTCGGCCGGTTTGGTGAAACTCGGCCACCCCGTCCCTGAATTAAATTTCGTCTGCGAATCAAATAGCGGCGACCCGCAACACACGCAGTGATACATCCCGGGCTCTTTTGTGTTCCAGTACTTCCCGGTAAACGCACACTCGGTTCCGGCCTCGCGCGTCACGTGGTACTGCTCGTCGGTCAGTTGCTTCTTCCACTCGGCTTCAGTTTTAGTAACCTTCGCTGCCGTTTTTTCGGCCATGAATTAACTCCCAGTTGCATGATTTACTTCTGCAATGATTGGATGTTCTAGATCCACAAAAGTGACAAACCCCACTTTACTAGGCCTGACTTGTCTCGGTTTTGAACAAGCGGAGAAGAACCGAAAGCGTCTGAACCGTTTCCTCGACGGAATTCGTCGTGAGGCGCGCTTCAGTCTCGTCCGTTTCGATCAGAAACGGGCACATACCATCCGAAGACTCGATCTGCACTTCGAATGGGCTCTCGGGCTGATTGAAGAACCACAATCCATCGTCATCGGCTCCAGGGTGCAGCACTTTGAGTTGCTCGACTGTCACCGTTGGACGCATTGCGCGAACCAACTCGATTATTTTGTCGACATCACGCATGGGTAAACGCTAGATCCGATCTCACTTCCCCACTTCCTCCCCCACCCCTCGATACTTCCCCCGGAAGAACAGCAACGGCTCGCCCTCCCGCACCACCACGTCCTCTACCTGGGCGATGAAGATGGTATGGTCCCCCGCCACCTGCGCCGAATCGAGGCGGCATTCCAGGTACGCCAGCGCCCCATGCAGCATCGGAGTCCCTTGTTTGGTGCGATCAAAACGCGCGCCCGCCTCGGCCGCAGCTTTCTCGTGTGTGCGCTCGGTGCGCGCGTAGTACTCCGAAATCGCCCGCTGATCCTCGCTGAGCACGTTGATCCCGAATCGTTTCTTCGTGTGGAGATGTGTATGCGTCCTCGTGTTGTGGTCCACGCAAACCAGCACGAGCGGCGGATCGAGCGACACCGAGGCGAACGCGTTGGCCGTCATCCCGTGCACTTCGCCCTCGAGGTCGACTGTAATGATCGTCACCCCGGTGGCGAAGCATCCCATCGCTTTGCGAAATTCCAGAGAATTCAAGCTCATCGCTGCTTCTGTGCTTCTTTTGTGTGGGGCCGGGTCTTAGACCCGGCCGCGGGCC
>PMUM01000095.1 GCA_003166855.1 Acidobacteriaceae bacterium | reverse complement strand
CGCCGTTATTGCGATAGAGAATATTTTGCCCGTAATAGGTGAGGAAAAGATCCTCGAAGCCGGCGTTGTTGTAGTCGCCGACGCAAACACCCTGGGCCCATCCAGCGTCCGTGAGGCCGGCTTTGGCGGTCACATCGGCGAATGTGCCGTCGCGGTTATTGTGATAGAGGCGGTTGCTGGCGCCGGGCGGAATGCCTTCGAGACGGCGCCCTCCCAGGATAAAGGCGTCCATCCAACCGTCGTTGTCGTAGTCGAAAAACGCGCAACCGGCGCCATTGACTTCGACAATATAAATGTTGCGGGTGGAATCACCGTAAAAGATCGTTTGTGTGAGACCGGCACTCTCGCTCACATCAACGAAGCGAGAAAACGGAGCAGTTTTCGCAGGCCCAGCAAGCGCACGGAGTTTCGGGAGGATCAGCACGGGCGCCAGCATCGCCGGCAAGGTTTGCAGGAGGCGACGCCGCGTCCAGTGACCGTCTTTTGGGTCTTTCATAGCGACTTCATTCCTGAGTTCCGTTAAGCGATTGTCCTCAGCGTTGCTCTTGCGCGGCGGTTAGATCCTTGCGCAGCTGCAATGCTGCGCTATTGTTGGGCTCAAGTTTGAGGGCGCTGGCAACAGCCTCTTGCGCCTCCGGAAAGCGATTTTCCATACCGAGAGTAGCGGCCAGGCTGATCCAGGCCTGCGTATATCCCGGAGCAGCCTCTACGGCCAGCCGGAAATGTTCCTCGGCAGCAGCAGAGTCACCCGTTTTGGTATCGAGATAGCCAAGCTGGTTTTGAGCCAGCGCGAACGTAGGATCGACTTTGATCACTCGTTCCAGTACCGTACGCTCGTTTGCGGTATCGCCCGTGCTTTCGAGAGCGAGCGCCAACTTGAAAGCGAGCGCGAGATCGTCGGGAGTGGCATCCGATGCCTCGCGATAGAGCGCAGCGGCCTTTTGCAAATTGCCGGCGGCTTGCTCTTTGGCCGCCTCCGCGGATTTGGACGCGGCCAGCGTCCGGTTAATCTTGGCCTGGTTTAGCTGTTGATAGAGGATGAGTTGCTGCTGCGCTTGCTCGTTCTTCCCCAATGCACGCAGAACGGTTGAAAGCTTGAAATGGACTTGCGGCTCCGTTGCTCCCAGCTCGATCGCCTTTTCCAAATGTTCCTTTGCCGCAGGGAAGTCCTTGAGTTCCGCGAGGACCAGGCCCAGATTGTAGTGGGCGTTGTAGTAGTTGGGATCGAGATCAATGGCGGCTTCCAGGTGGGTGCGAGCCGCGGCAAATTCGCCACCTTGATTTTCGAGGATGCCGCTCAAATATAGACAATCAAAATCATGGGGATGCGCGGCGAGCAGTTTGCGTGCCAGTGGCCGCGCCGGGACGAAGTCGCCATCGAGCACAAGAACGCGCAAGTAAAGTTTCTGCGCTTCGAAATTTCCAGGACGAGCGTGTGCCGATTTTGCCGCGAGATTAACGGCACTCTCATAGTGGACTTGATTGACGTAGACAGTGACCAACGCGGCCGTCAGCGGCATCGAGGACGGATTGCGCTTCAGCGCCTGGGTGAGAACCTCTACCGCCTTGTCGAGCATTCTGGTCTTGCCGTAAGCCAGAGCCAAGTCGAGCGTCAAGGTCTCGTTGTGGGGGGCGTCTTTCAGCAGCTCAATCGCCGCTGGATAGTCGCCTTGCGCCATCAAGGACTTGCCCATTCCGTCGAGCGCTTCGATCGAGAGGTGATCAATGCGCAATGCCGCCTCCCATTCCAAGCGCGCTTCCTGGGGGCGCTGGACCTGTTCCAGCGCGGAAGCCATAAGCAGGCGAGGCTTGAGGACCTCAGGCATCAGATAGATCGACTGCCCTAGGGGCTTGATCGCGTCCTCAGGATGCCCCGAAGCGTAAATGGTGAGGCCGACGAGGTAATAAAGCTTGGCGGAACCAGGTTCCAGCTGAAGAGCTTTCTGAAATGCCTCGAGCGCACAAGGATATTGTTTGCGATCTCCGAACCAGTCACCGAGTTCGGTGTAAGTATCGGCGTCGGGATTAGCCCGAAGTTTGGCTTCGAGTGCTGGGGGCCCGGTGCAGGCATGTAAGCCCGGGGTGGCGGCCAGAATGGCCGCGAGAATTAGAACCGCCTTCGGAAACGTCGGATGCATTGATGTGGCAAAGATCGCCTCGGCGAATCCCGCAAGGTAAACAACTTCCCCGCCACTTGAAGCATAATTGAGCAACTGGGAGGCCTGCAAGCCAATCTCATTGGCCATGGGGCGTCAGGAAGGAGAAGTGGATGGTGTGGGGCGTAACCATTCTTGACGTGACTTGCTAGTTTGCGTGGTTGCTTTGCTTCTTCTGATGTTGCCAGCTTCTCCATCCTCGGAGGAGAAGAAGCCCCCTCCTCGTCTTGACTATGTCGGAGATTCGGTGTGCCGTTCCTGTCACCAGGAAAAAGGCAAAACCTATGCTGAGACGGCGCACCACTTCGCATCGAGCTGGCCTAGCCAACGCACGATGAAAGGAAGCTTTACCCCGGACTCCAACGTAATGAAGACCGCCAATCCCTATCTGACGTTCGAGATGACCGTCACTGAGCAGGGATACTTTCAGAGTGCAGTGGAGAAGGTTTCTCCTACGAAGAAGATTTCGCGGACCGAGCGCATTGACGTGGTTACCGGATCGGCACGCAAGGGACAGACGTATCTGTTCTGGAAAGGGGATCAGCTCTTTCAACTGCCCGTTACCTACTGGACCGATACCGGTAGTTGGGTGAACAGTCCGAGTTATCCCGATGGCTCGCCCCATTTCGACAAAGCGGTGATCCCGCGCTGTCTCGAATGTCACGCCAGCTATTTCGAATGGATGCCTCCGCCCGTGAATCGGTACCGCAAAACCAGCTTAGTGTTGGGTGTGACTTGCGAGAAGTGCCATGGCCCTGGCCGCCAGCATGTGGCACGGCATCGCTTGAAGAGTTCGCTGCCTGCCGGAACGCCGGAGGCGATCGTCAATCCATCCGCACTCTCGCGGGATCGGCAAATCGATCTATGCGGGTTATGCCATTCGGGGAATGGGACGCCGCTCCAGCCAGCCCTGTCGTTTCTTCCCGGGGATGTGCTCGCGGACTACATCGACATTCCATACTACAGCGCTGAGGAGGCAGTGGACGTTCATGGCAGCCAAGTGCAAACGCTAAAAAGAAGCAAATGTTTTCAGTCGACCACGACCCTGACTTGTACCACCTGCCACGACGTCCATAAGCCACAGGTGGACGCCGCAGCGTTTTCGCCGCGCTGTCTGACGTGCCATGAGGCCAAGCAGTGTGGTGAGTATGCCAAGCTCGGTGAGCAGGGAACCCGCAACTGCATCGATTGCCACATGCCACTGCAGGAATCGCGAGTGCTCTTCTCAAACACCAACGGAAAGAAACTGATGCCGAAGGTTCGCAATCATCAAATCGGGATTTATGCGGGCGAGAACGTTCACTGAATCATCTTGATTTTCGCGCGCGAGGCGAAACGCCGGTAATTCCGGAATGCAATTTCGTTCAGTTCGATCTGGCGACGATGTCTCTGGAGGCTGACCGTGGAATGCACTGGGAGCAGATAGTCGCGCGCTGAGATGGACACATAGTCGTAATCCACGGTCATGGCAGCGGCGTGCATGGAAAAGTTACGAGGCAAGTCGTCTGCCTCAACAGTGATCCGCCGGACCCCGCTCGTAGTGGCGTCGATGTATACGAGACCGTGAAAACCGACGCCGATCGTGTTGTTGTTGCCCTCGTTAAGGTCGAGTGTGGCGTTTTCATGGGCCACACGATAACTCAGCACCTGCAGAGTTCCCGACCCATCGCCGAGCGTTCCGGCTTCTTTCCATTCAAAGTGCGTTTTAGAGGTAGGAGCAAAAACCNNCGACATAGGCCACGTGGAATTCATTTCGGCCCGGGTGAGGCTGCTGCGCTTGCCGTTTACTTCGAGCGTGCTGCGCGACTCCAGGTTGTCGTGATAGGTCAGGAGTTCCGCGATCGAGTCCCGATGTTTCCAGTTGCCATTGCCGGACTGGTCCACGGAACGATTGGTGACTTCAACGCAGACGAAATTGGGAAGAGACTTGCTGTAGTCCAGCGCGCGTTTTCTCGCGCCGGAGACAATCGTTTCCAGTTCGTCCGCCGAGGGCGGGGGAACGGCGCCCGCTGGTAGCGAGGTGATCACCAGTCGATGGCCACCGTGCCCCTCCGCGTCGGGAGGCTGCGGACCGGAAGTTGCGGCGATCAGAACATCATCGTTCTGTGTCTTGGGGTCCTCGGGTGCGGCTGCCGCTGCCAACACCGGTCCTTCGATCCGGAACGAGAGGGCACGTTCGGTAGTGTTCTCTCCTTGCCTGAGTTTCTCGATAATCTGGTAGTCACCGGCAGGCAGGGATGCGGCCTGGATGGATGCAAGGTAGGGGATGGCCCCGGGACCGCTGGCTTTCATGAGATGGAGAGGCACCTGCGCGATGGACTCGTTGCTCTTCAGAACCTCCATCTCCAGGGTCGGCTGTTCTGCCGACTTAGGATCGGGGTGAACCACGAAGAAGAATGAGATCTCCTTCACTCCGTGAGGCACGCGGCCAGAGATGCTGGGGATCACCTTGCCGCTTCCATAACGCAAGGGCTCGACCGAGTCCACCTCCGGCGGTATGGGAACCACACGCTGGACCAGAGTCACATCGCTGAGTGTTGGGCCGTTGGTTTCGGTCGGGATTTCGAATTCGAGGCGCTGGGAGCCGGCCTTTTCGTTGTTGCGATCCAGGATGACGGCCTCCACGACATATTGTCCTGGATCGGCGGTGAAAGACCGTTGCATGGTGATCAGTTCCGATTGCGCGCCTCCCTTGGAATCGAGTGAACCGTGACGTGGAACGTCTTCGCTGAAATGCTCGATGATTTCGCCTGTTTTGTTCTTGATTTGGGCCGCGATCGATACGTGGAGCGAATAGAGATTTGAATTAGGATCGTCCCTGGTTTCGAGTTCGGATACGGGCACCTCAATCACCAGTGCATTCTCGTTGCCGGTCGGCAAATCTCCGAGACGGAGAACTGCCGATTGAAATTTCAGGTCGGTGGGTAGTTGCGGTTCGCTCAAGATTTTCAACAGCTGCGCTTCAAACGGTCTGATGCCCGAGCCGGAGTCGGGAGGGATCGCAAAATAACCTGCCCGAGAGTGAATCTTCAGGCCCTTTCGCACAGGCGTCACCGCAACCGGCCGAAACTTCCCGTCAAATTCCTGGATGGGAGGAGCATACGAAGCCTCGTAATACGTGGTCATATCTGCGATCAGCTGTTGCAGCGGCTTCTTCAGATGGTCGGACGCCGTCATGTAAGCCCCGCCTGTGTTTTCCGCTAGCTGAGCCATGGGACTCTTGTACCCGGTCAAACCCTCGGTTTCCAGCCGGTTCAGCGAGTCGTTGCCGGCGGTGATCGAGCCCGCCGGCGCCATGGCAACGGTTTGCGTTCCCGCGCCAGTTCCGGTTGTCGTTGATGTGGGATTCATGCGGGCTGATGCCATTACTCCTCCGATGGCAACGGTGGCCAGCAATCCTTGACCGGCTTGCTCGTCAACTGCGTTTGTGTCGACGGTATAAATGCTGACACCAGACCGGTTCGCCGCCCCGGCGATGGTGAGCAGCATGTCTTTGGCATTTGAATCAAGCTGCTGCCCCTGTTCGAAATAGATCACAACTTTTCGGCCCGGGATCTGGTGCTCGGTTCGTGCCAATGCGAGTAAGCCCGCCAGCCAAGGCCGACAATGCTCGTCTTGCGCAATCTTCTGCGATTCCTGGAGGGCTGCCAGCGTGACCCGGGCGGCGCTTCGCTGCTGCGTGCTGACGCGCGTTCCCGACGAGTCCATTCCGGTCTGAGCCGCAGCGATAAGATTCTTCTCCGGTAATGCGGCAGGATCCTCCTTGCTTGATTCGTCTCTTTCGGTAGCGGCGATGACGGCTTTTGTCACCGCTGCGGGATCGGAAGTGAATTCCTGAAACAGCCTAAGACGTCCTTCAATACCCAGCACGGAGAATGCGAACTGATTCGCCGGCGCCATCTTGAGAATCTTCCCGGCAATGTCGCGCGCGTTCTTTGCCGAAGAAGGCTGGAGACGATCGAAGACGAGGGTAATCAAGTGTTCGGCGCCCGATTGCCCGGTCACCAGACGAAGATCCGAGATCTTGACCGCGGAGCCGCTGTCTGTCATCGCGATGTCTTCCGGCTTGAGATCAAGGACCGGCTCGTTCTTCTTGTTGTGAACTACGAGATCGACGGTGACTTCGTTGGCGTTCGTAATAATTGTTGTTTTGTCACTCTGGGGTGCGGGTGCCGTTGCCGTTTGGGCGTAACCCTGGGGGACCAGGAGCACGAGGGTCAACAGCGCAAGCGGATACTTATTTAGTAAGGAACTCACTTTTGTATGCTCAAGTCCTCAGACTCAAAAGTAGCCGTCATTCTACATCCGTTCCGTGCGTGCGATCACACGAATCGAGGATTTATGCGGTGCCGCCTCGACGTGCTTTCCCGCGCCCAAGGCTCAGTTTGGGAAGGGTTCGCCGGGCTTCACGATCCGAATTTGGTGATCGGTAAAGGTCATGTGTCCGTTGGGGAGCTTGACCTTCGGCATGTGACAACTCACGCAGTCCGCCTTAGCGGCGGGGCATATCTTCGCGTGAACCTTGGTTGAATCCGGCGAAGACATAAGAGGAGCGGCCGTTGGAGAGTGGCATGCCAGGCATTGCGGATCATACGACGAGTCCTGACGCATGACGTCCGCATGAGGATCATGACACGCAATGCAGCTGATTCGGGCATCCGCGCCGTCAAAGCACTTACTGTTGGTGAGACGGTAGGGCTGGAAGCGGACGGTCAGCTCGCCGCGCCAGTGATTTCGCACAACCGTCTCCCAGGTGCGATGACACTGGCCGCAGAAATTCGAGATATCTTCCGCCGACCGCTTGCGGAGGTCTGGAGGAGCGGAATCGAAATCGCCGTTGAAAGAGTCGCTGAGGTGGATGGTCGTGCCAGCGTGACAATGCTCGCAGGTCACGCCCGGCCGGAGCGTGTCGTAAGTCATCTTACCGTTTGTAACCGCGTTGCTGGCGTGACAGCCGAAACACACTTTGGTTTCGCGTAGTTCGATCTCACGCCCGATTGCCTCGTCGAGGTTGCGGGGTTTCAGATCTTCGTCTCCAGTCGTGAAATCGAGCCCCGGAATCGAGGGATAGAAACTGACTGCGCTCTCGTACTGGTGCCCGTTGCGTTCGAGAACCCAGGTCTGCGCGCCGGCGCCAAAATTCCAATGGATCGGCACGGAGATCGTGCGCGTGCCGTCGTTCACGCTATACGTGCTTTCGTCTCCGTGAGTTTCGACGGTGTAGGTGTAAGGGCCTTTGCGAACCGTCAGCTTCGGATTGTCTTTGAGGACGGGATTTGCGCCAGGAAGCGCGAGCGCCCGTCCCATGGGTGTTCGGGGCTGCGACTGGGAGCGCTCGCTGTGGCAAGAAACACATGCGGTTTCTGTCTTGCCCTGGGCCGCCGCGAATGGAGAGATGGCTGCGAGCGTGATCGCGAGACCCACGAGCGGGCTAAGGATGTGTGGCCGGCGTCGTATCATTTTTCGTCATTTCGAGACACAGCAGTCGCTCGCGCCGGGCATCTTCTTTGCGGCCAGACTTCGAGTACGCCTTTGCCAGGGCGAGGTGGACTTCAAGATTGTCGGGCTGGAATTGCGCGGTCTTTTCCAAGTGTTCGATTCCGGCCTTGGTATCTCCCGTTTCGGTGAGCGCCCGGCCGAGCACGAGTTGAGCACTGGAAAGGGACGGATCCTCCGCCACCGCCTTCCGTGCGTGGGGCAAGGCTTCGGCTCCATCATTCTGCATCAGCGGAATCCAGGCCAGCATAACTTCTGCCACTGCATTGGACGGATTCACTTCCAACTCTTTCTTGAATTCAACCACGGCCTGATCCGGATCGGTAGCGTAGAGCAAGTAGCCATAAAGATAGTGCGCGTTGGGCACCGGCGGCACGTGCTCAAAAAGGTGCTGGAACTCCGTGCGCGCGCCGTCGGTGTCTTTCCTCATGAAGGCGAACGTTGCCTTGCCGGCGCTGATGTACAACTCCTGCTGATCTGCTTTCAATTCCCGCGGCAGGAGAGGAGTACGGAGTCCAGCCAATCCCAAGGCCATTAGTAGTTCGGGTTTGGAGTCTTCATCGCGGGTGAAAAAAGAGTAGCTGCGCAGGGCATCCTCAAACCTGCCGGTGCGCGTCAGCAGTAGAGCCTCATGGTAGCGAAGAATCTTTTCGTTGCGCGGCTGATTGGCAGCGCCCAGCGACAAGGCTCGCTGAATATCCTTCAGAGACGGCAGATAGTCGCCGATTTCGAATTCGCACAGCCCCCGCATGGCCAGAGCCGGCGCGGCGCTGGGCGTGAGTTCGAGATAGTGGGAGAGCGCGTCGCGGGCGGCGGTGTATTCGCCTGATCCGTAGTGCAGCGAGCCCAGGAACCACCAACCGTCAGCCCATTGCGAATTCAGTTTCAGCGCCTGCCGGTAGAGTTCGATTGCTCCGGGAACGTCGTTGGCGTCGCGAGCAGCCGTGGCCTTCGCGGCTAAATCAGAGAAGCTGGCGGGGTTGGCCTGCGCAGCACAAAATGAAGGACAGAGCGCGAGGATCAATACAGCGAGCCCGACCTTCGGCGCCGTGTGCCTGCGGTACCACTTACGATTCGTCCCCATGCCCGTATTTGCCGCACCCACTGCGGCCTTCTACGTCCAAACTGCTACCAGGCTGAACCCTTCTGTCTGGACGACCATCGTACCATGCGTACGCGAAGGGTTAGCGGACAGCCGGGGTTCGGTCGCCGGTTGCCTAGCGACATGACGGATAATGCTGTCTCGCCGAGTCTGCCGCCTCAGAAGATGAACTGGAAGGATGCAGAAACGCCTCCGTGGTTTTCCCCTCCGGCACCAGTGGCAGGTTGACCTCCAAAGCGCCAACATTGTCGGTGGCCACGTCCCGGACCGCGATCCGCACGGAGACTGCAGTCATCGGCACATTGAACTTCTGTTGAAGGCGAAAGATACCGTCGCGCCTCATTACTGGGGCGTGCGTGGTATCTTCCGCAGCCCGCTGGACCACGCCATTCAGCATCTTCCCGTCGGCGTCAAAAGCCGCTGCCGCTATTTCCAGTGCGGGATAGCGAGCCGCAACGGTGTAATCGATTTCGTAAGTTTGCACTTGGATGGGGCGCAGAGGCTTGGCTGGCTTGTTCTGGTGGCGCTCGCGAAAGAAAGCGGGCTGATCGGCCAAACTCGCCATCTGTTCCCGTGTGGCCTTCGCGGGCGGAGTCAAGGCATGGATATGAGCTCGGAACAATAATTGGTGCGCCAATGGGGCGCCGTGCTGCATGTTGGAATACAGCGAATCGGCCACCTGGCTTAGTTGGAATGGTTCCAGTTCCGATGCTAATTGAAATCCCCCGATCGTTTCGGGGGCACTCGGGCCGGGGTTGCCGTAGTACGAACGACGGTAGGCCAGATGATAGCCGCGTTTGGCAAGCTCAACATGAATGTGGCGCAGCTTGCCGTTGTAGTTTTGATTGCTGGGAGAGTAGGTCAGAGTGTAGTAGTGACCGCCGGTTTCGGTCGCTTCCGCGAGCGCGGTGGCCAAATCGTTCGTCCCGTAGATGGCACGGCCTCCGGTCGCGTCGGCAATTTCCTGCTCGGTCATGTGCCGGGCGTTCAGAGCGTAGTCGGCGCTGTTTTCGGAGGATGCCTGAGAGATCCCTCCAATGTTCGAGGCCGATGCACCGGTCACCGCTGCTCCGCGCACGTCGACTGGATAGACGGCGATCTGTCCACGCGCCAGGGCGTCGGTGGCTTCCTTGACTTCGTCGCTCATACTTCGCCCCTCGGACCCCGGGTCAGCACTGGGCATAATCGCGGAGGGAAACGCCTCCGAGATCCAGAGGACATTCTTGTGTCCCGGAAGATCGGACAGGAATTTCGCGATACCCATCAGTACCCGCGGGGTAGAGATCGCAGGTCGATAGTTATCGGCATATAAAAAGATCCGCGGCAGGTGAGAGTGCGGATTCTTGGGATCCACTGCGTCCGCGAGTCGGTTGCGGTCCTCCGTGAAACCCTGAACGAGATAAAGTCCGTCGCTTAAAACAAAGACTGCGAAACGGGTCCCCAGGGGCTTGCTCAAGGCGAACTTCAGCAGTTGTTCGCGTGCGGCGGGCTGGTCGTCGACCTCCATATTAAGGAGATCCAGAAGCAATACATAAAGAGGTCCCCGCTCCGGGCCGGAGGGGACGTTCACAAACGTATTCGTCGGAAGAAAAGCGGGAGCCTTCGGGAGGGAAGCAGAAACGGTATCGAAGTCGTGGACATCGAATGAGCGAACGCGTTGCGGCTTTCCGTCTTCGGCGATCGAGAAGTCGGTGGCGGCAAGGCCGGAAACCGGCTTTCCATTCGAGTCAGAGACGACTACGTCGACCACGACGCGCCGCACGGTCGAGTGGAAGACGAGACCGCTGGCTTCGGCTTCCTGGGAATCGGGGTTCGTCGGCAACTGCGAAACCGTTGGGGCTCTCTGCGCGCCAACTGTCCCCACAAACAGAGAGGCTGCCAGAAGAAGACGGGTTCGGAGCAAGAACGATGCAACCATGCGAACGTCTCCGCTGCTGGCCAGTGGTTTGGGCCGAGCGATTCTACCCCAGAGCAGCACTCCGGTTGTCAACGATTTGCTGCAGGGCGCAAACAAATCGGCAACCGGTTGTTCTTACTCAACTTTCACGGACAGGCTTGATTCCGCTACCGACGTTCCCTGCCGGGCTGTGACCAGCACATCGCACTGACCCTGGCCGGGAGTCAGCTGCACAATCATTGGTATCGAACCATCGGCCGCGGGTTGCGAGAGATTTACGGGCTTGCGAGCGATCTCTTTGCCGTCCCGCAAAAGTTCCACGGTCACTCTCGGTTCCTCGCCACCGGCCGTGTTCGTCGGGTAGACGACGAAGTAAAGGCTCACTGGATTTCCCGGCGGCACCGAATCGGCCAGCGTCGGAGTTACTCGGCCATTCTCCAGTTCAAAAGGACTCTGCGGATTGCGCGGCCCCGTCAGAGCGTCGAA
The DNA here is from genome assembly GCA_003166855.1 of Acidobacteriaceae bacterium. Classification (GTDB taxonomy): domain Bacteria; phylum Acidobacteriota; class Terriglobia; order Terriglobales; family Acidobacteriaceae; genus Sulfotelmatobacter. The sequence continues at coordinate 6,359 of PMUM01000095.1, read as the reverse complement.
GCGGCGCACCAACCCCAGGGAACTCAAAGAAAGATTCTTGCCGGGATCGACGAAAACGGAGACTCGCTTCGCCGAAGTTCTGCCTGTCTGTTCATCTGTGACTGCCGTGTCGATCACATAGTGCCCGGGCTGTAATTCGACGGGTTCGGCGTAGAGGATGCGATCGGTCTGCAGCTGTGCCGCGTCTGCACTGGACACTTTGCGCACCAGTTCGCGGCTCACCTTCTTCACAATCTCTCCGGAGGAGTCGTGAATGAAAGCGACCAGTGCGGCTCGCACCCGCAGTTCGCCGGCTTTCTTGTCGGTGACAGCTTTAATGCCTGCCAGCGGGATCTCAAACGTTACTTCGTACTCGACCGCGTTTTCCCGCGGCCGAAACTTCATGGCCGAGACCTGGTAGGGAAATTCCGACGCAGCCGGCTGCGCGTTCATGGCGTTCAAGGCGAGTAGTTCGTAGGGTTGGAGCGGCTCTCCGTTCAAGTCCGGAACCGCGTAGTAGCCTTTTCGAGTCTGCAGAGTAATCTTTGGACGGCTGAGTTTCACATCGATTTTGCGGAAGTGTCCATCGTAGTTCGTTGACGTCGGAGAATACGCCAACTCGTAGTGGTCGCGAATGTCCTCCATCATATGCTGCATCGGGAGGGATATCTCGTTTGTATTCGTGACCGCGAATCCCCCCGTGGACTCGGCCAATTCCCGCATTGCGAGTTGACGGCTGGCGACCGCCGTCAGCTGGACGTCATCATCTTCCAAATGCCCGTTGATGGGGTCGACAGCCTGAGCCACACTCTCGGCTCCGGTGCGGCGCTGCGCCGCCAAGGCGTCCATCATCGGGTCTTCCACGTTCAGGCCGCGCGTGTCGATGGTGTAAAAGGCTACCCCTGATCGGTTGGCATAGCTAATGAGGTTGTCGACGGCATCACGGCGGTTGATGGGCAAGGTCAGTCCGTCGGCGAGATAAAGAATTACCTTCCGGCCTGGCAGGTTTTCCTCACTGCGTACCAGTTGATTCAGGGAGTCCATGGCGTCCATGCCGTCTGACAAACTGGTCGCGAACCGCAGCCCTTTCACCAACCCAGCCTGCGCGAGCATGGCATTGCCCAGTTGGAGGGAAACGTCCTGGGAGGCGGCGTTTGCCGCGAACAACGGATCGTGCGCGATCGCTACTAACGGATTCGCTTGTGCGTTCTGGACAGCCTGGGCAGTGGTGGCCAGCGTCTGTGGTGCAGCGAGCATGTTCTCCGTCGTTGCGTTTAGTGTGGCGAGGGCGCTGCTCGCGACCGTTGCATTTACATTCAGGGTGCCTCCTCCTCGCAGGCCTTTGGTGGCGAGGTCGACCGCCTTGGCCAGCACATCCTTGTCGCTGGTATAGGGCTGCATCACCTGCATATTGCGATCGAGCCGGTAGATCGTCACATAGGTATTCGGCAGATTGTCGCTCTTGAGAAATTCGAGGACCGCTCGCCGCGCGAATTCCAGGTTCAGGGGGGCGATCTCGGCGAACACAATCGAAACAAAGTTGACCTGCCGCATGGAATTCAGCGGATGCCGATCGTCCCCGCTTCTTTGGGTCAATGCCGGCGTTTTTTGAGCGCCCGCAGCGCTGCGTTCGGTTTCCAGTTGTTCAACGCCTTGAATGTTGCGAAAAACCCGAACGTTCTGGAGGACGCCATCCTCGTAGATTTGTACTTCCTCGGGGCGAAGATCGGTGACCGGGTGATGGTGCTTGTCGCGAACCACCATATCGAGGAGCACTTCGCGCGTGGTGGTGTGAATGACAGGGCGGTTCGCCTCAACCGCAGGCGGGGAGTTGGTTTGGGAGAACAAGGCAGGGAGAGCAACCAGGGTGTTCAAGGCAACCACGAGAAGAATACGTGCAGGCATGGACCCCACCTCACAAATCCCGCCATCCGTCCCCAGTTAGCGGGCTTTCCCACGATTCTGGCCCGATCAAGACCGACAGTGTACCCCCGTTGTCCAAAATATGCACGCTTTCCTTAAAAAATCGATTTTTCTCTTGACAGTGGCGATTGATCGGCGGTAACTTGCGACGTTCTAGGCAATAGTATGAAAACACTACGTAATCGGTTACGGTCCTCAGTAAAAGATGCCTCGCGGTGTCCGGGGCGCGGAGACTATGAGCGCAGTTTCATGCAAATTCGGGGAGGGGCAATGATTTCCACTCGTCAACTCGCGGTGTTGAGAAAGACTGTGAGCGCAGCTGTACTGCTGCTGGTTCTCATTCTGCTGGCGTCGACCGGTTTCGCACAGCAGTTAACTGGCACCTTGAGTGCCACGGTTTCTGACTCGGCCGGCGCTGTCGTGCCCAACGCAAAAATCACGATGAAGAACGACGCGTCTGGCGACGTGCGAACTACGGTCTCGAACGGTTCGGGCTACTTCACCATTACGGCCGTTCAGCCCGGATCGTATTCCGTGAGCATTGAGGCGCCTGGCTTCAAGAGTTGGACCCAGACGGGCATTGTCTTCTCCCAAGGCGACAGCAGGACCTTGCCCAACATCAAGCTCGAGGTCGGCAAGGTTACTGAGACCGTCGAAATCAAGGCGGGAGCCGACGTCGTGATCCCGGACAATTCCGAGGTCAGCACAACGATTAACCAGGAACTGATTGAAGATATTCCGATCGTCGGCCGTGACGCGGGCGAGTTGTTGAAGGTTATGCCTGGAATGGCGCTGACCAACGGGCTGAGCCAGGGATCCGGGTTCAACGACAAGGTGGTTGGCACGAATAACGGCCCTGTCGGCAATTACTCCTCGAACGGCACGCAGCCCTACGGCGCGATGGCGTTCATGCTTGACGGCGCCAACCTGGTGGATCCCGGTAATGCGGGCACGCAGATTGCCAACATCAACCAGGACATGGTTTCGGAAGTCAAAGTGTTGATGTCTTCCTACAGCGCTGAATATGCCAAGGGCCCGGTGATCTTCCAGGCATTCAGCAAGAGCGGCGGCAACGCGTTCCACGGCGAGGCATATCTGTACGCCCGCAACAGCGCGCTCAACTCGGTCGATGCCTACAGCAAGAGTCAAGGCTTGACCAATCCGTCGGAGCACTACTACTACGCGGGCGGGAACGTTGGCGGTCCGATCATCATCCCGGGCACCGACTTTAACAAGAGCCGCAAGAAACTGTTCTTCTGGGCTGGCTACGAATACATGAACCAGCACCCCGCCGCCACGCCGATCAACTACAACGTGCCGACCACGGAACAGAGGGGGGGCGATTTCAGCGAAACAACGATCGATGGCGTGCCAGAAGCGACTCCCGTCTCGGGTTGCGGTAGCAATACGACGCTCTTGAGTTGCCTCGGCAGCAGCTCTATTTGGCAGTACGCCTACTCGAACGCGTCCGGCCTCCCGACTGGCACCAACAAAATGACGTCGGCGAGCTATGACCCGAACGTCGCGGGTATCTTGAACATGATCCCGACGCCGAACATCACTCCTTCGTCCGCCAACGGCTGGAATAACTATCAGTTCATCAGCACCGTTCCGCAGAACCGCTGGGAAGCCACCGGCAAAGTGGACTACGCCATCAGTGACAATACCAAGCTGACTGTGTCCTACACTCGCCAGATCGAAAACGATCAGCATCCCATTGGCGTCTGGTGGACTCCACCGTGGACCTTGCCATATCCATCGAATGTTGTTGCGCCCACAACCTCGCAGGAGTTCATGGCGAATTTCACGCACGTGTTCAGTCCGACAACGACCAACGAGTTTGTGTTCACCTTGGCGCGGTATATCAATCCCAGCTCGCTCTCGAATCCTAAGGCGGTCGATCGCACGGCCGTTGGGTTCAATGTGAATGGATTGTTCGGCCATACCACCTCCCAGATACCGAACTTCGAAGGTCCTTGGGGCGGAGCTTTCCCCAACATCGAAAATTTCTCCTTTGACGGAAGCTTCCAGCAGGGTGCTTTCGGTGCTATCAAGAAAGATCCGGCTTTGTACGATAACTTCACCAAGGTGGTCGGATCTCATACTCTGAAAGCTGGTTTCTACTGGGATACCAGCGAGAACGTCCAGTCAGCCGGCGGCCTCGGGCCGGGCGACAACGGTACCTACAACCTAGGTTGGGGCCCGAACAGTTCCGGCAACGTGGTGGCTGACTTCCTGCTCGGCCGTACCGCCAATTATCAGCAGGTGAGTTCGTTCCCCACGAACGATCTCAAGTTCCATCAGTGGTCGATTTACGCGCAGGATTCGTTCAAAGCGAATCGACAGCTGACCTTGAATTACGGCCTGCGCTTTGACCACGTCGGCCAGTGGTACGGTACGCCTGAAGGCTTCCAAGTTTGGAATCCAGGGACGTATCAGCAAAATGTCTACGGGTCCACTGGACTTGTGACCGCGGCTCCGAATAACACGGGATTGTCGTGGCATGCTAACAACAGCGCCGTACCGCTGTCTGGCATGAACTCGCCCTTGTTCTACTATGAGCCGCGTGTCGGCTTAGCGTATGACATCTTCGGAACCGGAAAGACCGTCCTTCGGTCCGGATTCGCCATATTCCACTACCAGGTTTCTACCCAGGTGGCCGACGCGGCTACGGGGCCTGAAGGAGCATTTACCTACCAATCCGCTGCGACCACAACTGGGTACGCTCAGATTAATTGCACCGCCGCTGTGACGCCCGGCTGCCCCGGGAGTGGAACCCCCCCTGTTGGCAATACGGGTTTTGTTCCGCCATCCGCCGTAGCTCAAAATGGCGCAACCGTTTACGGTCTGCTTCCGGGAGACAACAAGACTCCGCTGACCATGAACTGGAACGTCACCGTTTCTCAGGCTCTGCCTTGGCGGTCGGTGCTTGAAGTATCGTATGTCGCCAACAAGAGCCAGAATGAGTGGATCGACGGCGGCAATGGCAAGGTTGGGGATCTAAACAACGTGCCACAGGGCGGTTTTTTCTTGCCTGATCCCACCGGTGCGTACACCGGCGGGGCGACCCTCGGGAAACGCATGTCCCCCAACCCGCCGGCTTGCACCAGCAGCACTTCGTTCAACAATCAGCCGCTGGTGTGCTCCGGCCCGTACGGTCCGAACTATAAAGACACGTTCAACGCGAACGATTGGCGCCCCCTGAATGTCTACCAGGACGTTTACTTGCTCTATCACGGCAGCTACGCCAACTACAATTCACTGCAGGTGACGTGGCAGAAGCAATCCGGTCCTGTCACCTTCCTGACGAATTACACGTTCGGCAAGGTAATGGGAATCACAGATGGACAGACCGACAACGGGTCGGGGAATGGTTCCGTGGTCGATCCGTTCAACATCCGGAATAACTACGGTCCTCTGGCTTACGACCACACGCACATTCTGAACTTCTCGTACGTGTGGAATATGCCAAAGTTTGTCCACGGCAACCCGTTTCTCGGTGGAGCGGTGAATGGTTGGCAGCTCTCCGGTTACACGACCTACCAAAGCGGAGCGACACTGCAGCCGAACGTCGGTGGGAACCTGAACGCCGCTTACGCCGGGGGCTTGACCATGCCTACCAATGCGTTGCCGGACCTTCCCAACAACTCAATCCGACTCCCCAATGGGTTGGCAGCTGTCAATGTGAGCCCGCAAACCTGGTTCGGCATCTCACCAGACAACAGTGGTTTCCTACTCATGCCTACCCTGCTGTGCGATCCCTCAAAGGGGCTGAAGTCGGGTCAACATTTCAACCCCGGCTGCTTCGGGATGCCAGCTTACGGGGCGCAGGGGCCCTATGAATGGCCCTACATGCGCGGTCCAGCCTACTTTGACAGTGATTTGGCGTTGTTCAAGAACTTCCAGATCACGGAGCGACAGAAGCTGCAATTCCGCATCTCTGCTGTCAACTTCTTGAATCACCCGCTCCCCCAGTTCAATTTGGCGGGCGGCAATACCGATGAAAACATCGCCTTCCAGCATAACTACACAACTTTCATCAGTAGCACGGGTCCCAATTCCACTGGATCGGCTGGCAACGAGTGCGTGTACGCCCTCGCGAACGTAAGCGGAACGACTGCTACCAGTGGCGGATGTAATGTTCCAACGGTCGGTATTTCGCCGACCAATACCGCCGCTGCCACGGGCGTACCGAAATTCAAGACGGGAAGCCGGACGCTCACCTTCGCCGTGAAGTACTACTTCTAGGCGGAACCTCATGAGGTAGAATCATCCCAAGGGGTGGCGCAAGCCACCCCTTATTTTTCTGGAACTGTTTTTCTGGACGCGAATGCTTCTTCACGGGCTGGCTCGACGAATCACTGCGGCTTCGCTGTTCAGCATTGGCGCTGTTCTCCTCCAGGCGGCCTCCCCTTCCAGTCCCATTCGGTTCGAATTCGTCAAGATTCCGTTTCGCT
>PMUM01000228.1 GCA_003166855.1 Acidobacteriaceae bacterium | reverse complement strand
CGAGTTGGTAGTGCCCAGGTCGATTCCGACGATGCGTTCGGTTGACATGCTTCGCTTTTCGCTTTTCGCCTTTCGCTCTTCGCTTTTCGCCAAAACAGAATTTCTCTACAGCTCGTCCGAGATTCGGAATTTAGATGTCGCCAACTCTGGCGGGAGCGGTTAAGTGACCTGCGGCAGACTAGCGAGGAGAAACCCAGCACCCGCGACCGCCGGCAAACAGTGAATAAAACGAAGTGCAAGTCATTCCGACGCAGACAAACCGAAGTGCGCTGTCCGGCGAAAAGCGAAGAGCGAAAAGCAAGTTGTTTCACCTCGCCAGAAATGGGTTCGTCTCCCGCTCTTCGCCGATGGTGGTGAGCGGGCCGTGGCCGGGCACGACGATAGTTTCGTCGGGGAGGGCCATGAGCGTGTCGTGCAGTGAGTGCAATATCTTTTGCATGGATCCGCCGGGAAGATCGGTGCGGCCGATGGAGCCGGCGAAGAGCGTGTCGCCGGCGATCAGTTTTTTCTGGGCAGGGAAGTAGAGGCAGATGCTGCCTTCGGTGTGACCCGGCGTGTGCAGGATGCTGGCGGAGAGCGATCCGGCGGTGACGGTTTCTCCTGTGGTGACGCTGTGGTCGATTTCGACTTTGCCGGGGTCGCGCATGCCGATCCACGCGGCCTGCGCGTCGAGCATTTTCAGAAGAGCGTAATCGTTCTGGTTGAGCAGGATGGGCGCGCCGGTGGCGGCGCGGAGTTTCATGGCTCCGCCGACGTGGTCGATGTGGGCGTGGGTGATGACGATCTGTTTGACCTGGAGATTATGCTTGCGGACCAGGGCGAGGACGTCATTGATATCATCGCCAGGATCGATGACCATGGCTTCGTGAGTTTTCTCGTCGCCGATGACCGAGCAGTTGCACTGCAGCGGGCCGACGGGGAGGATCTCGTGGATCATGGGGATATTGTAGCGAGTGAGTTCGTTGTCGCGCGCAGCTGGTTCATGATTACCGCTAAAATCCCCACTTCTCACGCAAAGAACGCGTGAGAAATGGGGCACCCATCCGTGGTGCCCACCGCTGCGAGGGCGAGACGCCCTCGCGACAGCCGGCGGGGCGCCGGCGCTACGTTTCCCTTGCCGCGCGGGGTCGCTTGGGGAGACAATACGCGCGGCGTGCTTGGGGAGGGTTTGTGGCAGCAAAATACCGGCAACATGGTTATCAGGATCGCGACCGCGAAGAGTCGCGCAAGGGATCGGGAGAGAAATCTGGGGGCGGGGCTCCGGCGAAGCGGGATCTCACGTTTGGGCCGAAGCCCGTCAATTTACCGGGGACGCGGGCGGTCTCGCGCTGCACGCAGTGCGGGACGGTGCTGCAGGGAGCGTCGGACGATGGGCAGTGTCCGAAGTGCGGGTTTGAGCTGCACTCGTGCAAACAGTGCACGTATTTCGATCCGGGGAGCCGGTTCGAGTGCATGCAGCCTGTGAAGGAGCGGATCGCGAAGAAGGATACGCGGAATGAGTGCACGTTTTATGAGATTCGCGTGACCCGGGAGAAGGAGACTTCGACTCCGGCGACTTTGCGGCCGAATGATGCGCGGGCGGCGTTTGAGAATTTGTTTAAGAAGTAGAACAGCGACAACCACGAAGGACACGAAGGATCACGAAGGAAACCGGGACGTTAACCACAGAGGACCCTGAGGACACAGGGGCCCCCCACCGACGAGATCCTTCGCTCCGCCTGAAATGCGGCTCCGCTCAGGATGACGCCCCTCAACATTCCGTCACCTAATTCTGCCACCTAGGGCTTCTGGGTCGGCCTCAGCAGGATCTCACTTATAAACGATTGCGGGGATTGCGTCACCAGCATGGCGACGGCATGGGCGATGTCGTCTGGCTGGAGCATCTTTTTAGGGTCTTTGCCGGCGTGCGGGCTCAACTCGGTTTCGGTTGAACCAGGGCAGATGACGGACGCGCGAATGTTGTGCGGGCGCAGTTCTTCCGCGACCGAGTAGGTCAGGCCGTTGAGTCCCCACTTGGAGGCGGCGTAGGCCGCGCCGTTGGGAAGAGCATTTTTTCCCGCCAGTGACGAGATGTTGATGATGTGTCCTGAGTAGGCGCGAATCATCAGAGGCGCGAAGACGCGGATGGCAAAGTAGACGCCGCGCAGGTTGGTGTTGAGGATGCGATCCCAATCCTCGGGAGCGAGGTTGTGCAACTGATCGCTGAAGCCTCCGACGCCGGCATTGTTGACCAGGATGTCGAGCCGGCCGAAGGTGCTGTCGACGCGCGCCGACGCGTATTCCATCTGATGCAGGATAGTAACGTCGCAGGGGATGACTTCAGTTTTGCCGCCGGCATCGAGAATGGCCGTCGCCGTGGCGTCGAGAGTGGACTGGGTGCGCCCGCAAAGGACGGTGGTGGCGCCGAGGCTGGCGAGTTTGAGTGCGATGGCGGCGCCGATGCCGCGGCCTGCTCCGGTGATGACTGCGACCTGCCCGGCCAGGGGGTGCGCGGTGTCCATATTAAGAGTGCTCCTGCAGGCCGGTTAGGGTTCGGCAGAAGGCTGGCGAAGATCCGCCGTATCCGGCACTGCCAATTTTAACAGTCGCATCTTTCACAATCGCATGTTAACAAGGGCATGTTGACGCGCATCTTAACAATAAAGTGGAGCATGATTGGAAGTCGCTTGCCTTCGGCGGCAGAGGTACTTATAATCCGGCCAACCGGGAAAAAGGGTCAGGGCGCCTTTGTGTTCAACAGGGCACCGCTTTTCCTGGCCCCCTGCCAGGAAGGCTGGCATTCCAGAGCAGGATTTGGACGCAGAGCAGTCCCGATGGAATGCAGTTGCTGCTGAGCGGTAGAGAAAGCGTTTCCGAAAAAAATTACTTCCCAAAGATCCAAGGAGCCATACTGATGAAAAAGATTCTGCTTACGGTTGTGCTTGGGGTTGCGGTGAGCGCGATGGCACAGACTGCTACGCCGCCAGCCCAGGGACAAGCGCCTGCGGCACCCGCCCAGGGACAGGCGGCTGCGGCGCCCGCTCCCGCACAGTCCGCGGCACCGGTGATCAAAGATCCCGCCGAATACAACGCCTACGTGGCAGCCGTGCAGACGAAGGACCCGGCTGCGGAGATCAGCGGGCTGGAGGCTTTCATCGCGCAGTATCCCAACAGCGTCATGAAGAATCAGGCGCTGGAAATTCTGATGGGGGCGTACCAGCAGTCGAACAACCCCAAGAAGACGATGGAGACGGCCACGAAGCTGGTGACAGCCGATACGTGCAACGTGCGGGCTTTGGCGTTGCTGGCCTACTTTGACCGTGTGATGGCGCAGGGCGGCGATCCGAACGCGAAGCAGCTCTTGATCGACGGTAAGAAATACGGCCAGCAGGGATTGGATTGTCTGCCGAAGTTCACCAAGCCTGAGGGGACCTCGGATGCGGATTTTCAAAAAACGAAGGACCAGATGAATGCGATCTTCCACGCGGTGATGGGTATTTCGGAGTTGCAGGATGCAGTGGAAGCATCGCAGCAGCATGATGCGGCGGTCAAGGCCAAGGATGACGCGAAGGCGGCCGCTACTTTGCCTGTGAAGGATCAGAATTACGCGCAGGCGGCCAAAGATCTGAGGATCGCGGTGGACGCGAATCCCACGGACTTCAGCGTAGTGTATCCGCTGGCGCTGGCGTACTTGGGGCAGACAGCTCCGGATTATCAGAACGGAATCTGGTTTGCGGCACGGGCCGCGGCAGTGGCGCCAGCAGCGAACCAGGCGCCGCTTGAAAAATACGCGCGCGGACAATACGTTAAGTTCCATGCCGGAGACGACGGCTGGGCGGAAGTCTTGGCGGCCGCGAAGGCGAATGGCGCACAGGTTCCAATCAAGCCGGCGCCCACGCCAGCGGAGCAGGCGCACAAGATGGTGCAAGACACACCTGCGGACAAGATGGATTTTGCGATCTGGGAGTTCGTCCTCTCCAATGGCGCGCAGGCGGACCAGGATGCAGTGTGGAACTCGATCAAGGGCAAGGCAGTGCAGATGAATGGCACGATCATCAGCACCACTCCGACCGAGTTCATGATTGCTGCCAGTTCGGATGACATTGAGGCGAAGAAGGCGGACATCACGCTGAAGTTCGAGGACAAGGTTCCGGTGCGTCTGATTCCGAAAGACGGGGCCAGCTTCGACTTCCAGGGCGAACCAGCGTCGTATACTCCGAATCCGTTCATGGTGGTGATGGAGAAGGGGCAACTGCTGAAGGCTAAGGCGGCGCCGACCACGAAACCTCCGGTGCACCACAAGCCGGCCGCGCAATAGCAGGTAACGCGTGCACGAGAAAGGCAGCCCTCGCGGGCTGCCTTTTTCGTTTGTACGTTGACGCGGATCTTTGCTCTGAGGCCGCCGCCCTCTTGGGGCACGGGCGTTTCCGTGGGTGGGGATCCTTCGACTGCGAGAATGCTCCCGCTTCGCGGAAGCATTCTCTTCGCTCAGGATGACAGCGGGTAGGGATCCCGCTTAGCGGACGATCTTTTTTTCCATGGTGATGGGGCGGGCGCTGCGGGGCGGGCGCTTGACGCCGTCGCGGAGCTGGCGGACGTCGATCTTCAACTCGGTGATGGTGCGGCTGAGGGTGTTGCGGTGCATGCCGAGTTCGCGGGCGGCGCGGCACTGGTTACCCTTGTTCTCCTGCAGCACGGTCAGGATGAACCGTTTCTTGAACTCACGCACGCCTTCGGAATACAGAATATTACTGCGGTACATTTGCAGGACCAGTGCTTCCAATTGATCTTTCACGATGGATCTCTCTCTAGTATGAATTTTTCACTGCACCGCAGCCTATTTCGGCGGGGAAGCAGGGGAGCCAGATAACTTGTGAGGAGCCTGATGGAGCAGTTCGAGACCCTGATCAAAACGGGCGCGCAACTCCGCGGGTGCCAGCCAGATCGCAGCCCGGCCTACCACGAGAAAGTAGGGCGCGAGTTGCGAGTTTTCCAGCAGCTTCGAAGTCGGAGTGAATGCCGTCATACCCATCAGGATCACCGCTACCATCAGCCCGCCCTTCAGCAGCCCCAAGAATGCGCCAAGGAAACGGTCAAGACCGCTGAGTCCGGATTGCTTCATCAACCAGCGGGCGATCCTGGCGGCCAAGCCGAACAGGAGCACGATGGCAAAAAAGATGACGAGGAAACCGAGAATCTCAGCCAACCACGGGTTCTTCAAAAATGATTCCAGCCACTCAGCGAGGCCGCGATACTTCCACGCAGCCACGAGGTAGCCCACGACCAGACCAGCCATGGTGAGGGCCTCGGAAAAGAAACCCTGCATGGCGGCTGTTACGACGTTCAGGAGCACCACAGCACAGATAATCCAATCCGCGAGGGTCATGCGGCGCTCCCGCGGGTGGAGATCGTACCAGAAACGCAGCTATACATCCAGCTTGTGTCCTGTGAGCTGGAAGTACGCCTCGAGGTACTTTTCGCTGGTACGGCGAGCCACGTCCGGCGGTAAGGCCGGAGCGGGCGGTTGCTTGTTCCAGTGAATTTGCTCGAGGTAATCGCGCACGTACTGCTTGTCATACGAATCCTGCGGCCGTCCTGGAGCGTACTTGTCTGCGGGCCAGAAGCGGGATGAATCAGGAGTGAGGACTTCGTCGGCTAGAGTGATGCCTTTGGGGGTACGTCCAAACTCAAACTTGGTGTCGGCAATGATGATGCCGCGGTTCAGTGCGTAGGCTGCTGCCTTCTTGTAGACGCGCAGCGTGAGATCCCGGAGGTGGCTGGCGGTTTCGACACCGACAAGCTTGCACATCTCGTCGAAAGAAATGTTTTCGTCGTGTCCGGTGGTGGCCTTGGTCGACGGCGTGAAGATGGGATCGGGGAAGGCATCCGATTCCTTCAGGCCGGCGGGAAGCTGGATGCCAGAGACCTTGCCGGTGGCCTTGTATTCCTTCCAGGCGGAGCCGGAGATGTAGCCGCGCACGACGCACTCGACGGGGAACATCTCGGCGCGCTGCACGAGCATGGAGCGTCCGCGAAGTTGGTCGGCGTATTTGAGGACCTCCTGCGGGTACTGCCCGACGTCGGCGGTAATCAGGTGGTTGGGGACGATGTCGGCGAGGTAATCGAACCAGAACAGGGAGATCTGGCTGAGCACTCGTCCCTTGTGGGGGATGCCGGTAGCCAGGATGTAGTCGAAGGCCGAGATGCGGTCGGTGGCGATGAAAAGCAGTTGCTGATCGCCGATGGTGTAAACGTCACGCACCTTGCCGCTGGCGTGAAGGTGGAGGTCGGGGAAGTCAGTTTGTAAGAGGACGGAATCGAGAAGTTCGGGGCTCATGATGAAATTTTACTAGGAAGGAGCGAGGCGTATTCTAGCTGGTCCAAAAAAAATGTCAACGATTCTGATCACACCTTGGGGTAGGTTGCGGAGTTCGTTCGCTTGAAAAATGTTGACAGCAAAGCGGATGGGCGAGAAGCCATACTGGACAAGGGGTTTAGCACCGCCGGTATGTGGAAAAGCTGAGGATGAGAGTGGATAACCGGGACTAAATCGGGAAGCAAAAAGACCAGCCTTTCAAAGGCTGGCCTTTCTACAGAGCATCAAATCAGCGCTTACTGCTGCGCACCGAAGCGTACCGAGACCAATTTCGAAACCCCCGGTTCCTGCATGGTCACGCCGTAGAGGACCGGGGCGATGCTCATGGTCTTCTTGCTGTGGGTGATGAGCACGAACTGGGTCTTTACGCTCATTTCCTTGACGAGTTCGGTGAAGCGGCCAATGTTGGCTTCGTCGAGCGGGGCGTCGACTTCGTCGAGGATGCAGAACGGGCTGGGGGCGTACTGGAAGATGCCGACCAGCAGGGCGAGTGCGGTGAGCGCCTTCTCGCCGCCCGAGAGCAGGAGCACGCTCTGCAGGCGCTTGCCGGGAGGCGAGGCCACGACGTCGATGCCGCTCTCGGCGCTATTTTCTTCGTCAGTCAACTTCATAAAGGCGTGGCCGCCGCCGAATAGCTTCTTGAACGTGGCCTGGAAGTTTTCGTTGATCTTGGCGAAAGCTTCTTCGAACTTCTGGCGCGAGATTAGGTCGATCTCTTTGATGGTAGCCGTGGTGTTCTCGATGGAGGAGATCAGGTCTTTGCGCTGCGTCTCGAGAAACTCATGGCGCTCGGCAGTCTCTTTGTATTCCTCAAGGGCCATCATGTTGACCGGGCCCATGGCTTCGAGCTTCGAGCGCATGTCGCGGTAGAACTGGTCTTCGGCGGCAAGTTGTTCGCCGGTGACCGGGACCAGAGTGGTGTCGGCCATTAAGGCAGCACGCTCGACACCTAGCTCATTGATGCAAGTCTCGGACATGTATTGCGCGTCGGATTCGAGTTTGGCGGCGTCGGCGGACAATTCGCCTTTACGGTCGCGAGCCTGATCGAGCAGCAGGCGGCTGTTGCGGAGAAGTTCGTCGATTTCGGTGAGGCGGGCGCGGAGTTGTTCGTTTTCAAATTGCAGCAGGCCTTCGCGGGCCTGTGCGGCGTTGCGTTCGGCTCCGAGATCGTCGGCGGTCTGTGCCAGTTGCCCGTTTTCTGCTTCACGCTGCAGCCTTTCGGCGGCGGCAGATTCGATTTGCGAGGCTAGCGCGTGGACGCGCTCGCCCATCTCGGAGAATAGGGACTCGATGCGTTGCAGGACGGCTGCGGCCGAGCGGTGACGTTCTTCCAGCGTGGCCACGCGGGCGGCATGCTGCGAGGCCGTCTGGGCTGATTCTTCGCGGCGCTGGCGCAGAGCCGTGAGGGATTCCTGGGCGGCCGCGATTTGCTGTTCAAGTTGGATGCGCTGCAGTTCCAGTACTTCAATTTCGGACTGGCGAGCGCAGAGAATGCCTTCCTGTTCCGCCCGCTCGGCGGCGAGGCGCTGCAGTTCGAGTTGCGAGACGCGGAGGCGTTCGCTGACGCGGGTCATCTCGGAATCGAGCTGTTGCAGCATGTGGCCCGACGTCATGGCCTGATGTTCGGCCTCGCGCTTTTCGCCGTCGAGGCGTTCGAGCAGGGAACTGAGGTCTTTGATCTCGCGGCCGAGGGTTAGGACGCGCATTTCTTCTTCGTGGAGGGCGCGTTCAAGATCTTCGAGCTGGCGCAGGACTTCGCGCAGTTCGCGCTTCATCGACAACGGGCCTTCCGCGCGCTGTTTGCCTCCGGTAACGGTGACGTTGTGGAAGCATTCGCCTGCTTGGGAGAGGAAGAAGGCGTCGGGATTTTCGAGCGCGAGGCCGCGGGCCACGTTGGCTTCGGGGACGATGTAGCCGTCGCGCAGCTTGGGCAGGATGACTTCCAGCGACTTGCCGAAGCCGTCGAGCACTCGAATCGTGCTCTTCAGCGGAATGATCTGGGCTGCGGGCGGGGCGCAGTGCGCCGCCTCATCGAGAATGAATGAGAACTTGGCTTGGGCGTCTTCGGGATGGACGAGGAAGGTGGCCCGGCCATCGACGCCGGTGCGCAGCATACGCAGGCCTTCGTCGGCGGCGTCCCAGGACTTCACCACGACGTAGTTCAGTTCGTCGCGGAGGAAGTCTTCTACGACACGCTCGTAGCGTGGCTCGACTTCAAGGAAATCGGCGAGTACACCGACGGGCGCGAGGCCGCCGTGCATCACGCCGGATTGAAAGAGGCGGCGGACGGATTCGGTAGAGTATCCGTGCTCGGCGATGACCGCTTCGAGCGACCCCTTTTTGCCAAGGGCAGTCGCGAATTCCGCGCGGAGAACGTCGAGGTTGGTCTTGGAGCGCGTCTCCTCCAGCTTTTTCTGTTCGATCAGGCGGCGGAGTTGGCTGATTTCTTCGGTGATGCCGGTGACGCGCTGGGTGACACTTTCAAATTCGAGAGCGAGTTGTCCGCGCTGTCCGCCGAAGGCTTCGACCTGGATGTTGGCGTTGGTCATCTCGGCGTCGAGGCGGCGGGCCTCGCGGTCGGCGCCGGCGAGGCGTTCTTCGGCTTGGGCGAGTTGGTTGCGCAAACGCGAAGCGGAAGAGACTGTATCGAACACAGCGACGCGCGATTCTTCCTGCTGGCGCTCGATTTCAGCGAGACCGGCAGCCGCAGCGGCGGCGTCCTGCTGGCAGAGGACGAGATCGCTTTGCGCTGCGGCCAAGTCAGCCGCGGCGGATTCGAGAATCTGGCGGTTGGATTCGCGCTCGGATTCGAGTGCCGTGAGGCGGTGGCGGGCCTGCGCCAGTTCGGCCTCGGACGACGCGGCCCGGACCAGCAACTCGGCGCAGCGCTCTTCGTTGTGGTGGCGGCGGGCGTGGGCGCGATCGATTTCGAGCGCGATCTGGCTGATGCGTTCGCGATTCTCACGCAACTCGGCTTCGATGGTGTAGCCGCGCTGGGTGCGCTCGGCGTGCTCCGTCTCGAATTGCTGGACAGCTTCGGTGCGATGCTGCATTTCTTCGGCGAGGGCGTTGAGCTGGGAATCGAGTTCCGCGCTCTCCAGTTCGATGGCGGCGAACTTGCTGGCCAGCACCAGCCGCAGCTTGGCGCGCATTTCTTCGCGCAGACGCGCGTAGCGTTCGGCTTTGGAAGCTTGGCGCTTCAGCGAATTCATCTGGCGCGTGACTTCGTCGAAGATGTCATTGATGCGGG
>PMUM01000077.1 GCA_003166855.1 Acidobacteriaceae bacterium | reverse complement strand
AGGCTGGAGATGAGGAGGTTTCTCGATTAGCGATCACCCAGCACATCGTGGTGACGATTTCGGCGGATACTCCGATCTATGTGGTCCTCGAGCAGACACCCAAGTCCAATCAGACTTCCCTGCAACCAAGCGCGCGGAGCGTTCCAACACCCAACTCCGCCAATGTTGAGCAATTGCGCCAGCTGTTGCAGTTGCAGCAAGAGCTGAACCAACCGTCCACGAGCAACCAACCAGCGCAGTAGACGAGTGGTTCTCAGCTATGAAGATTCGGCGGGAGCGTCTGTCGGCTGCTTCAGCCCAGGCGTGCTCAACGCACGCGACTTCCGAGTCACTTCCAAACCCGGCACAATCGCCGAAGCTGGAATAGGGATGCGCACGCGGTTGCCCCCGGGCGATGAGAACACGGCTTCCGTTCTCTATCCCTTGCCGAAGGGCCGGGCATCAAAGAAGATCTCATTGCGCACGATCAGGCCGTCTTTGAACGTCATCAAGGCTGCCGCGCGGCAGACCCCGATTGGCTCGGCAAAGTCCATATCATAAGTCAACATCGCCTGGTCCTCGGAACCGAACTTCGCGTGTACTTTAATACTCATGATGAGGTTCAGGAGCCGCTTGGCAGCTTCAAGAACCGCTTCTTTCCCAGTCAGTTCCTCCATCGGCGTGACAAGCCGAACGTCAGGGTGCAAGTGCCGCGCCATACCAGGGAGGTCTTTGTCGGCCATTGCTTTGTAGTAGGCAACCGCGGAAACCACGTTCTTTTCAGTCATAGTTGTTCTCCTTCGTTTGAATTTCTGGAAGAATGCCCGTTGCGTTCATGTTGTCGAATCAGTGTGCCAGCCCGGATTGGTCCATTGTCCGTGGCGCCGCACGAAAACCTCCGTGACCCTGCCGGAAGTCAGCGATCGTTTCCCGTTCGTTTCCGTTTCGACCAGATATTTGCTCCAAATAATTACGACCTCCCCGAAGCGCTGAATCTCGGTCCGCGGGAACTCCAGTCGAATGAGCTTTCCACCTTCCTTTTGAAAGTCAGTGGCCGATTGAAATACTTCGGCCTGAGTCTTCCATTTATCCTCCCCTGCGCTGATGACGATGGTGTCTGGCGGCACCAATTTATGGAGGGTCTTTGTGTCATTGGCAAACCAGGCACGCCAAACCGCTTCCCGCACCTTGAGGATGTCGCTTCGGTCGTCAGCACTTGATGCGTAGCTCGACCCCGTCAGCACAACTATCCCGACCAACGCTACCGATACGATCCGAATTGCACGATGCATACTTCCTCCTCTGATAAAGGTCGCGGATCATCTCTCAATCGCCCCGAGAGCGATCTGCGCAACCCGAACTGCGAATGGATTTCCTGCTCGCGCCTACGCCCCTTTTTCCAGTGGGTAGGTTTTGGCAGGACGGTAAGTTCCCGGGACTGTACGGGACGCAATTGACAGTCGGTTCCACGTGTTGATGGCGGTCACAGCGAAAGTCAGGTCGGACAATTCTTTGTCGCTGAAATGGGCGTGCGCTTCTTCATACACAGTGTCGGGAACATGCCCGTTCGTTATGAGCGTGACGGCCTCCGTCCACGCCAGAGCGGCGCGTTCGCGTTCGGTATAGTAAGGGCATTCTCGCCAGGCGTCCAACGAGTACAGCCGCTGCTCCTGTTCTCCGATTGCGCGCAGATCCTTCCAGTGCATATCCAGACAGTAAGCGCAACCGTTGATCTGGGAGGCGCGCAGCCTGATCAGATGAAGCAGAGACTCTTCCAGTCCACAGTTTTCCAGGTATTGCTCGACGCCGATCATGGCTTTGTAGACACCTGGGGCGGCTTTGTCATAGCTGAAACGAGCTTCCATAAATCCTCCTAGAAGTTGGTCAACAAAAAAGTTGGACGACGGAGCTCACGACTCATGTCCGTGTTTGCGGCCCTCGTACAGAGCAAGTAACACGGCTGCGGCCGACGCAGAGAACACCGAATAGTCCAGCGGAGCCTTGATCCCGAAAGAAATGGCCATGGTGATGCCGAAGAGCGCCAGAAGCACCGCGCTTCCGAGGGCTACCCAGCGCGGCCATACACCGAGAATCAAGGCAATTCCCAAAACCAATTCGGCGGCTGTGGCCGACCAAGCCAGAAATGGGATGGTGAAGGCAGGCATGAACGAGTTCACTTCCGCCGTATACTTCACGAAGTTGGCGAAGTTCCCGTAACCAACATTCTTGCCGTAAAGGCCGAAGCGTGAGGCAATCCCCGAAAGAAAAGCAGCGCCGAGGGCGATACGGGCGTATAGGATGCCCAGTCGCTCCCAGTTCAGCGTGCTCGATGTTGTCGTTGCACGTCGCGGAACAGTTTCTGACGCGGCTAGCTGTGCCTTGCCCATGATTACTTTCCTCCTGGCGTTACGCGTTCCGGCACATCGCTGCTGAGTGGCGTGTTGTGATCGCAGACGAAATACGCAATGAACGTCGCTGCTTCAGTCTGGCTGGCATTTGCGGAAACAACGTGAACGCCATTGGGCGCTTCGTAAAAGCTTTCGCCGGCTCTGTAGATCGCTTCGGGCTCGCCTTTCACTTGCGTTCGGAGCGCTCCTTCGACAACGTAACCGATCACGGCGCAAGGATGACTGTGCGACGGCGACGACTCGCCGGGTCCGTAGTGGACCTCAACCACAGTGGCCTTTAGGTGATCACCATTCAACTTAGGGAGAGCCTGAGAAAGCGCGACGCGCGCTCGTTCTTTGGTCTCAGGGTGCATCGTAGGGCTGGGACCCTGAGTCCATGCCAGCGGACTTTCCAGCACCGCAGCACACAGAATCACCGCGACTCCAACTCGCACTCTGGAAGCATTCATGGTTGGATCCTCATGGTTTAACCCTAAGCGCATAGTGGATCACTAACAAGATCCATTTATGGTATATGCTATGTACCATTATCATGGTCAAACGAGCGACTGTGTTCGAGCTGGTGCTTCCGCTGCGGGATTCGGAAATGTCTGCCAACCGCTGGCTGTATGGAGCCTTGCGTGCGGAGATTCTGGAAGGCCGCCTACGCCCAGGGGCGCGGCTTCCGGCCACGCGCGATCTAGCCCGCCAATACGAACTCGCGCGGGGTACGATCGTCAACGTTTTTGAGCAGCTCAAGTCCGAGGGCTACGTTGACGGCAGCGTGGGATCGGGAACGTATGTGAGCAAGATCTTGCCCGACGAATTGCTCCAGGTCCCACGGGAGGACGGGCTGGGACTGCCGGCGCCACGCAAACGGCGAATGAAGGTCTCCAACTACGCAGGCCGGGTGCATCCGTTTCCTAATCTTGAAGTCCGCCCCAGCCGTGCTTTCCGGGCCAACATACCAGCGTTGGATTTGTTTCCCACGACTTTATGGGCGAAGGTTGCGGCCCGACGCTTAAGGCGTGTCTCGACGAATCTTCTGTTGGGCTGCGGTCCGATGGGATATCCGCCCCTGCGCCAGGCCGTGGCCAGCTACCTGAGCACTTCACGCGGTGTGAAGTGCGTCCCCGAGCAGGTTGCGATCATCTCCGGAGTGCAGGAAGCGCTCGATCTGGCGGTGCGGCTCTTTCTGAATCCCGGAGACCGGGTGTGCATGGAGAATCCGGGATATCCGGGTGCGGCGATCGCATTCAAAGCTGGGGGCGCGAAGGTCTCCGCCATACGCCTGAATGACGAGGGCATGCAGGTGCAGGATGCGAGCATGCGCGGAGCGCGATTGGTTTACGTCACTCCCGGGCACCAGTTTCCGGTCGGAGTCACGATGAGTCTCGCCCGGCGTCTGCGGTTGCTGGAATGGGCTGGGAAGTCAGGCGCACTGATCCTCGAAGACGACTACGACAGCGAGTATCGCTACTCGGGACGGCCAGTGCCAGCGCTCCAGGGACTCGATCGTCACGGGCTGGTGCTGTTCACCGGGAGCTTCAGCAAAGTTCTCTTCCCGTCGCTCAGGCTGGGATACTTGGTGGTCCCGCCGGATCTCGTGGACTATGTGTCCGCGACTCTCTCGGTTACCAGCCGCCACGCACCACTGCTTGAACAGGCAGTACTTTGCGATTTCATCACCGAAGGACACTTCGGGCGACATCTCCGGCGAATGCGAAAAGTGTATGCGGAGCGACTCTCGGTTCTCCTGGAATGTGCAGAGCAAAGCCTCGCTGAGCTGCTGGAGATTTCAGGCGTGGAGGCCGGATTACAGACTGCGGGTTGGCTGAGCGGTGGGATCGACGGCGAACTGGCTGCGGCTGCGGCAGCTAAGCGGGACGTGGAGGTAACTCCGCTGAGCCGTTACAGCCGCGGCAGAATGGCGCGCGAAGGACTACAGCTGGGATTTGCCGCGGTGGATGTGAAAGAAATCCGGCGCGGCGTACGCGAACTCGCGATCGCGCTGGAGAGCGCATTGAAGAGGTTGCATCGGAACGGCACCGATGCGCCTCTGAGATAAGGACGTTCGATGCGAGCAATTATAGACGACTCGGAAGTGAGCCTTAATCCATAACACGGTGCCGCTGCAATGGGTGTCAGACGACCGGAAAACGGGTGCTCTGCGGATCAAAGTAAAGTTTAGGCGTCTTAGGAACCGAGAAGTTGACTTATTCGAATCACTTGATTGAGCGCCCACCCTGCTTGTGAGATGCACCAAACTCAAACATTTGTTCATCTCACTTTAGATTGTTGCCGCAGCCCAACAACAGTCCTGGGACTACGGTCTCTCTTGAAAGGAATTCCGCTGTGAGATGCACCAAACTCAAACATTTGTTCATCCCACAATTCTTCTGCTCCCACGCGCACACTGCGAACCCCAGCCTTTGAAATCAATAGGCGTCACAATGCTCTCGAAGATTCCAATCGCTATTCGGCAAACTGCAGGCTCGCGACACGGTTCTGAAGGCAGTTCCAAACGGCCGGCCTGATTTGCCCGAAATCTGAAATGCCCGTATGTTCTCGCCTGCGGAAATCAAACTCAAGCGCGATTCCAACGCGATCACAGAAGAGGAGCATATGAGATTGTCAGATTGGAGAAACACCCGCCTTCGCCTTGCCCTCGTCTATGTGCTGGCGATTTGTTCATTCCAGTTGTATCCGCTGGTGTCTCATGCCCAGAACCTGGGAACGCAGCCTGCCACAGGGCAGGCTGTTCAGGGTCAAACTGCGGCCCAACCCGAAGGAACAGTTCTCAATCTCGTGAACTGG
Source organism: Acidobacteriaceae bacterium (assembly GCA_003166855.1). GTDB lineage: Bacteria > Acidobacteriota > Terriglobia > Terriglobales > Acidobacteriaceae > Sulfotelmatobacter. The sequence goes on along the minus strand of PMUM01000077.1, from coordinate 4,847 downwards.
GTCGGCAATGTGATCTCTCCTGTCGGAGCGGCTCTGGCGGTGGTCATGGCAGTCGTCTCTTATTCCCAAGGACGCGGTGTCGCGCGATGGGCGGTAACAGCGGCCGGATTGCTGGTGATCTCGGGCCTCACTCGCCTGATCGAGTTCTGGATTCAGAACGGTACGGCGGGCGTGCAGTAGGAACGCTCACTACGGAGTGCTCAGGCAATGACGCTGCCTCAAATCATCGTCGATCTGTTGACACTGCTATTCGACATGGCAGTTCCGGCCGCCATCTGCACGATGGTGCTGGCTGGAATCGCATTGCGGCAGGAAGGCGGCGTGAACTTCCAGGCGGGCGGCAGGTTCCAGCGATGGGCGCTCTGGTCGGTAATTCTCTTGACGCTTCCGCAGTTGCTCTCCTGGTTTGCGGCGCAGGGTATCGCCATGCCTGCGCAAGGCGGAGGCATCAGCAGTTCGTGGGTCGCGAGCTTGCAAACGAGCTTCAGCGGTTTTGTTTCGAACGTCGTGGTTGCTCGATTGACTCCCGTGCTCGCCGCTTTCTGCGTGCTGAAGGCGGCGCTCGATGCGGCGGAGGGGTACAGCCCGCTGGGGTCCATCGTCTCCGCCATTTTTCTGTTGTCTGCGTCCGGCACAGTCCAACTTTTCCAGAGTTGGAACAGCGGGTCACAGTTCGCAACCACGGACATGCTGACCGCAGCCTGGAATTTTCTCGCCGGGACGATTCTGCCGGAAGCAGCAGGATTGGCGATTGTGGGAGCGATCTTTAATTACGCGCGCCATCGGCCATTCATGCCGCTGGTGGGATCGGGTCTTGCGTTGTCCTGATGCCACGGTTTGCTCTGCCCAGTACAGCATCCCGTGCGACACCAGGAAGAAGAGCGCTCCCACAACCGCTCCGGCCATCCAATGTTCGCGCTTGGGACGAAACCCGCGCGCCCACGCCCAGGCAAACAGGATGGCACCTGCAACCGAGAAGCGGATACCGGCCGTCAGCAGCGGCGGAATTGTCTCCACCGAGTAGCGGATCGCCAGATACGTCGATCCCCACACCAAGTAGATCGCTGCGAATGCCAGTCCGCGTTTGACGGCATAGCCACGGCCATGCCCAGTCGCCGGCTCGCGCGCTTGCTGTCGATGGATGATCACGGGTCTACCTCCCCATGTTTGTCATTTGGCTTCGGCTAGAGCGCACTGGTGCCGTTACAGAGTCAGCGCAGGAGAACAAGTCGCTGATGCTTGAAATCTATGACGACAAGGGAGAACTCTTTCAGAACGTCCTCGCCGAGTATTCCGTCTACTCTTTGTTTCATACTGTTCGAGATGTCTCGAAAATCATTCATGACCAAGACCCTCCGATCCAGCCAAATGACGGTTCCGACCTCTACTGTTGCCTTGGCCCATCCCGCGCTACCGACGAGGCCCGAGCCTTTGGCTGGAACGTCTGTGTGCTCTAAGGCGCGTGGACAAACTCGTAGCAGTTCCGAGCTGAGTATGGTGTGACGAGAACCGGTGTCCACGATCAGTGTGGCCGGTTGCTTGTTGACTTGTGCTTTGATCAGGATCGCACCGAAAACCCGATTCACTTCAAAGGGAATTCCCCTCGGGGCGTCGCCTCCTCGCGGCAGACCTTGCGCCCAGCCGACTGCCGCCGCTGCCAAACAAGTCAGCGCGAAGAAACCCCCACACTTCATGTTGTCGCCGCCCTCAAATCCCGCCAGCCGAGTCGCTCTTCGGAAACGCTCGACATGTCGGACTCGTTTTGAATACGACCTGCTTGCATATTCGCGTCTACAACAATTAAGTACAAGTGATTTATTCTTCCTAGGTTAGTTTAGAATTGCTACATGTTAAATTTTGAACGATTGCGCACTCTCCACGCCGTCGCAGCACATGGATCGGTGAACGCCGCTGCGACTGCGCTTCATGTGACGAACTCTGCCGTCTCACAGCAGATTGCGAAACTTGAGAGCGAACTCGGGCAATCTTTGCTTGAGCGAAACGGACGAGGCGTACGTCTCACTGACGCTGCGGCCGCGCTCGTAGCACACACTCGGCGGATGTTGTCGCTGATGGAGAGCGCCGAGGCTGAATTCGATGCGCAGCGTAACAGCGTTTTCGGACAGATCACGGTGGCAGCGTTTGCCACCGCCGCCCGTGGTCTCGCACCACATGCGTTGCGGAGCCTCCTCAGCATCTGTCCGCAGCTAAGGGTTGTGCTGACCGAGCAGGAACCTCCTGAGTCGATTCCGCTCCTCGTTCGCGGAGAGGTTGATCTAGTAATTGCCCAAGATTGGGCAAACGCGCCGCGGCCGCACCTTGAGGGCCTTTCCGAAGCGCCGCTGCTCGACGACATCGCCGATATCGCATTGCACGCAAGTCACCCAATGGCAGGACGCAAGATCATCGACCTCGACGATCTGCGGTCCGATCCATGGATCACTTGGGAGCAAAACGGGCCTACCGTTAGCGACGAGCACTACCCGGCCAGGTGGTGCCGCGAGTGGCTCGTGCACACACTTCGATCGCGAGGTCATGAACCCGTGTTTGCGCACACTGCTGAAGAACACGCCACACAACTCGCGCTCGTCGCGGCCGGACTTGGCGTATGTGTGATTCCTCGCCTCGGTCGCGATCCGTTACCTCGAGGAGTGTGCATCGTTGCCGTGAGACCGACCCTTCGCCGGCACGTTTATGCTCTGTGGCGTGCTGCAAGCACGCGCCGAAGGGCAATAGGGGTCACGGTCGAGGCGTTTCGTAGGTCAGCATCTCTGGTCGCGAAGGTGGACCCGCCAGTCGCGACAAAACGGACTAGGAAGCGGCCGCAGAACGCAAAACATAAGTAGAGGCGATGCATGCCACCGACTTACGAATCGCCTTGAAAGGCGGTCTCCACTGCGTTTAGCGCACTACTCTCCTTGCCAGCCTCCAGGTTATCCGAATCACTCTCGTCCTGGATGGCAGTCGCAGGAGGCTGGGCTGCGACACTTTTCGACCTCGAGCGTTTGATTTCCCGCCAGAAGGTCGCCCGGGCCACCGCTCGGGTCATGTGGAGCACCTTGGCAATTTCCTTCCAAGCAAATCCTCTGCGACGCGCGCCAAACATAGTTCGACTCTCATGAGAAAGTTTGCGACCAGGTTTCTCCAAACTCCGGTTGGTGAACTACGCACGACGAAAGTTCATCGCACAGCGTCAAATATGCGGGACGACCAAACAGTGCAGACGAAGGTGAGCTACTCAGACGAGAGCAACAGTCGCCAGACAGGGATATAGCTTGCTCTCGTTGGGGGCGCGGTTCGGGGATGGCTGGCATAACAACCGCCCGGGGGCTAGCAGTCCTCAGTCCACGGGCCTGCAGCGCCCAGGACTGGTACTTGCTCTTAAAGGGTCAAACCCGGCAGCGAGCACCTTAGTTGCGGAAAATGTCACTTTTCTTGCAATAAACCTCTCTTCTACGCAGCCCGAGTCTCCGCGTCCATAGCCGGATTTCGGCCCATATGGCCCAGCAATTGTACCGACGCCTGTGTCAAGTGTTTAGCACTCAGCACGTTTCGTCCTTCGGCCAAGGCTCAGCCACGCAAGCCGATTTTCTGCACCGAAAGTGGCTACCTGCACGAATTCCTGCAGCAAAAAAGTTTTTGGAAAGCGGCAGGATTGCGGATATACGCTGCCCGCTACCACTTGGCTCAGGTGTGGACTAAGCTCGACTCGCCACCTTCGTCGCGCATCATGTTCCGAAATGAAATCGGCGCATGCGCTTTTGCAGGAGGAGAGGAGGTATTCCGGAGGCGTAGAGACAAGTTGTGTCTGGACGGACCTGAAGACGTCAAGTGCCACCAAGACCCAGCCTCCGGAAGGCAGCAGTATGGGCGAAGCCGACGGCGTTCATAAGCGCCATATGTTCCGCTGGCCGAAAGAAGCAAGAGAACTGGTCAGAGAATACAAGGAACGAACCAGCAGAGGCCAGGAGCACAATGAGACTGGCCGGCGAATGCTGGTCACAAAACTTGCTGCGATTTCTGGAAACCCGCGGGACGCGTGCTTACGTTTCCTGCGCGAGCTTGGCGTAAATCAAAAACGAGCGTATCGCGAATGGACAAAGCCTGAGCAGCAACGCCTTCTTGATCTGATCACAGCGATGCCCGTGGAAGAGGCCGCGAAAATCCTGCGGCGGCCCGCAGGGTCCGTGCGCTCGATGTTGCACCGGCTTGGCATTGGCGGCACAACCGGACGGGAATGGTTCACCAAGTTCTCACTCTCTCGGGCATTGCATACCCGCCCCGACGAAATACAAAAATGGATCGACCTGGGTTGGCTCAAGTCGCGCTCTCTCACCACTGCCGGAACGAAGGCCAACATCATCCATGCCGACGATTTCTGCCAGTTCGTGAAAGAGCATGGACGTGCGGTCGTGGGCCGCCGGCTCACCTATGACGCGCTTTGGTTCGTGCAGAACTACGTGTTCCCGCCAAGCCACGCAGAACTGCTGTCGGTGAGAGGAACATACAAAAAACAGGATGCAGGTGACCAGACAGACGTGAACACGGAGCCTCAATCGGTCCGTGGTTCCGACGAAGATGGTGGTCAGGAAGGTTAGGGTTCGCGATGTCAGCAGCAAGGGAAATCGTGATCGTCGAGCACAGCGCAGAGGATTCGCTGAACGCACGCAAGGAAGCGGTGAGCAACGGGTCGGGAGACGCAAACGGCACGCCGGCCGCGGGCACGGACGGCTCTCTAGCAGTGAGGCGACGTCTGCCGGACGAACGACACAGCTTGACCCATCACTTCTCTGTGGGCGGTCAAGAAGGCTACGTCACAGTTGGTTTATACGAGGATGGTCTGCCAG
>PMUM01000337.1 GCA_003166855.1 Acidobacteriaceae bacterium | reverse complement strand
AGCTTTCAGCTATCAGCCATCAGCTTCGAGCCGCGAGCTGTGAGCTTCGAGTCAACATCTACCCCGCAAGCTTACGACTCACAACTAAGAGCTAATCGCTTCTCTGATCTTTTCCAACTGGCCCTTCACCGAGCCGTCGTAGATCGTGCTGCCTACGCGGACTACCGCGCCTCCTAACAGGGACGCATCGAGGCCAAACTGCGCGTGTACTTTCTTGCCAGTGACTTTTTCGATCTGTGCTTCGAGGGCACGCTTCTCCGCGTCGCCCAGTTCGCGGGCGCTGGTGATGTCGGCCTCGGCGAATCCCATGCGCGCGTCGAGTTCCTTCTTGAGTTGCTCAACGATTCGTCCCAGGAACTGCACGCGCCGGTGATCGATGAGTACCGCAACCAGATTGCGCGCGTGATGCTCAATACCCTCGCGGTCGACAATCGCATCCAGCAGCTTGCGCTTTTGATCGGCGGGTACTGCGGGATTCTCCCAAACGCGCCTCAGGTCTTGGCTCTCGGCGAGCAAGCTGGCGATCCGGCGCAAGCCACCCACCGCCCGATTCGCGTCGAGGTGCGCGCTGAAGACCACATCGGCGAAGGCGCGGGCGTAGGTGCTGGAAACCGAGGCCACGGTCTAGTTCCTACCCGTGCCGGAATCGTCGGAGGCCGCACCCAATTCCTGGGCGAAACTGCGGACCAATGCCTGATCCGTGGCGGCATCCACGTGAATCTGTTTGCGTGCCAGTCCCACCGCGAGATCGGCGGCATAGGCGGTCAGTTGGCGGCGCGCAGCCTTGGCGGCAGCCGAGATTTCCTGCTCGGCTGACGTGACGATCTTGCGCGCGTCTTCTGCAGCCGCTGCCTGAATGCGGGCTTCCTCGGCTGCGCCTTCCTTTTCGGCCGCATCGCGCATCATGCCGATTTCGCCGTCGAGCTTCATCAGGCGCAACTCAATGTCAGCCAGCCGGCGGCGGGCTTCTTCGCTGGCGATCTGGGCTTCCTGCATCGCCTTCTGAATGGCGGTGCTGCGGTCGCGGAACATGCCCGGCAAATACTTACGCGACGCCCAGACGATGGCGGCGGCAATCACAACAAAATTCAGGACCACGCTTAGCCAGTAGGCCTGCTGCAGATTCAATCCTGTCAGCTTCGCGATTTCCCGCACGGACGCGGACTGCTTGAACTCCGCCATCTCGTCTTTTTCTTCTCCGGCGGCATCCCTGCTCTCGTGCGCCAGCTGACGATCGGGGTCTCCGGGCTGCTCCGCGGAATTCCCGGTTGCTTGTTTCTGCTCAGGAGATGCGGGCGGCTCCTGGGCACGCAGCGGCACGACGCTCGCGTACCCCAGCATCAGCAGCGCAAGCAACCCTGCGCGGACGATTTTCTGAGCGGTCCTCTTCGTGGAGGTCATCATCGTCCGGCTCCTGCCGGCTGCAGAACGCGCTTTACAATTTCCTGCGCCAATGCTGCCGCGTCTGACGGTAATGCCGCCTCAGCCGCGACCCGGTCGCCCTCGATAGCTTTCTTCGCCGCCTGCACCTGCGCTTGCGCCCTGCTGCGCGCCTCGTTCAACGCAGCCGTTCGGGCCTGCAATACGGCTTGCCGCCTCGCTTCCTCCGCGCGGAATACCGCGGCCCGTGCTTCCCGCAGCTTCTGCTCATATTCCGCGGTTCGCGCTTCGGCCGCAGAAATGTCGGCGCGCGACTTCTCGACGGCGCCTTCCGTCTTGCTGCGCCGCTCGGCGAGCACGCGCTGCAGCGGCTTGTGCACAATCGCCGTATAGAGCGCGTACAGCAACGCCAGCAGAATCACCGTCGGCACTGCTCCGAGCAGTAATTCCCCTAGTTGTTGGAGAGTCTGATCCATGTGTTGCTGATATAGACCGGAAAAATGAGGGCTATGAAAACTGTTAAGTCTAAACGTCCAAAGGAGTTTATGTCAACGCGAAGAAGATCGTTTTAGCCTGCGAATTCGCGAATCCGGAAAGCTTTGCAGGAGAGCGACGAACTCTTCGACAACCGGCGCAGCTTCATGGAAACAATGGGGTTAGCCTGGATCGGAGGCTCCGGTACGTGCAGGGCGCAAATTTCTGCACATATCCCTTGACTTCAGCCAAAAGTGGATTAGCATTGAAATATCACCTCCGATCCAATTCAGGATCGAATGGGCCGATAGCCAAGGAATGTCACCGCTTCTTGGTTGTCGGCCCATTTAAATTTCAAGCATTCGGGCTAGACCTTCGTAACGCTCTCAATCGTTTTCCCGTGCTTGGCTGCTTCAATCCCAATGCTCTAATTCCACGAGGTCGAGAATCGGCGGGCAGGAAGGAACCGGCGGTGAATCGGACATTAGCACTCGTACTCTGCACTGACCGCCGTAGTCGCGGGATGGTTGACTTACTCAAGATCGTCGCATCCACCCGTTAGCGCCTCGGCGTCGCTTCCACCGAAGGTCGAGAATCGCAAGATTTACTTTGTCCCCATTGGAAACTTCCCCGACGAGCAACTCCAGCCGCTGGTGCAGTACTATCGCAAGAAGTACAACCTTGAAATCGCAGTCGCGGACGGCATCTCCGTAGACCCCGCCACCAGAGACGCGTCGCGCCAGCAATTGATGTCGGAGAGTCTGGCTGCCGGCCTTCGATCGCGTGTTTCCGAACCTGCTAACGACAAGGAGGCAATTCTGATCGGCTTCACCGCCGAGGACATTTATCCGACGTCGAAGAACTGGCAGTTTGCGTTTGGCTGGAGAGACGGCGGGACGCGCACGGCTGTGGTTTCAACGGCACGATTGAGTTTGGATGACATCGCGCAGCCCTTGACCCCGGATACTCCGGCCACGCGACTGCGAAAGGTCGTCACCAAAGACATCGGCATCCTCTATTACGGAATGCCGCAGAGTCAGAGTTCGAAGAGCGTCCTTTACAGCCAGATTATGGGAATCGAGGAGCTCGACGCAGTCGGCGAAGATTTCTGATTACGCGAGCTAGACTACCGCGAGTTTGGGCTACGCGAGAACCCACTCCCGCACTCTGCGCACCACCGAGGCCGGCGCCTCGACCTCCAACTCCACCGCGCCATCCTTGTACTTTCGCGAATAAATTCGAGCCTTCGCCTCGAGCATCGCCAGCATCTTCCCTTCTTTCTGCGGGACGCGTAGGTGCACGCGGCTGACGCTGTCTTCCTCGATGACTGAATCGATGCGCTCCAGTAGCTTGTCTAGACCGGTGCCTTCCTTCGCCGAAACATAGACCGTTTTCGATTCTTCGCGCATGGAGTCCGCCAGCAACGACTGCGCGACTTCGTCGTCCAGCAGATCGATCTTATTCATCACGCGCAGGCGCGGCTTCTTCTCCGCTTCCAGTTCCTTCAGCACGATTTCCACCTGCGCGTCCTGCTCGGCCGAGAGGCGACTGCTCGCGTCGGACACATGCAGGATGAGCGAGGCCCGCTGCACTTCTTCCAATGTCGCGCGGAATGCCGAGACCAGCGTGTGCGGCAGGCTGCGAATGAATCCGACGGTATCGGAGAGCAGGACTTTGCGCTTCGATGGCAGGTCAACACCCCGGAGCGTGGGATCTAATGTCGCGAACATGCGCGGCGATTCGAGCACCTTGGCATGTGTCAGCGCGTTGAACAGCGTCGACTTTCCCGCATTCGTATATCCCACGAGTGCCACAGTCGCTACCGGCGCCGACTCGCGCCGCTGCCGCTGCTGCGTGCGAATGCGCCGCACGTTTTCGATTTGCTGCTCTACATTCCGCACGCGCCGCGCGATTTTGCGGCGGTCGGTTTCCAGCTTGGTTTCACCGGGACCGCGCGTGCCAATGCCGCCGCCGAGTTGGGACATCTCAATGCCATGTCCAGCCAACCGCGGCAGCATGTATTGCAGCTGCGCCAGTTCCACTTGCAGCTGCCCTTCTCGGGTGCGCGCGTGCTTCGCAAAAATGTCGAGGATGAGCTGGGTGCGGTCGATGACCCGCCGCTGGATGACTTTCTCGATATTACGCTGCTGGGAAGGACTGAGATCGTGATCGAACAGAAGAACGTCAGCGTCCGCGGAGGCTGCCGCGCCCGCGATTTCTTCGAGCTTGCCCGCGCCAATCAAGGTCGCAGGATCGGGCCGATCGCGCCGCTGCAGGATCTCGCCAACCACTTCTGCGCCGGCGCTCTCGGCCAGCGTGCGCAACTCTGCGAGCGACTCGTCCGCATCGAACTCGGGAATGCTGGGCTTGCCGGACTTTGCGGCTGACTCGGCCTTCGCCGTCGGCATCGCGGCTGCGTCGCGTGCAGCCGATGCCTGCGCCGTGACCGTTCCTTTGGCGCCGCTGCGTCCCCGCGTGCGCACTTCGAGCCCGACTAGAAACGCGCGCTCACGCTCCGGTTCCGGGCGGACGACCGGCGTGCCAAGAGGCACACGTTTGGCTGTGCGCGCCACGCCGCGGGGTTTCTTGGTATGGGAACTTCTCAAACCGAAAACGCCTTATCCTTCGGTGCCCGAAGCGCTCGCCGCGACAACCGGAGCTGCCGCCGTTCCGGACACCGTCTTCTCCGGATGCGCCGCATGGGCGACGTGTGTCGACGCCACCCGCCCCATCACGACGGTGGAGATGGCGTGCTTGAAGATGAGTTGCTCCTGACCGTTCGCCTCCAGTACGACGGAGTACTTGTCGAAAGAGCGGATGCGGCCCGTTAGCTTCACCCCACTCAGCAGGTAAATCGTGATGCTGAGTCTCTCCTTGCGGGCCGTGTTGAGGAAGGAATCCTGAATATTTTGCGCCGGCTTATTGCTGTCCATCGCCGATCTCCTTAATTTACAAACTGCGAAGATATGTAGACTGCGAACTTGCCAGTCACCCGCCCACAGGCGCCCATGGACCGGCTCAATGCTACAGCATGTTCCTGGAGGCCTTCCCGCAGCCGCAGGAACAAGGGGGGACAACCCCACAGGCCGCGCGCTCCAATTCCGAGGGTGGCGCGCCCCGTGGGTAGATGTGAGTACCATACGGCGATCTGCGCCGCTTTTCAACTGGAAGTTGGCCGGCGTCCCCGCTGAGGGTGTCGGTAGCAAGTTAAAATG
>PMUM01000367.1 GCA_003166855.1 Acidobacteriaceae bacterium | reverse complement strand
CAGGGTGCTCTTGCCGGCACCGCTGGAGCCGACCACCGCGAGAACTTCGCCGCGCCGGACTTCCAGATTGATGTCGTGCAGAACGGCATGGCTCCCTTCCCCTTCATTGGCGTAGGCAAAGCTGACTTGCTCGAAGCGAACACTTTCTGAAAATTTGGGCAAAGTCTTGGCGCGCGGCTTTTCACGCACGTCGTCTTCCAGATCCATGAACTTGAAGATTTCTGACGAGGCGCCCAGGGCCTGCTGAAAGTTGTTATAGAAGAGCGCGAATTTTCGCACCGGGTCGTAGAGCTTGAACACCGCGNNAGACTGAAAACGGCGGTGATGAAAGCGACAAACACACCGGGCGTCATCTGATTGTGGGCGATCCGGCCGCGGCCCAGCAGGAGGAGAAGTGCAATTCCGACCACCCCGAATATGTCCATCAACGGAGAGCTGATCGCGGTTGCAGCAACCGAACGCAGATTGGCCCGGAATAAGCGACGCGCTGCGTTGCGGAATCGGGAGATCTCCCAATCCTCAGTGTTGAAAGCCTTGACGATGCGGTTGCCCGTGATGGTTTCATGCAGAATGTTCTGGATGTCCGCCAGCTTGTCCTGGCCGTGACGCGTCGTGTGGCGGACGCGGGAGCCGATTTTGCGGGATGAGAAAACGATCACGGGAACGAACAAGAGCAGGACCCATGCAAGGTTTCCGCCCAGGATAACGACGACGACGGCCACGGAAACGAAAGTGAAGAATTGCTGCAGGAGTTCCGACAGCACTGTCGACATGGCGTACTGAACGCGCTCGACGTCGTTGATGATGGTGGAGAGCAATGTCCCAGTGGTGTGTTTGGAGAAAAAGGCAGCTGAGCGACGAAGCAGGGCGGTGTACAGGTCGNNGGTCGGTAATCATGCCGAAGCCCGCGTGATTCACGAGGTAAGTGCCCGAGTAGTCGCAGATTCCTTTAAGAACAGTCGACGCTACCAAGGCAAAAGCCACGATGGTCCAAGCATTGGTGAAATGAGGAGGCACGAGTTGCTGCAGATACACGGGATGTTGCGTGCCAGGAATGTCAAAGAGCTTAATGTCTTGCGACCCGGTCGCAGGATTCAGAACGCGGTCAAAAACCGGACGGACCAGCAGGTACTTGAAAGCGTCGAGCGCACCGACGGCGGCCATGAGCAGAACCGAAGACAAAATCTGCCACCAATAAGGAAGCGCATACCGGACGAGGCGGGTCAGTTGCCGCATGGAGCTCCCGAGCGGTGCAGGCCGCAATTGCTTGCTGCCGGTGGAATGGGCATGAGGTGCAAGGCCCTATTCTACTTGAGACGTACGCCGGAGGAATGGCGTTTCGGGGTTCCCCGGGGCGTTCCGATTGCCGATCCGGGGGCCTTAGAAGTCTCGTTCTGCGGGGGGCTGGATTGAGAGCAGGTCGATGCTTGCCGGGTGGCCGTCGACGCTGATCTGCAGGTAGGTGAACCGCCAGACTCTCCCAGTCTTATTTGCGATCGCGCGAATTGTACCCTTCCCCCTCGGACCGGAGATTGGGATTGAAAGATTCGCGTTGCCGGTGCTGCCGCTTACGTTCAGCTGACCGGATATCAGCCAGGCGGGCTTCAGCGGTTCTCCGATCTGTAGGCGCACCTGCGAGTTCGAGGCGGCTTGGGCCAGGGCTTGCTTGTAGACGTCACTGTTGCGGAGGGAAGTAGTGATGACCGTCATCAGAACGACGACAAACAAGGCGATCAAGAAGATCAGGGTCAGGCAGCCGAATGGGATTTTCCAATAGGGATTCTGTTCGAGCCAGCTTTTCTTCATGGGCTCCGGATGGAGGGGATAGGGAGGCGTTGACATGGAGTGGCCGTTATTTCGGGCTGTCTCTATGTGCGACTTTCACGCTATATCCCGAGCGACGAAGATGTTTGCCAACTTCCTCCGCGATCATGACGGAGCGGTGCTGGCCGCCGGTGCAGCCGAAGGCGATCGTCAAGTAGCTCTTGCCCTCGTGGATGTAGTGCGGCAACAAGAAGAGCAGATCGGAAATCGTGCGCGAGATGAACTCGCGCGTCTGGGGAAACGACCGAATGTACTTGGCAACGCGGGGATCGCGGCCGGTCAGCGGCCGGAACTCGGGGATGAAATGGGGGTTGGGCAGGAAGCGTACGTCCGACACCACATCGGCGTCCTCGGGGAGGCCCTGCCGGAATCCGAAGCTGACACAGGACACCAGAATTTTTCTTCCTGACGACTTCTTCTGGAAGCGTTCGGTAATGTGAGCACGAAGCTCGTGAACATTGAACTTTGAAGTATCAATTACGAGGTCGGCAACTGCGCGGATTGCACTGAGGTGGCGGCGTTCAGCTTTCAGCGCCGACTTTACGGGCGAGTCCGTTCCCAGGGGATGCGGACGCCGCGTCTCGCTGAAACGGCGCATGAGAATGGAGTCGGAAGCCTCGAGGAATACGACCTTGGTCGGGATCATGCGCCCGACCGACTTCAGGATCTTCGGAAGCTCTTCTAACTTGGAGCCTTCCCGCACGTCCACGACCAGGGCGGTGCGGCGAATTTCACTGGACTGGACAGCCAGGTCGGCGAACTGCGGGATGAGTTGGACGGGCAGGTTGTCGACGCAGTAGTAGCCCAGGTCTTCGAAGGCCTTTAGCACCGAGGCCTTGCCCGATCCGCTCATGCCGGTGATGATGACCAGTTCCGGCGAGGGCTGGGTGGCGGTTCGAGAACGTTTCTTTCCCCGGACTCTCGATTTTTTCGGCTTCTGGCCAGAGGACCGACGCGACTTCATGAACTGGATAGTAGCATCCGGGCGCGGCCCTTGTTTTGTGTTCCGGATTGCCAAGTGAGATACCGGGTGGCACTGTCGGGTGATGGTTCGCGAGTCAGCAGTCAAAAATCGGAAATCCAGATTGTTTCCAGTCCGCGTGGCCTGTAAGCTATGGCGTCATGAAAAAGTTCGAAGAACTCACCGAACGCGAAGTGCTGGCCCTGGCCATTGCTCTGGAAGAAGAAGACGAGCGCGTGTACGCCGATTTTGCCGAGGGTTTGCGGCAGGACTATCCGGCAACGGCTTCGATGTTTGACGGCATGCGGGAGGAAGAGTCGGGACACCGGCGCCGGCTGCTCGAACTCTTCCAGAAGAAATTCGGTGAGCATATTCCGTTGATTCGGCGGCAGGACGTACGCGGGTTCGTGGATCGGCCCGCGTTGTGGCTGGTGCGTCCCTTAAGGATTGAGGCCGTGCGCAAGGAAGCTTCGACGATGGAGGTGGAGACGCGGCGTTTTTATGAAAAGGCCGCAGTCCGGACTCAGGACGCAAGCATCCGGCAGTTGCTGGATGATCTGGCCCGGGAAGAGCGCGAACACGAAGAGCGCGCCCAGGAACTCGACAAGCAAAAACTGCCGGACAACGTGAAGGCCGACGAGGAAGTTGCGCAGCGCCGGCTGTTCGTTTTGCAGATCGTGCAGCCTGGGTTGGCGGGGTTGATGGACGGGTCGGTGTCGACGCTGGCGCCAGTGTTTGCGGCCGCTTTCGCAACAAAGAACAGCCACGAGGCATTTCTCGTGGGGTTGGCAGCTTCGGCGGGCGCGGGTATCAGCATGGGATTTGCAGAGGCGCTCTCGGACGACGGCAGTTTGACCGGACGCGGTCACCCGTGGGTACGAGGCTTGATCTGCGGGGCAATGACGGCCCTGGGAGGAATTGGGCACACGCTGCCGTTTCTGCTGCGCGACTTCAGGACAGCGCTTTGGGCGGCGGGAATTGTGGTGCTGGCGGAACTGGGCGTAATCACCTTTGTTCGCAAGCGCTACATGGACACGCCCTGGGTGTCTGCTGCCCTGCAGGTAGGCTTAGGCGGCGTGCTGGTCTTCATCACCGGCATGCTGATCGGGAAATACGGGGGTTAGTGAAGCAATTCTCGCCCAGAACCTGTTATTTCAATTTCACGAACAGCAAAACGAAGATCGCCCACACTCCAACGGTCATCGGAAATTGAACCAATTGCGCATCTCGCATGGGGCCGCCCCTCGGAATTGCGAACGTCAGCGCCAGCATGGCTAAAGCCGTGAGTATCCCGAGGGCCAATTTTGCCTTGAAGTTCATGGGTCATTTGCCTCGCTTTTCAACCTGCTCGATTGTGTGGGCCGGGCGATGGCCGGGTCAGCGAGGAACATCATCCTCGCAAAACAGCCAGAGTGCAAGTGATTCTGACAGGGGGGGCTCTACTCAACAAATAATCCGTTAGGGCTGCGTATCCAGGGGATGAGTGCTCTTTTCGTAAAATTCCTTCTGCAATTTAAGACTGACGTCGTCGCCTTTCACGGCGCGGATCGCCTTTACAACCGATTCAATCCACCAATTCATTTGAAATTCGCCGAGTTCTTTGGTCGCCACTGATCCATCGCCGGAATAGTGGTTCGGGAAGCGCGTGTACCACCAGATGCTAGTGTAGACATCTTCGGGGAGCTTTTGACGCGCCTGATCAGCGCCGGATTCGTTCGTCGCGCGATCCTGATGCACGAGTCCGGGGTGGGAGATCATCATCTTAGACGTTTCGCTTTCGCCGGCATGCATGTCGATCTTGGTCTTTCTGGCGGGTCCACCATGCTGCGGCGTGCGTTCGTCGAAGACGTAGACCACGTAGTCATGGGGCTTGTCCAGTTGGGTCTGCGCGAAGTACGGAAGCAAGCTGTCGTTGCCGCCATGGCCGTTGACGATCAGCACTTTCTTGCAGCCGTTGCGCGCCATCTCGTCGGTCGTTTCCTGGAGCAGGGCGAGTTGCAAGTTGCGGCTGTAGGCCATGGTGCCGGGTTCGTGGCGCGCTTCGGCGATCTGGCCGAAATAGTATTCGGGGAAGACTACCGCGTACTCCTGCTCTGCGGCGTGCAGCGCCGCATAGCGGACGTCGAGCAGGTCGGTGCCGAGGGGCAAGTGAGGACCGTGCTTTTCCAGAATGCCGAACGGGAGCAGGCACGTTCCCTGGGAACGGTGAATGCCTTCGCGGAAGTCGGAGGCGGTGAGTTCTTCCCACTGCACGGAAAGCTTGGGGGAAGTCTGGGTCTGAGCGAAGCAGGGCGAGGTCAGAAGAGCAGTCACACCGACGGCAAGAAGGCAAAAGAGTTGGTGATAGATGCGTTTCATCATCGCGAATCTCCCTCGGCGGCGAATTCTAGCATGCGAATGGCCCTATTCAAACGTATCAATAGGATTCCAGCGATTCGAATGAAAGGCATTCACCACGAAGGACACGAAGGAAAAACCCACTTCTCGCTAAAAGAAAGCGAGAAATGGGGCGCCCGTTTTATTTCGCTAGCGAAACGCTTTGAAGTCGAAGTAGGCGAGGTTCATGTTTCCTTCGGTGAGGATGTGGACCGTGAGAACGCTCTTGCCGGCGGGTAGTCGTACTTTCGCCAGACCTGGGGTGAGGTTCCAGTGATGCCACTGCCTCCAGGCGATGGGATCGGAGGCATTGAATGTTGTCGGAATTGTGAGTGGCCCAGTAGCGTCCTTTCCGTTCACATCCAGCGAAATGGTTCCGCCGCGATTTGAGGTGTAGAGAAGATCGGCCGTATAGACGCCGGCGCGATCAACCTGCACGGTGATGTTGGACCACTCTCCGGGCGCGGTCCATCCGACATAGAGTTGATTTTCTGGTGGGACGACCAGGTCGTACGGACTGTTGTCGATCTGGTCGTGAAACTTGGTGTAGGAGATGTCGACGCCTTCGTCCATGCGGAACTGATTCAGGTACGTTCCGTCGGCGGGATTGAGGGCTCCACTGCCGTTGTTCTTGGAGTCGGCGTCGTGGTAGGCGACGCTTCTCCACCGCGATCATAGTAGGCGCACTCCACGCGTCCGGGAATTTTCTGCGGGCCGCCTTGGTAGCGGGCGTCTTGATAGGGGGTGCCCTTGTAATGTTTCGGGAAATTCGACTTGGATGCTGAGACGCCCGTACTAGCGAGCAGGGCGAGCAGCACATACGATCGCAGTTTGGGTGCCCTTAAGACCACTTGAGCCTCGAGCGCGGTTGGTGGGTAGGGATCCTTCGACTGCGCGGCTGATTCTCTTCGAGAATCAGCCGCTTCGCTCAGGATGACAGGACCACAGGGACTAGTTCTACGGGGCTTCGATCAACTCCATTTTGCCGTCGCGGGTGCGGTGCAGGATCATCAGCTTGCCTTTAGGATCGCGGAAGACGAAGACATCGCGGTCGCAGAAGTGGGCTTCTTTAATGGCCTCTTCCAGCGTCATGGGGCGCATGGCGACGGCTTCATCGGAGCGGACCAGATGAACTTCGGTGGTTCGGGCCACGGCAGGATACTTGTGGACCATGACCGGGACCGCAGTTTTTTCGGATGTGCCGACAACGGTCTGAAGTCCGTTCTGTCCATTCGTCTCATCCACCCGAGGCGAGTGGCCGTTCCATTTCTTGACTTCCTCGCTCTTGCGCGCTGAGCGCTTCTTCGACATCCAGCGCGTTTTGTACTTGACCGCCTGTTTCTCGAGGTGGTCGAGAGCTTCGTTGACGGCGATGGTCATGTCCTTGGCTTGAGCCAGGCCGACCAGGGGGCCATTGCGCGGGCTGATGGTGATTTCGGCTTTGTGGCGGTGCTTTTCGACGGCCAGGATGACTTTTGTTTCAAAGCGGTCGCCGAGAATTTTGCGGATCTTTGTGAGGCCGGTTTCTACTTCTTTGCGGATGGTGGAAGTAACTACGTACTGTCTGCCAGTGTATTCCACGTTCATGAGCGCCCCTCCTAAGAATTAAATCGACGAGCTAAATCGGGCACTGCATTTAGGAAACTTAGTAGCGTGCTCTCGCTTGGCTCGCGCACGGGCGGGACGCCCCCGCGACAGCCGGCGAGTCGCCGGCGCTACGCTATTTTTTTACCCGGCGTTGGTGCGTGCTCGGGATGCGCATGTCTTCGCGGTATTTGGCCACCGTTCGGCGGGTCACCTGAATGCCCTGCGATTGCAGGATGCGGGTGATCTGCTCGTCGGTCAACGGACGGCTGGGATCTTCTTCCTCGATGAGTTTCTTGACGCGGCGCTTGAGGATCAGCAGCGAAGTGCCGCCGCCCTCGGGGCCTTGTACGCTCTCGCTAAAGAAATATCGCAGCTCGAATACGCCTTGTGGTGTGTGGGCGTATTTGTTGGCCACGGCACGGCTTACCGTGGAAGGGTGCACGCCGATTTCTTCGGCCACCTCCTTGATCATCATGGGTTTCAGTTGATCGATGCCTCGTTCGAGGAAATCCTGCTGGCGGGCGACGATGCAATAGCAGACCTTGGTGATGGTCTGCTTGCGCTGCTCGATGTTCTTGATGAGCTGGATGGCGCTCTTGTAGCGCTCTTTCACATAGTCGCGGGTGCTCTTTTCGTTGGTGCCGTCGCGGGTGACCAGCTTCTTATAAGCCGGATTCAGACGAAGCTGTGGCAGGTCTTCGTCGTTCATGATGACAAGCCACTCGTCGCCGTGCTTCACGAAAGCGACGTCGGGCTCGATGAGGCGGGCTTGGACTTTGTTGTAGCGAAGGCCGGGGCGCGGATCGAGGGTACGGATGTAGTCCAGCGCTGCTTGAACGGCTTCGATAGGACGGCCAATGGCCTTGGCAATTTCTTTGTGCTGCTTGTTCTGCAGGCCCCGCAGATGCTGGTCGACCACGGCCATGGCGTCCTTCAGGACTTGCTCCGTGCCATTGCCGTTCTTGTGCAACGCCAGCTGTGCCTGGTGATAGAGGAGTTGGCACATAAGGCAAGAGCGCAGATCGCGGCAGGCCACGCCGGGAGGATCCAATTGACGCACGACTTCCAGAGCTTCCTGCAGATCGGCGGCCGTGAAGTTTGGTTTATAGGTCGAGGCGGGATGAGTTGCGGGCTCCGGCGCTGGGGCGACAGCGGCAGCGGAGTCTCCTGAATGCGAGGAGAAAGACGATTCCGCACGCGGCTCGACGGCCGGCGTGAGCTCTGTACCTTCCGCGTAGGCCGATTCCGCGTTCTCCGCGAGATCGACATTGTGCTCATCGGCTGAATCTGCGATCCCGCCGAGGGAGGAAGTTTCATCCCCCTCTGCACCGGGTTCGGCGGCAATCTCTGCCAGGCCAAGGGCTTGAGCTTCGTTAACGATATTCTTTGCGGTCTGGGCGTCGACTTCAGGTGCGGCAGGGGGCGCAACACCGAGCAACTCCTCGTCGCTGGCGATCAGATATCCGTCTTCGTTCAGATTGCCGATGATCAGGTCGGCGGCCTCGCGCACTTCGTGGCGCAGGCTGAGCGCGCCCAACTGCCACGCGAGGTGGTCGGTAAGGTTCGTCGGCTTGGAGAGGAAATTTTCGAACGATGGGCGTTCGATATCCTCCATCTCGCGCGAGCTGCGATAACCCGGGTCAAGATATTCTTGAAAAAACGACCCAAAATCAATTTCCTCGAAGGGATCTTTCTTCTCTTCCGCGGGAGCGGTAGTTTCTTCTGCGGCGGGGCGGTCGCGGTCTTCTTCGCGGCGCCCAACTTCGTCAATCAGGGGAACCGAGTCTTCCAGTTCCTCCAGAACAGGGTTCTCCACGATCTCCGCGGTGATCATGTCGGTGAGCTCAAGCTTGTTGAGCGCCAACACACTGACCATCTGCACCAATCCTGGCGTGAGGATCTGGCGCTGCGAGACTTTCAGGTTCAGTCTAGGTTGGAGTAAAACCATAAGGCTTCTAGCTGCTAGCTTCTAGC
>PMUM01000476.1 GCA_003166855.1 Acidobacteriaceae bacterium | reverse complement strand
CCGATGCGCTGCATGGCGTCTTTGAAGACGAGGCGATCCTCCGCTTTCTTGATGGCCTCGACATTGGCTCCGATGAGGATGACGTTGTACTTCTCCAGCACGCCGCCGTCAGAAAGTTCGATCGCCAGATTGAGTGCGGTCTGTCCGCCCACGGTCGGCAGCACGGCAAAACCAGCGCCCGGCGCCATTTCCCGCTCGATGCGGATGATCTCTTCCAGATACTCCAGCGTAAGCGGTTCGATATAAGTGCGGTCGGCCGACTCCGGGTCGGTCATGATGGTGGCGGGATTCGAGTTCGCCAGCACCACTTCATAGCCCTCAGACTTGAGCGCCTTGCAGGCCTGCGTGCCAGAATAATCAAACTCCGCCGACTGCCCAATGATGATGGGCCCGGAGCCGAGGATCAGGATTTTCGAGATGTCAGTGCGTTTGGGCATTATCGGTTTTCAAGTGCCATCTTTAAAACTTTGTCATCCCGACCGAGCCACTTGAGCGGCAAAGCCGATCAAGTAGCGCGTGGAGGGACCTGCTGTCCGCTTTCGATCGATGCCGTCAGCGTCGTCGTGCCTGCAAGAAAAGCAGGTCCCTCGACTCCGAACATCACTCGCTTCGCGAATGATGTTCTCCGCTCGGGATGACAGGATCGCGAGGGAACTTTCACCCCTTCCACTCCTCCATCATCTTCGTAAATTCCTTGAACAAATAATGCGAATCATGCGGCCCGGGCGCGGCTTCCGGGTGATACTGCACGCTGAACAGCGGCAGATTCCGATGCCGCAGGCCTTCGAGCGTCTGGTCGTTCAAATCAATGTGCGTCAACTCAACTTCGCTGTCGGCCAGCGAGTCTGGATCGACGGCGAAGTTATGGTTGTGCGCCGTGATCTCGATCTTTCCGGTCTTCAACTGCTTCACCGGATGATTCCCGCCGTGATGGCCAAACTTCAGCTTGAAGGTCTTGCCGCCGAGAGCAATCCCCGTCAGTTGATGCCCCAGGCAGATGCCGAAGATCGGCTGCCGTCCCATGAGCCTGCGGATCGAATCCACCGCATACGTGCACGGCTCAGGATCGCCCGGACCGTTGGAGAGAAAAACTCCGTCCGGTTTCAACGCCAGCACATCTTCGGCTGTCGTTTGCGCTGGGACTACCGTCACTTTGCAGCCTTCTCCGCGCAGTTTGCGCAGGATGTTCTGCTTGATGCCGAAGTCATAGGCCACCACGTGGAATCGGGCAGGCTCGTCCTTCACTCCCACCACAGCGGTCGGCTCGTGCGAGCGCTCGCCCACTTCCCACACGTACGGCCGCTTCGTGCTGACTTCTTTGGCCAGATCCATCCCATCCATCTTGGGGATCGACCGCGCCTTAGCAATCAGTTTGTCGGCATCGCTCTCGATGGTCGAGACCACCCCGCGCATCACTCCGTGGTCGCGCAGATGCCGCACCAGCGCCCGCGTGTCGATGTCCGACAGCACCGGCACCTTGAACTGTTCCAGATATTCCTCGGCCACCTGCTGCGAGCGCCAGTTCGAGCTGACGCGCGAGAACTCGCGCACGATCAGGCCTTCGATCCACGGGCGCGTGGCTTCGTTGTCTTCGTGGTTGGTGCCGTAATTTCCGATTTCCGGGTTGGTCAGGACAACGATCTGCCCCGAGTAGGAAGGGTCAGTGAAAATCTCCTGATAGCCAGTGATGGAAGTATTAAAAACGACTTCGCCGTAGCATTCGCCTTTGGCGCCGTAGCCTTTGCCTCGGAAGACTCTGCCGTCCTCCAGCGCAAGGATTGCTTGCATTCTCGCTCCGGTGAGTGGATTTTACGAATCTTATCAGTTAATAGCGCAGGGGCCAAGAGTAGAACGCGGATTCCAGAAAGAAATCTGTGGATTGGTGGGATCGAAACGGTTGATCGAGCGCTGGCTGCAAGTACTCAGTACTCGGTACTCGGTACTCAGAATTCAGCGCACGCGACCCAGCTTATCCATCGGCCAGTATCCGAACACCGCCTTGCCGTAGATAAAGCTCTGGTTGACCGGACCGAAATCGCGGCTGTCGTTCGACATAGAACGGTGGTCGCCGAGCACAAAAAAGCTCTGCGACGGAACCGTCGTTTCAGGGTACGACCGCGAATCGGTGTAGGCCGGAGGAACGTAGTCCTCGTCGAGCGCCTGGTCGTTCACATACACCTGGCCGCCATCGATGCGGATGCGGTCGCCCGCCATTCCGATCACGCGCTTGATGTAACTNNCGAGCGAGGGCATCATGCTGGTTCCCTCAACCTTCACCGGCTGGTACAGGAAGATGATGATGAAAGCGGAGATTGCCAGCGAGATGATCAGGTCCCGCACCCAAACGCCGATCCCGGTTCCCAGGCGGACGGCCGCAGTCGGCGCCGCCTCTGGCGCACCCGCCGAGGGGGCGGGTGCGGTTGTCTGCACGACTGGACTCGATTCCGAA
Organism: Acidobacteriaceae bacterium; assembly: GCA_003166855.1. Classification (GTDB taxonomy): domain Bacteria; phylum Acidobacteriota; class Terriglobia; order Terriglobales; family Acidobacteriaceae; genus Sulfotelmatobacter. Next base: position 23,279 of record PMUM01000476.1, on the reverse strand, counting down.
GGCGCCTCTGGCATGTCGTTCTATTGTATACAGAACGCGTGACGGCGGCAGCGATTTGCTTTTGAGCGTCCGCCCAGCAGGACATGACTCGTACTTCCAGCCATCTTCAGCCTCGGGTTACAATAACCACACGCGAGGACCTTTCATGATCACCGGTTTCTTCCAGAACAAGATCGTCTACCGCAGCCTGACCCTGGCCTTCCTCTTCGTCATAACCCTGACCATGTCGGCCCAGTTTGCCTCGCCGCAGGAAGAAGGAGGAGGCGTCCCGGCCTTCAATGCCGGACCTCCACTCAAGGGCACGAAACTGCCTCCGCTCCTGACCAAGGCAGACCTCTGGGGTGCAGACGCACAGAATCCCTACCAGACTCACGCCTACGAACTCGCGGCGAAGATTCCCAACGTTCTCCACCAGCAGCCCTGCTACTGCTATTGCGACCGGATGGGCCACAACAGCCTGCACAGCTGCTTTGAGAACACCCACGGCGCCGAGTGTGCCACCTGCCTGAAGGAGCTTTACTACTCGTACCAGCAGCACCAGAAGGGCAAGACCGCAACGCAAATCCGGGCTGGAATCGTGAAGGGCGAGTGGAAGCAGATCGATCTGATGGCGGCGTCCACCATGAACTAGTTCGGGCCTGAGTCCGGGTACTCGGACTGGTCAACTGGACCTTCACCCACTGTTTGGGCGATACTTTACTGCTCAACTGGAAAGCAGATTCCCAAGGAGTTCCCCATTACCAAGAGCACAGGAAGAGTTTTGCACATGGCTCAGAAACCTACCGCGAAAAAGACCGTGGCGGAAGATCCGCGTTACGCGCAGGCGCTGCAGAGCTACGAATCAGGACTGCGCGCCATGCAGGAGCATAAGTTCGACAAGGCGAAGCCCCATTTCCAAAAGGTCGTCTCCGGACCGATCAAAGAACTGATCGACCGCGCCAGCATCCACCTCAGCATCTGCAACCAGCACCTGGAGCGCTCCCCGGCCACGCAGTTCAAGACGCCCGAGGAGCACTTCGACTACGCCGTTTCGCTGATGAACGTCGGCGACTACGTTACGGCACGCGAGCATCTGGAAAAGCTGCTCAAGCAAAATGCCAAGTCCGATTATGTCGTATACGGCCTGGCTGCCCTCGATTGCCTCACGGGCCACGTCGAGGATTCGCTGAAGCGTCTGGACGAGGCGCTGCATCTGAACGCTCAACTGCGTTTCCAGGCGCGCAACGATTCCGATTTCCAGAATCTGGCGGAGGATCCGCGCTTCACCGAATTGCTGTATCCCGATCCCGGCGCCGAACTCGGCTCCTCGGACGGCGACCTCGGCGAAGAAGAGCCTGCGTAGCCGGCCTGCACGGGTACCCGCGATGGAAACCAAAACCGCCGAGTCCCACTCGCTGGAGAAGAGCGCGCGCGAGCGCGGTCTGCGCGTCGTGGCGATCGGCGGCGGGACCGGGCTTTCCACCCTGCTCAAGGGCCTGAAGCGCTTCGTGCTCTCTCCGGCGGAAATCTCATCACAAGCCGATTCTCCGATGATCCGTGATCTATGCGCGGTCGTCACCGTCAGTGATGACGGCGGCTCCAGCGGCCGCTTGCGCAAAGAACTCAACATGCTGCCGCCGGGCGACATCCGCAACTGCATCGTCGCCCTCAGCGAAGACGAGGCGCTGCTCTCTAGACTCTTCCGTCACCGCTTTGATAAAGGCTCCGGACTCGAAGGCCACAGTTTCGGCAACCTGTTTCTGGCCGCACTCACGTCCCTGACGTCGGATTTTTCCGAGGCCGTGCGCCTGTCGTCGGAGATTCTGGTCACGCGCGGTCACATCTATCCCGCTACCACCTCGAACATTGAACTCGAAGCCCTGATGGAAGACGGCACGCGCGTCCGCGGCGAAACCAAAATCACCGCCAGCAAGGGACGCATCCGGGAACTGTTTCTCGTTCCCCCCGACGTGGGACCGATGCCCCAGACTCTGGAAGCGATCGCCCACGCCGACATGATCACGATTGGTCCGGGGTCGCTGTTCACCAGCCTGATTCCGAACCTGCTGGTGCGCGGCATTGCGCAGGCCATCGTCGAATCGCCCGCCACCAAGGTTTACATCTGTAATCTAATGACTCAGGCCAATGAAAGCCTGGGCTTGACCGCTGCCGATCATATTCGCGCCCTGAATCGTCACGCGCATAAACAGATTTTCGACTACGCCCTGATCAACCAGACTCCCGCCTCCGCCGAACTCCAAGCCAAGTACGCTAGCGAAGGCGCCTGCCAGATTGTCAATGACCTCGATGCCCTCGAAGCCCTGGGCGTGATTCCCGTCCTCGGGGACTATCTGGATCAGGGCGATGTTGCTCGCCACAACACCGCGCGCGTCGCTCACGACCTGATGCAACTGGCCGCGCAACAGCCTCGCGACCATCGTTGAACGAGATCGGGAACGCGATCGGGTGTTTGTCGCTCGGCCTTCGTTTCCTGTATTGTGAGTCGTTCGCGCCACCGTTTGTGCGAATTGAAACCTATGCGCTCGTGCCTGTTACTCCTCATCCTGATCCTGCTGACGCCGATGTTTGCCCTTGCCCAGACTCGTCCTGAAGAAGGCAGCAACGAAGTTCAAGTCTGGGCGGGCGGCGGCCACTCCGTCAGCGGCGGACGCGGCGACACCGGTGCTTTCAACGCCGGCCTGCGCTATGGATGGGTTCTTACCGGGCCACACCTGCCGAGCTTTCTCCGCGGACGCTTTGAGTACGCGGTCGACGCGGTTCCGGTATTCCTGGTGTTCCAGCCGGCGAACACGGCCTACGGCGTAGGTTTCGACCCGCTGGGCCTCAAGTGGAACTTCCAGCGCCACGGACGCATCTCGCCCTACCTGGAACTCACCGGCGGAGTGCTGTTCACCGATCACAACGTTCCCACCGGAACCAACACGGTGAACTTCATGGACCAGGCAGCGCTGGGCATGCACATCCTCGGCGCGAAGCGAAACGTCAGCCTGGAACTGCGCTACATGCACATCTCAAACGCGGGCTTGGCGACTCCGAATCCGGGAGTCAATACGGTACAAGTGCGGCTGGGAGTCGGAAAGTTCTTCGGTGGCGGAAAGCATTGATAAGTCCTCTGTGTCCTTCGTGTCCTCTGTGGTGAGCAGTTTGTTCTGCCGTCCTTGCTTCCGCACTCTGCTCCCAGCTATTCTTCCAACTTATGTCCACGCTCGTCGAATGTGTCCCGAATTTCTCCGAAGGCCGCGATAAAGCCAAAGTTGACGCCATCATCGACGCCATGAAGATGCCCGGCGTCTACCTGCTCGATCGCGAGATGGACTCCGACCACAACCGCTGCGTCATCACGCTGGTCGGCGAGCGTGAAGCCATTCAGGAAGCCGCGATTCGCGGCGTGGGCAAGGCCGCGGAATTGATCGACCTCAACGTCCATACCGGCGCGCATCCCCGCATGGGAGCCTCCGACGTCGTCCCGTTCATCCCCATCGACGGCGTCACCATCGAAGACTGCGTCGCCATGGCGAACCACGTCGGCGAGCAGATCTGGAAGCGTTTTCAGATTCCCGTGTATCTCTACGAAGCCGCTGCCAGGACCCCGGAACGCCAGGGCCTGGAGAATATTCGCCGCGGCCAGTTCGAAGGCATCCGCGCCGAGATCGCGACTAATCCTGCGCGCCGTCCGGACTTTGGTGACCCTCGCGTGCATCCCACAGCAGGGGCAACCGTGGTCGGTGCCCGCAAGTTCCTGATCGCGTATAACGTCTTCCTCAACACTCCCGATGTCGACGTTGCCAAAAAGATTGCCAAAGCCGTGCGCTTCTCGAACGGAGGCATGCGCTTTGTAAAGGGCGCCGGCTTCCTCGTGCGCGGCCTCGCCCAGGTCTCGATGAACCTTACCGACTTTGAACAAACGCCCGTCCACCGCGTCTTTGAGATGGTCAAGCGCGAAGCAGCGCGCTACGGCGTCACGCCGGTGTCGAGCGAGATCGTCGGACTGATCCCCAAGAAAGCCTTGGAGCAGGCCGCCGAATGGTTTCTGCAGGTCGAGAATTTTGATTCGTCGCTGATCCTGGAAAACCGTCTCGCCTCGGTCATGGGAGGAAAGATGGCAGTCGGCGGCCTGCGTGCGGGCGTTGAACCCTTCGTCGAACAACTTGCAGCCCCAACGGCGACTCCCGGCGGCGGCAGCGCCTCAGCTGCAGCTGCAGCCATGGCCGCGGGCCTCGCTGTAATGGTGGCCTCAATGTCGCGCGCCAAGAAAGCCTACCTGCAATATGAAGCACAACTCAGCGCCGCCATCGCCCGCCTCACCCCATTGCGCGAAGAACTCAAGGCCGCCGTCGACGCCGACGCCGAGTCGTACAACTCGGTCATGAAGGCCTACAAGCAGGCCAAAACAGCCGCGGATGAAAAATCCGGTGAAGCTATGATCGAAGCCGCCTTGAAGGAGGCGACCACCGTTCCGCTCAGCGTCGCTGAAAAATCCCACGAGATCGCGCAGATCGTAAAATCCCTCGTGCCCATCACGAACCCCAACATGAAATCAGACTTGACCACCGCCCAGGCTCTCGCCGCCGCGGCCCTAACCGGTGCCCTGGCAAATGTGGAGATCAACCTGGCGTCCCTGAAAGATCAGGCCTTTGCCGCGGACGTACGCCGCCGGACCTCTGCCCTTTCGCTGTAAGTATCCGTAAGGCAGGGTCGTACGCTCAGGACACGGGACTCCAACCGGTCAATGGGCATGTACCTTTGTTCCATTCACCCGGCGTGCAAGTAAAATAGAATAAAGCGATCTATTAACGACAAGGGCTGATCGTGCATCCAAGTGAAGGTACACGCAACCCTAAACGATTTCCGATTCGAGGCGTTATGAGACTCTTCAAGATTTGTATTGCTTTGTCGCTTTTGGTCAGCATGGCCTACGCCATGCCGCTCAATTCGTCCGCCCGCACCTGCGTGCCCGCCGATCTGCTGCAGTTGATTTCGGTCGACTATCGCGCTCTCAAGGATTCACCCACCGCGATGGCCCTGAAGCAGCAATTGATGCCCGACAACATCAAGCAGTTTGAGGTCGCTCTCAAGAACATCGGGCTCGATCCTGACAAAGACGTGGACACGCTCACCTTCGCCTCGTTCCGCGCCGGCAAGCAAGGCGTCAAGACCGTTGGCGTGGCCGCCGGCCCCTTCAACATGAAGGCCGTGTTGAAGAAGATGAAGCTGCAGAAGTACGTGCCCAAGAAGTACGGCAATTCCCTGATTTATCCCATGGATGGCGGCTTCGTGATGAGCTTCCTGGACGACAGCACCCTGCTGTTCGGCGATTCTACCTCAATTAAAGTCGCGCTCGATACCCGCGAGGGGCAGGTTCTGAGTCTGGATACCAACGGCAATATGGCCGACATGATGTCGAGTGTCGACTCCGCGCCGGTCTGGAGCATTCTCGACCAGTCGGGAACGCAGAATATGATGCGCTCCGCCATGGGCGACGCTTCCAAGGTCGCTGACTACGAAAGCATCAAGAAGCGCTTGATGGGGTCGCGTTACACTATGAATTTCAACAGCGGAGTGAACTTCGATCTGACCGTGGTTACGTCCGACTCCATGACTGCGGGCACCATGTCGTCCCTGGTCAAGGCCGGCATCATGCTAAAGAAGATGAGCGCCACGCCCGCCGAGAAGATCGCGGTAGACAACACCACGGTGGACTCCGACGGCTCGAATCTGGCAGTCCACTTCAAGGCCAACGACCAGCAGTTCCAGTCGCTGATGCACTCGGAACTGTTCGCCGCAGTCACGCACTAAAGGTGGTCCCCAATCCCCTGTCATCCTGAGCGCAGTGGGTGCTTCGCGAAGCGAAGCACCCACGAAGTCGAAGGATCCCTATTTTTTCGCGCGCTTTTGCCTCGCCCAGCCTTCCTTCACCACTTGCCGCGCGCGCCCAACCGCCAACGCGTCCTCGGGGACATCTTCAGTGATACACGAGGCAGCCCCCACATACGAGCCCTTCCCCAGGCGCACGGGCGCCACCAGCGTAGTATCGCTCCCGATGAAAGCTCCATCTTCAATCACAGTCTTGTACTTGCCGACTCCGTCGTAGTTACAGGTGATCGTTCCGGCACCGATGTTCACGCCCGCACCGATCTCCGCGTCCCCCAGGTAAGTCAGGTGGTTTGCCTTCGACCCCTTGCCCAGCTTGATCTTCTTGGTCTCGACAAAATTCCCCACGTGCGCGCCCTCACCGATCTCGCTGCCCGGACGCAAGTGCGAGTACGGTCCGACCACTGCGCCCTGAGCGATCCGCGCTTGTTCCATGACGCATCCCGTTCTGACCATGACGCCGTCGCCAATCTCACAATCGCGAATCACGCAATAGGAGCGTATTCGACTCGCCGTTCCGATGCGCGTCTTCCCGAGCAACTGCACATAGGGCTCGATCACCGTGTCAGCGGCAATCTCCACATCCGCATCGATCACGCAGGTCGCGGGATAAAACACTGTCACGCCCTCCGCCATCAACTGACGGCACTTCGCCAGACGCATCTTCTCGTCGATGTCCGCCAGTTCGGCTCGCGTGTTCCCACCCAGCACCTCGCTCGCTTCCGCCGTCTTCCATCCCACCACGCGCCCCCGAGCCTTGCGCAACACCTCGGCCATGTCGGTCAGGTAGTACTCGTGATGTGCATTCGCGGTCGAGAGTTCCCCGATGTTCTCGTAGAGTTCCTTCACGGAAAACACATAGAAGCCGGAATTAATCTCCCGAATCTTTTTCTGCGTTGGACTCGCAGCCTTTTCTTCGACGACCGCCTTTACTTCAGCGCTGCGCGGTCCCTTCCGCAGCACTCGGCCGTACCCGGTGGGATTCTCCAGATCAGCGCTCAGCAGCGTCATGGCCGCCTCCTCTTCGAGGTGGAAATTGCGAAGTCGGCCAATCGTCTCCGGAGTAATCATCGGAGCATCTCCCGAGAGCACGATGACGTGGTCGTATCCAGTCAGCGCCTCCCGGGCCACCATGAGTGCGTGTCCCGTTCCCCGTTGCTCGGCCTGCAGCACATAGTTGACGCCGGTATGGCCCATCGCCGCCCGCACGCGGTCGGCCTCGTGCCCGATAATGGCATACACATCCTTTGCGGGGACTATACGCGCTGCCGCGCGGATCACATGCTCCAAAAGAGGCTTGCCGCCGACTTCATGTAACACTTTAGGAAGTTGTGATTTGAGCCTGGTGCCCTTGCCTGCCGCCATGATGGCCACGGCGACGCGCGGACCTGACTCCGCAGAGCGCGACGAAACTACCAATGAACGAGAACTGCCTTTCGATTTCTTCATTTTTCCCAATATACCGCGCCGGTGATGCGCTGGCTATTTACCGTCTTACGGGCTACAGTCCAAGCCCTCCGTCGACCGCCAGAATTTGCCCGGTAATAAATTGCGGCGCGGTCGCGAAGAACAATACTGCCTGGGCGATCTCATCTCCGCGCCCATTTCTGCCCATCGGCGTCTGTTTGGCCATTCGCCGCATGAAGGCAGCAGCCGACTTCTCACCCAGATCGATCATCCCCGGGGCCACGGCGTTCACCGCGATTTCCGGCGCCAGCGCTTTGGCCATGACCTTGGTTAGCATGTGCAGAGCCGCCTTCGACGAGCAATAATGTGCGTGCGTCGCCCACGGACGCAGCCCGCCCAGAGATCCCATGTTGATGACTTTGGCTTCAAGCGGTCCCGCGGATTTCCCGCGCTTCCGCCGCATCCACTTCAAGGCCTCGCGCGTCACCAGGAATGGCCCACGCGTATTGGACGCGAAAATCGCATCCCATTGCCGCACCGTCAGCTTCTCAAACTCTACCGTCTCGTAGTTCGCAGCATTATTTACCAGAATGTCGATGCGGCCCAACTCGCGCCCGGCCTCGTTCATCATCGCGCGGACACTGGCTTCCTCGGTCACATCACACCGCAGTGCAAACGCGCGCACACCGAGTCCTGAGAGGTCGACAACGGTCTCCCGCGCCTCGCGGGCCGAGTCCATAAATGTAATGGCGACGTCGGCCCCTGCCCGCGCCAACGCGAGCGCGGATGCCCGTCCCAGGCGCCGTGCAGCCCCCGTGACGAGCGCAGTCTTCCCACGAAGAGGTTTTGCTTGATGGTCTTGCATGCAGGGATTCTACCGCGCCTTGGAAGTCAAGGCTGGCGCCACAAATTCCCTGTATTCGAAGCAGGTATTCCCCCCGGCCAGCCCGGCGAAAGGAGTTTCTCCTGTTAAGAGGCTGGCAACAGGGTTCTCAGCGCATCGACCAACATGCTGGCCTCTTGCGACTTCGGGATCACCACATTCGCCTGCTGCGTCGCTCCGTTCGCGAGATTCTTCCCTGCCGTCACGAGAATGATGACGGGGACCTCCGGACGCAGCCGCTTCAGTTCGCCCGTGATCAGTGCCGACTCGTCGCCGCTGCCGTTGAGATCGACGACCACCGCATCCACTACCTCTTGACCGAATCGGATGACTCCCTCATGCCCACTGCCTGAACTGAGCACATTCCAGCCATGCTCCTTGAGCAGCGAACAGCGCAAGTTCAGATTTACAGGATCGTTTCCAATGCACAGAACAGTCATACCACGTCGCTTGATCACCGCATCCCCCTCTTCCAGGCCCTACGGGCACCCGAGCGACGGCTCGGACCTTGTATTCCTGCGGTCGTGATAACAGAGTCCTTGGCTTGTCCGCAGTGCCTTGAATCACACGTCACGAAGGCCTTCTCCCGAACTTAGTCGGGCACGCCGACAGTGGTCCAGCCACCAGACCTCTCCCCTCTCCAGTCGCGCTCGAGCCAACTTTGTTGCTGGAAATATCCCGTTTCCTCGCGCTAAAATCTCACCGCATGCCAGAGTCTCGCACCGTCGTTGTCTATTCCCGCAAGGGATGTCATCTGTGCGAAGTGGTGAAAGAGAGTCTGTCGAAACTTTCCCGCCGCGGCGGTTTCACGTGGCAAGAAGTCGACGTCGACATGGACTCCGAACTCCGCCGCCAGTACGACGACGAAGTTCCAGTCGTCTTCATCGACGGGCGCAAAGCGTTCAAGTACCGCATGGACGAGCGGGAATTCCTGCGCAGGCTAGCCAGTTAAACCTGTTCGTTGAATCCGTTTCTTTCCGTTACAATCGCACCCGGCATCATGCGCACCCAACTCTACGCGGATCCTCACCATCTCTTTCTGCATGATCTCGTGCTCGACTCCTGCCGCCGCAACGCGCCGAAGACCGCGCTGGTGGACGCTTCCTGCGGACGCCGCCTCACTTACGCGGAGTACGCAGAGACCGTCGAGTCTCTGGCTCGCGGCCTGATCGCCGGCAGCGTCAAGCCCGGCGATGTCGTCGCCATTTTCCTGGCAAACTCCTGGGAATTCTGCACCGCGTTTCATGCCATCCAACTCGCCGGAGCGATTCCGACTCTGCTCAACCCAACCTATCGCGAGCGCGAAGTCCGTTATCAGCTCGAAAACTCCGGCGCCGTTGTCTTGATAACCGACGGCGGAAACATCGACGGCATCAACCTTGCAGGGCTGCCCAACCTCCACCGCGTCTACACCACGCGCCAGCACGTGTCCGGCACCGAGCCCTTCGCCAACCTGCTCAACCCGGTCACAGCGGTCTATCCCAAGCCCGATCAGCCTTCTGATTCAGCTCTCGCCGCCCTGCCCTACTCGAGCGGCACCACGGGCCTGCCCAAGGGTGTGATGCTCTCGCACTACAATCTGGTCTCCAACGTGTATCAACTGCTCGGTCCCCATGGAACCACGCTCAACTCCGCCGACCACATTCTCTGCTGTCTTCCGCTCTACCACATCTACGGGCTGAACGTGGTTCTGAATCCTTCCCTGATTCTGGGGGCGACGCTCATTCTCATGCCGCGCTTCACCGTGCCCATGATGACGAAGCTGATCATCGACGAAGCGGCCACCATGATGCCGCTCGTGCCTCCCGCCATGAATGCCCTGTGCCAGGCGGCCGAGGCCGGACAGTTCCCGCGCGACCATCGAGTACACTGGGTCAAATCCGGGGCCGCACCCCTCGCTCCTGAACTTGCCCGCCGCTTCACGGCGCTCACCAACATTCTCGTCTGTCAGGGATACGGCATGACTGAGGCCTCGCCCGTCACGCACTGCGGCTACTTGGAACCTGCGTTCTACCATCCAGACTCTATCGGCCACCCACTGGCCGAGACCGACTGCCGCGTACTCTCGCAGCCCGAGATCGATCCCGGCGACCTCACGGAAGCGCCGTCTGGTCAACCCGGCGAACTCGTCATGCGCGGACCGCAAATTATGCTCGGCTACTGGAAGGAGCCTCAGGCGACCGCAGCGGTGCTGCGCGACGGCTGGTACTGGTCCGGAGATATTGTCACCCGCGACCGCGAAGGCTTCTATCGCGTCGTTGACCGCCGCAAAGAAATGATCAAGTACAAGGGCTTCGCCGTTGCCCCCGCGGAAGTGGAAGCTGTGCTGCTGGAACATCCCGCCGTGAAAGAGTGCGGAGTCGTCGGGCGTTCCGACGAAACTGCCGGAGAGATTCCGGTTGCCTTCGTCGCGCTGCGCGACGGATTCGTCGAGAACCGAAAACTCGGAGACGAACTCTGCGGTTTCGTTGCCGATCGACTCACTCATTACAAGCAACCGCGGGAAGTCCATTTCGTCGACGCGGTTCCGAAGACCGCTTCCGGAAAAATCCTGCGCCGCGAATTGAGAAAGTCCATCCTCTGATCTATGTACGATCTGCTCCGCAAAACTGTACCCTCACGAAGAAGAAGTGACACCGTTTTGACACTCTGCTGACAATTCCCCTCCTCCTTCACAACACACTGATGCCCAGCATGTACGGGTGGTTCGCACCGTCCCTACGTGCCCCGCAAATGCCCAGCCCTGCACGCCGTTTCGCGGGATGCCGGCGCGGAACCACAACGTTCAATTCGGTAGGCATCGCCACAGGAGGATTGTCATGCATTTGTTGCAACTGAAAATCTGGGCTTGCGCAGCCTCTCTCGTTGTCGCGGGCGCGCTCTCTGCCCAGGCCCAGGGACCTCGCCTCAGCAACCATCCCAGCATCTCGGTCATCGCTTCGACCGTTCCTGCCAACGGGGATGTCAACCCATACGGCATCGCTCGCATCCCAAAGAGTTCCGGTTCACTGGTCAAGGGAAACATCCTGATCAGCAATTTCAACAACAGCTCGAACCTGCAAGGAACGGGAACCACCATCGTTCAGATTGCGCCGGACGGCACGTTCAGCCTCTTCGCTCAAATCGACGCTAACAATTTGCCAGGTCCTTGTCCCGGTGGGATTGGGTTGACGACCGCTCTAGCTGTCTTGCGCGCCGGATGGGTCATCGTGGGCAGCTTGCCGACCACGGATGGCACCTCCGCCACCGCGCAGGCGGGATGCTTGCTTGTGCTCGACAACATGGGCAACGTAGTAGAGACGTTCTATGGTTCGCTCATCAATGGCCCTTGGGACATGACAGCGATGGATTCGGGCAGCAGCGCAACGTTGTTCGTCTCCAACGTCCTGAACGGAACCGTTGCCGGCGGCGGCAATGTCGTGCACGCCGGCACCGTGCTGCGGCTGACACTTTCAGTCTCGTCCAAGACGCCCCCCTCCTTGCAGTCGATGACGGTGATTGGATCCGGCTTCTCTGAGCGGACCGACCCGGCAGCGCTGGTGATCGGACCGACAGGCCTAGGTCTGGACGCGAGCGGTGCGACGCTCTACGTAGCTGACAGTGTGAACAATCGCATTGCGGCCATCCCTGTTCCTTTGACCCGCGATACTTCCGCCGGGACTGGAGCGACCGTTACGCAAGGTGGCAGCCTCAACGACCCCCTCGGCCTGACCGTTGCGAATGGAAATATCCTGACCGTCAATGGAAACAATGGTTTCCTGGTGGAAACGACGCCCGATGGGGAGCAAATTAAGAAGACATTGCTGGACAGCAGCGGGAACCCGCCGGGAGCTGGAGCCCTGTTCGGTCTGATCGATGTGAACGGAAGCGTCTACTACGTCGACGATGCGACCAACACCTTGAATCTGTTCCGCTGAACTTCCCAAGCCCAAAGCACCCACCTTCTCGCGTTCACAGCGAGAGGGTGGGTGTTTTTGCCATTTCGCGAAGATCGTGATCTGCGGCCAGTATCAGCCGATCACTGCTTCTGTTCTCCACCCTGTCCCGGCAGCTTCCGTGTGACGAAGAAGCCCCAGATCACTTCATTCGCCTTCAGATCCTGACTTGTCTTGCCAATCGCTTTTTCCGCTTCATACTGCTCGCCACCGGGCCACGTGTTCCCCGCGCCCTTTACGCTGTAGAGAACGACCTGTGCGTTCTGTTGGCAGCCGTTGTAAGTATCGACTTTCGTTTCCATGCCGCCCTTCGCGCTGGGCGAGATTTTGCTCTTCTCGGGCTTCTCTTCGCAGCGATCGATCTTCGCCCAGGCCTTGGCGCTATCTTCCACCGAGAGCGTCGCCAGGCTTAGGTTGTGCTCGGTGCCGCCACCGTACGAAACCACCGGGTCGGAAGTGCCGTTGATCATCACCGCCGGCAGCGGACGCGTCGGCAGACAAATCATCGTCTTCGGCATCGCTGCCCCCACCGCAGCAATCGCGGCGATCCGGTCGCCCAACGCGCAGCCCACACGCATGCTCATGAAGCCGCCTTCGGAAAGCCCCACCGCATACACTCGCGACGAGTCCACCGAGAACTTGGTTCCGAGCTGGTCCAGCATCTGATTGAAGAAAGCAATGTCATCTGCCGGAGGCTTGCGCTCCTGGTTCGGCTCCCGGTTGGGATCCTGTTGTCCGCCACCGCCCGGATAGCCGCCACCGCCTCTCGGGTATCCTCCGCCTCCGCCTCCCCCTCCCGGATAGCCTCCGCCTGGGTACCCTCCGCCGGAGCGCCCTCGTCGGCCAGGTCCCATGCCCGTCGCTCGCTGCTGTTGAGGGTGGACGCCAACGTTCCATCGCCCGTGCAACGCGATCGGATACACCGTAATAATGCTGTCTTTGTCCGCCAGTTCATCGAACCGCGTCAGGCGCTGCATGTCGTCCGCGTCCTGATTCATGCCGTGCAGCAGGATCACCAGCGGATAATGCTGTTGCGCATCGTAGCCCTTCGGCAAACGGACGATGAAGGTGCGGTCCACGTCGTCGACCGTGACCTTTTCCGTCGTCTGTTGGGCCCAAAGGGCAGTGACACATAGGACCGCAAAGCAGGCGGCGAGCGCCAGCTTGTAAGAGTTCCCTGATTTCATCTTTTCTCCAGAAGGGCGACCCGGAAGAATGCCCAGCAACCAACTTCCCTTGGTTGGAAGCGTTTACACCGACAGGAGTTGGCTCGCCGGGGAACTTTCCGGGCGCGCCCTGCGTATCTGATTTTGAAAGCGATTTCAGCTCCGGCACGCGCGCCAAGCGCGACAGGAAGGAGAACTACCATGGACGGAATCACTGGTCTCGCTGCAGTCATCATGATTTTCGGAATGCCTACAGCCGTACTAGGAATGTACACCTTTTATCGGGTGCGCAAACTGCGCACGGAAGAGCGACTGGCAGCCATGCAGAGGGGCGTAACCGTCCCCATGGAGCCCGATCTCACTGAGGCGGCCCACTCCAGGCGCGCAGGCATTCTGCTCATCGCGGGCGCCGTCGGCTACATGATGGCCTTCACCATCATCGCCAGAGTGGAACCCGACGCCCTGATCGCCACCGCCTTCGGCGCGATCCCCTTCACCCTGGGCCTGGGCTACTTGCTGGACTCCACCCTGATCCGCCGCGAAGCCCGCACGTCGTAACCGCGACGCGAGCCGGAAGCGGAGTGAGTAGAAGCGGAACTGAAGCGGGTGCCCCATTTCTCGCGCACTTTGCGAGAAGTGGGGCTTTTGATTTCACTCCCCAGTCAGAAACTTGAACTGAGCCTCGTTCAAAGGCACAACGCTAAGCCTTCCCTGCCGCGCCAGCGGCGATTCCGCAAACAATTGATTCGCCTTCGCCTCTGCCAGCGTCACCGGTTTGGAATTAGCCTTGCCGACTTTGATCTTCACCTGCGGGTTCTTCAGATCCGACGCGTCCACCGACACGACCGTCGCGGTTCCCACCGCGCTCTTCTCATCTCCGGTGTGGTAAATGACCAGCCGTTCGCCCGGCTTCATCCCACGCATATTCTTCAGCGCCACAGGATTCGACACTCCATCCCATACAGTCGTCTTCTCCCGCTGCAAATCGGCGAACGAATAAGTAGATGGTTCCGTCTTCAGTAAGTAATCCATGTGCTCCCCAATCGTGAGAAATTGTTTTCTTGCTAGAACTTAGATTTCTTCGCGAACACCAGCCCTTCCCCACAGTGAAATTTTCCAATGTCCACCAGTCGCTGATCAAACCGCAGCGCAGACGCCAAGTCATTGTCCTTGGGACCGCCCGGACAACCCGAGCGGCGCAGTTTCTAATTCGGCTTCTTCTCGGGATCCGGTGGTGGCGGGGTTCCCTTCGGCGGCGCGTTCGGATCCTTCGCGCGATCGTCGTACACCGTGAATTGACCCTGCGGACGCTTCAGCTTGATCGTGATCTCCATCTTGGACTTCTCGACGTCGTAGTCCTCACCGAACGTCTGAAATCCCGAGGCCAGCACCTGCACCCGCAGCATGCCAAGTGGGGCGCCATCAAAGTTCGCCTTTCCATCCTCGTCGGTCTTCAACTCCATGCCCCCGCGGCTCTGCTTGCCCTTCGGATTCACCGGATGCATGATCACGGCGGCATTGCGCACCGGCTTCCCGTTGTCGTCCTTCACCACAACGAAATACAGCCATGCCGTTGGTTCTTCTTCCTTGTCCTTCTGCCCCAAAGCCGTGCCCGCCAGCGCAAGCATTGCCAGCACTACCCCAGTCACGAAGATCTTCTTCATGCTCGTCATTCTATGCAGCCGCGCGTTCCGTGTCATCTTCGTTCAATCCTCCACCCCACGCCCGGCGTCTCTTTTACAATGCCGAGGTGAAGACTTGGGACGTAATCATCATCGGCGGAGGCATCATTGGCCCCTCGCTCTCGATCGCGCTGCGGAAGCGCGGGGCCTCCGTCTTGGTGGTCGAGCGCGCAGAACCCGGCCGCGAAGCCTCCCACGCCGCGGGAGGAATGCTGGTCGACTGTCCCCTCGAGACTCCCGCAGTCCTTCAGCCCTTGGCCACGGCCAGCGCCCGCCTCTACCCGGAATTCGCGTATGAACTCGAAGTCGAGTCGGGGATGAAAGTTGACCTGCGGGACTTCGGGACCATTCTTCTTCCATCTACCGAACATATTCGGCATCCCGCACTCAGGGCTTCAGCTCTCCTTCCGGTCCGCCTAGCCGAGGCCGAACCCGCGCTCGCCGAGTCTGGGTTTCCGCTTCGCCCAGCGTTCTATCTGAAGGAGCGCAGCGTCGATCCGCGAGCCCTTACTGCCGCTGCGTGGAAGACCGCCAAGAATCGAGGCGTAGACTTTTCCTCCGGCGATGAAGTCACCGCTGTGACGGTAGCGGAAGATCGCGCCGCAGGCGTCACCACCGTCAAGACCGCATTTCACGCCGCCAAGGTCGTCAACTGTGCCGGCGCATGGTCCGGCCAAATCGCTCCCCACGCCTTCCCTACCCGCCCCGTCAAAGGACAAATGCTCTGCCTCGTGATGCCCTCACGCGCCCTGCTCAAGCACGTCGTTCGCTCCCCCGAGGCCTATCTCATCCCCCGCAGTGACGGACGTCTCCTCGTCGGCGCCACTGTGGAAGAAGCCGGATTCGACAAGCGCACCGACCTCGCCACAATCCAGCGTCTGCATCACGCAGCCCTCGCGCTCGTCCCGGAACTGCGCAATGCCCGAATCCTCGAAGACTGGGCCGGCCTGCGCCCCGGAACTCCCGACGCTCTTCCCATCCTCGGCGAGACCCAAACGCCCGGCTACTACGTCGCCACCGGCCACTTCCGCGACGGCATCCTTCTTGCTCCAATCACTGCAGAGGTAATGGCGGCGTTGATCGAGGGCCGCGTCCCAGAGTTCGACCTCACCGCCTTCTCCCCCGCAAGGTTCCCATGAAATACGGGTGCCCCATTTCTCCGGAACTTTTGTTGAGCGTTATGCGTTCCTCCACTACGCTGGGCCACCGGGTTATAGTCGCAGCGGAGGACTCTTGAATCTCGGCATCGAAAACGTCAGCAAGCGCTATGGCGGCGGAAACTGGGCGCTACGCAACTTCACCTTGCAGTTAGGTCCAGGCGTGCTCGGACTGCTCGGCCCCAACGGCGCCGGCAAGACTACGCTGATGAGCATCCTCGCCACCATCACGCGCGCCACAGAAGGCCGCGTACTCTGGAACGGCACCGATCTCGCCACAGATCCGGATGCTCTGCGCTCTACCCTCGGCTACCTCCCACAGGATTTTGGCGTCTATCCCAACCTGAACGCGGTCGAATTTCTCGAGTACCTCGCCGCCGTCAAGGGTCTCGACGCCGCAGCTTCCCGGAAGCGCATCGACGAGCTTCTCAACCTCGTGAACCTCACGGACGTCCGCAAGCGTCCGCTAGGCGGCTATTCTGGCGGAATGAAGCAGCGCGTCGGAATCGCCCAGGCCTTGCTCAACGATCCGCAACTGCTGATTGTGGACGAACCGACTGCCGGACTCGACCCGGAGGAGCGAGTGCGGTTCCGCAATCTCTTATCGGAACTCTCCGGCGAACGCATCATCATTTTGTCCACGCACATTGTTTCCGACGTGGAAGCGACGGCCACTGACATCGCGCTCATCTCGCAAGGCGCGCTCGTGGCGCACGCGTCGCCAGAATTGTTGTTGCAGCGTGTCGAAGGCCGGGTTTGGGAATGGGTGCTGCCCAGCGGCGAACTCAACACCGCGCGCCAGCGATATTTGATCAGCAACACCGCCCGCCGCAGCGATGGAGTCCATGCTCGCGTCCTCGGTGACTCGCCGCCCCACGGCGCTCAGCCTGTCACTCCCAATCTCGAAGACGCCTACCTCTATTGCCTCTCGCAACACCGTGCCGGAGTTGCAGCATGAACGCCCCGCGCGTGCTTTACCACATGGTCCGCGCCGATTTTCTGGAGCGCGTTCGCCGCTACAGTTTCCTGGTCACCTTGGCCGCGGCCTTGTATCTCGCTTACGCCGTCGCTGCCGAAAAGGTTTGGATGGTGGTCGGTCAAGGCTACCGCGGTGTCTACAACTCCGCGTGGATCGGCGCCCTCATGACCGTATGCTGCTCCACGTTTCTGTCACTGGCCGGATTCTACATCGTGAAGAATTCTGTGCAGCGCGATACCGATTCGCGCGTCGGGCAGATCCTCGCTGCCACCCCCATGCGCAAGGACTTCTACACGTTCGCGAAAACCCTCAGCAATTTCGCGGTGCTCGCCTGCATGGTCGCGATCCTTATGCTCGCCGCTTTGGCCATGCAATGGATCCGTGCCGAGGCCCATTCCTTCTCTCTCTGGAAACTCTGGTCGCCCTTCATTTTTCTTGCGCTGCCAGCCATGCTTCTGACGGCCAGCGTCGCCGTGCTCTTCGAGACTTTGCCTGTACTTCGCGGCGGCGTGGGTAACGTTGTGTATTTCTTTCTGTGGACGGCCGCGATCGCACTGGGAGCCACAGGCGTCGACGATCCTAGTGGCCTGCAACTCCTGTACCGCAGCACGCGAACTGCCCTGCATGCGCTCAATCCCGGCGGTCCTGAAAATTTCAATTTCAGCCTGACGATTGGCGGCGAACGCGCGGTCCGGACCTTTCCCTGGAATGGAATCGACTGGACGTGGAACGTGTTGCTGGTGCGCCTGCTCTGGGTCAGCGCCGCCGCCGGACTTGCGCTGCTGGCATCTGTCTTCTTTCACCGCTTCGATCCCGCCCGATCCTGGCGCAAGCCGCGGACCCAAGCAGAGAACAACGCCCCCGATTTCTCATCAGAAGACCGCGCTGTCTCTGTTCCTGCGCCAGTCTCGTTGACCGCCGCTCATCTCACGCCCCTCGTACGCACCTTAGCGAATTCGCGCTTTCCGCAGTTAGTAATGTCTGAACTCCGGCTGATGCTCAAAGGCCAGCGCTGGTGGTGGTACGCAGGCGCCGCGGGATTGCTCGTCGGTCAACTCGTCTCTCCCGAACGCGACGTGCGCGCAGGATTCCTGCTTGCCGCCTGGATCTGGCCTGTCCTGCTCTGGTCCCAGATGGGCTGTCGTGAAGCCCGTCATGCCACGAGCGCCCTGCTCTTCTCCTCCGCGCGCAGCCTTTCGCGTCAGCTTCCGGCTCTCTGGACAGCAGGCGGCCTCGTCGCCCTGCTCACCGGTAGCGGAGTTGGCACTCGTCTCTTGCTGGGCGCGGATTGGCACGGCTTTGTCGCTTGGTTCGCCGGAGCATTGTTCATCCCCAGCTTGGCGCTCGCACTCGGGATCTGGAGTGGGAGCAGTAAGGCTTTCGAAGCGATCTACACCGTGTGGTGGTATATCGGCCCCGCTCACCAGATTCCCGGGCTCGACTTCATGGGCACAACTCCGACCTCAAGTTCTCCCGGCGTTTATGCGCTGGCTACATGCGCTTTACTGGCGTCCGCTTACTGGCGTCGCCGCCAGAGCCTGGGCTACGCCTGAGGTTCTCCTCCGTGTCCTTTATGGTAAAAGGCTAGAGAGAGTGCGTGAGAACCGGATNNAAGTGCCGGGTAGGGTGGGAAGAGAACGAGTCCCGAAGGGACGACACCAGTTCTCACGCGCACTTCTAGAGCGCTGAAGCACGCCCGCTGCCTTCGCGCTATACTGATTCGTTTGCTCGGACTCTCGATCCGCTATCTCGCATTGTCTGCCGAGATTGTCCGCCGCGATTGTCTGCCGAGATCACAGAAAGGACTCACCATGGCTTCTTCCGCAGTCGAGTATGCCCGCAATAACCAGCAGCGCTTCCTGAACGAACTCAAAGATCTCCTCCGCATTCCCAGTGTCAGCACTCTCGAAGAGCACAAGCCCGACATTCAAAAAGCTGCCGACTTCGTAGCCAGCGAATTGCGCCGCATCGGCATGGAAAACGTCGAGATCATCCCCACCAAGGGACATCCCCTCATCTACGCCGACTGGCTGCATGCCTCCGGCAAGCCCACTGCGCTCTGCTACGCGCACTACGACGTTCAGCCCGCCGAGCCGCTCGACGAGTGGCACACTCCGCCCTTCGAGCCCACCGAGCGCAATAATAATATCTACGCCCGCGGCGCCGTCGACGACAAAGGCCAGCTCTGGATGGAAGTCAAAGCTCTCGAGTCCCTCATGCAATCCGGCGGCGGCAAGCTTCCCATCAACGTGAAGGTAATTTTCGAAGGGGAAGAAGAAGTCGGCGGCGAATCCATCGACGCATACATCGTCAAGCAGAAAGCCAAGCTGAAAGCGGACTTCGCTCTGGTCTGCGACACCGAACTCTTCGCGCCCAATCTTCCCACGTTGTGCGTAGGCCTGCGCGGCCTGGTCTACACCGAAATCGAAGCCAAGGGCGCCATGACCGACTTGCACTCCGGCGTGTACGGAGGCGCTGCCCCGAATCCTTTTTTCGCTCTGATCGAAATCATCAGCAAACTGAAAGACTCCAAGGGCAAGATCCTGATCCCCGGCTTCTACAAAGGCGTCAAGGCTCCGACCAAGGATGAACTCAAGGCCTGGAAACGTCTGCCCTTTAACGAGGAGAAGTACCGCAAGGCCGAAGTCGGCTCCAAAGTCCTCACCGGAGAGCTCGGCTACTCGGTCCTGTACCGCACCTGGGCGCGCCCCACGCTCGAAGTCCACGGCATGCCCGGAGGCTTCATCGCGGCCGGCGCCAAGACTGTGATTCCCGCCAAGGCAGCGGCGAAGGTCTCGATGCGCCTGGTGCCCAATCAGGATGCGGACGATGTCTTCAAGAAGTACGCAGCCTACGTGAAGAAGCTGACGCCCAAAGGCATCGAAACGAAAATCACAATCCACAGCAAGGGCCCGGCCGCCGTCGTTGGCACCGACAACCCCTACATCAAAGCCGCCACCGAAGCCCTGCACGACACGTTCAAGAAGGAAACAGTTTTCATCCGCAGCGGTGGCTCGATTCCCATCGTCACCGGGTTCCAGGACGTGCTGAAAATTCCCAGCGTCATGATGGGCTTCGGCCTGCCCGACGACAACCTGCACGCTCCCAACGAGAAGTTCCACATCCCGAACTTCTACCACGGGATCGAAACCATCTGCCGCTTCTTCGAGAAGCTGGGCGAGAAGTAAGGTTTAGAGAGGTCCATGTGGGGACGGCCGCCTCGGCCGTCCCCGTTGCGTTTTCGCGGATGTCCCCCTTATAAGCGAACGTTATAATCCCGGTGACCTCCAACGGTCCTTGCCGTCAAAACGTGCAGGACCCATCGCCATGCACTCTGAAGCACTCCCAAAACTCTTCCGCCCACGGGCGACGCAGACCATCCTCGTAGGCGGCGGAATCGCCGGTCTGCTTGACGGCCTCGACGCCGTTATCTTCTATTGGCTGGCCTACGCAGTGCCACCCGCCGTGCTCTTTCAAAGCATCGCCAGCGGACTACTCGGGCCGCACTCTTTTCGCGGAGGCTGGCCTACTGTTGCCTTGGGCATCGTCCTTCAGTTCTTCATCGCGATCGGCGCAGCCACCTTCTATTACGCAGCGGCTCTTCTCGTTCCAGCGCTCGTACGTAACCCCTGGATCTGCGGGCCGGCGTTTGGAATCGGCTTGTTCTACTTCATACAACATGTGGTGATCCCCCTCTCAGCCGTACACCAGCGCACAGCCCCGATGGCGGTAACTGAGCTTGTAGATCAGTTACTCTCCCACGCCTTCCTTGTCGGCATCCCCATCGCCCTCATGGCCCGACGATCGGCCCGCCTTCCCCTAGGAGGTCGCGGAAAAACTATAAATGCGTGCATTACCGTGAAAGAGCGGCCCTTCTAGGGCCGCGTACGGCATGTGGAATCAGTGTGGGCTTCAGCCTCTGTGGTCGTTGATGGTCACGTTTTTCCGCAACCTCTTAGGCAACGCCTTCCCTCAAGAAAGCAACGAATCGCAAGAACACTAATCCATGATTCGCAACTTAAGATAAGCATTGACAATGATTCGTAATGCTCTTAAGCTTTGCTGCAGTCGGGTTCCGCCCCCTCGGGCAACCTGCTTTTCGCCACCCTCGTCCTGTTTCGCACCGGCTCGGTTCCACCGAAAAGGAGACTGCCATGACATCCCTTGGGAAGCTCTTCATCGTGCTCGCACTCACCTCGTTTTCTCTCTTCGCACAATCCGGGTCGACCTACTATGTCTCTAAAACCGGGAGTAACAGCAACTCTGGCAGCTTCACTGCGCCCTGGCTCACCATCCAGCACGCCGCCAATTCCGTCTCGGCGGGAGCAACTGTCTACGTAGAAGCGGGCGTATACAACGAGTCGGTGACCTTCCCCGCCTCAGGAACAGCGTCGAATTACATTACCTTCACGAGCTATCCGGGGCAGACCGCGGTGATCGATGGCACCGGCGTGAGCGTGACCGGCACCCAGGGCCTGATCAACATCATCAACCAGAGTTACATCGCGGTCAGCGGATTCGAAATCCGCAACTACACCACCAGCAGCGCCAGCCCGACTCCCGCCGGCATCTGGGTCACCGGCTCGGGCACCGGCGTCCAGTTGCTCAATAATCTGGTGCACAACATCACCACCAAATCGGAGAAGAACGGCAACGCCTTTGGCATCGCCGTCTACGGCACGTCCAGTACGCCGATTACAAACATCACGATCAGCGGCAACCAGGTCTACAACCTCAAGACCGGAAACAGCGAGTCCGTGAATGTGGACGGAAATGTGACCTACTTTTCCATCACCAACAACATCGTTCATGACAACGACAACATCGGAATCGACGCGATCGGCTTCGAAGGCGTGGGACCCACCGGTTCCGACCAGGCCAAATATGGCCTGATCAGCGGCAACACGGTCTACAACATCAGTGGAATCCATAATCCGGGCGAGGGGAATTCTTACGACGCAGACGGCCTCTATTGTGATGGTTGCGCCTATGTCATTTTCGAGCGCAACACTGTCTATGCCTGCGACCTGAACATGGAAGCCGCCAGCGAGCACGAGGGACACATAAGCAGCTACGTCACCATCCGCAACAACCTCTTCTACGACGCCAACACCGTGGGCATCTCCATCGGAGGCTACGCCAGCAGCGTCGGCGGCAGCGACCACGTCGTGGTCGTCAACAATTCTCTCTACAACAATAACGTCAAGAACCAGGGAGCTGAGTTTCAGATCCAGTACCACTCTGGATCCTCCAACATTTTCGAAAACAACATCGTCTACGCCGGCAGCCAGAATGTCTGGATTTACAGCTATGTGAGCGGTTCCACGGCGACGGCAAACTGGAATGTGTATTACTCCAAAGCCGGCTATTCGCAAGGGACTTCCATTACCTGGAGCAACAAATCCAGTTACAAGAACTATGCCGCC
Source organism: Acidobacteriaceae bacterium (assembly GCA_003166855.1). GTDB lineage: Bacteria > Acidobacteriota > Terriglobia > Terriglobales > Acidobacteriaceae > Sulfotelmatobacter. Next base: position 773 of record PMUM01000476.1, on the reverse strand, counting down.
TACCAATCGGCAACCGGCCAGGACAAGAATTCACCGAATGCGAATCCCTTGTATATCAATGCAACCTCGAACCCACCGAATCTGGACCTGCAATCCGGTTCTCCGGCGATCAATGCAGGAAGTACAAGCCTCACCTGCAGCGTTGGCTACTGCAACGGATCTTCCATCTACGGAAGCACCGACTACGCCGGCAATCCACGCATCAACAGCAGCGGACAGATCAACATCGGGGCGTACGAACAGTAGGGCCGAGTCCTCAAAGCATTGAACGCTCTCATCGGCGAGTGAAGGTATTCGCTAGAAGGGTTTGATGAACACTCGCGGCCCGATTGAGTTAGAGGTTTTTGTTGCTATCGCCGCTAGTTTCTACGAAACCGTCTCGCGAGAGCTGCAATATGGTCAACGGATGCGTGAGCAGGATAGAGATGCCTCCGAGAACAGTCTGCGGCTCATGGAAAACTCCCAGTTGCCTCAGAACCATCGCTCGGTCGTAATAGATCTTCTCTCCCGCCAGACGGTTATCGGGCCGAACGTGTACACGCCGCAAAGAAAACTGCGCAGTAGTTGACGTTATATCCCCTCCATTCCGCTCATCTTCCGACCTATTTCCGAACGCTTCAGATGTGAACTGGATCGAAAGAAGTCGAACTTTGAGTGCTATGGCCTGCTCTCGACATTGGCGGCAATATACGGCTCGTCGTGGTAATGACCTGTTTCCCAAATGGTTGAGCAATAGGGGACAGATTGGCCATGTCACTTGCTGCTCTACTGAG
>PMUM01000185.1 GCA_003166855.1 Acidobacteriaceae bacterium | reverse complement strand
TTTGCTTGGAAAGGGCGGTCCTCAAGGTCCAGGTTACGATTGAGCAACTCGGTGATTTCGCCGGCCGTGCTTGGCTTCCTAATCTTGTTCAACGCTCGCAGAATGTGCTCGCTGAGGTGACGACTCGAATTCGGAATCTTCTTCATCGCTGATTCCACCGTCTCCAAAAACTGACCCAGCTAAGTCCGGCGATGTCTGCTTCGGCTGCAGGGCAACGCGAACCAGTATGCTAGATCATCGCGTGCTCGCGGGCAGCAGCTTAGTGAGCACGTTCCGTATTGCCTCAGGCTGGTGCTCTCCAGCTTTGCCAACCAAGGTGTACGAGCGCTCGAATCCCAGAGGTCCCTCCACTTTCATTTCCCAGTTGTCATCTGCACGAGACCCGAAAATTGACACCCGCCACTCTCCCGCTGCATCACTCAGCACATGTTCGACACCGGCAAGAATCTCCGTGCGCGTTCGAGGGTCACCCGTATTCTGCATCTCAATCGTCACTGCCATGTTCTCCGTATTGTACAAATAGACTAGCAACTATTCCTTGAGCGAACCGGTTAAGGCTTCGCGGATGGAGCCAGTCAAGTCTTGTTTGAACGGTTGTTCCCAATTCTTGTTGAAAGGGGGTGAGCGTTGCCGCAGGAGATCTCGGGGCAAGAATATATTTTGGGAGAACAGCCTTGCGGCAACCGAGAAAGCGGGGAAAAGGTAAAGGCTGTGACATTGGTTATGCTCTAGCCGCCAGCTCCTGCGAGGGAGCCAAAAGCGTGGAGGCATGCACCGTCACAGCCCTTGATGCGATCGCCGCTTTCGCGGTCCCAAACCCCAACTGCCCCTCGCAGAGCCGTCGGTTTTTTCAGGTCTGGCTGCTCTTCGGGTTGCCCCGCCGAGCTGATCACTCAGCCTACTTCGGACTGGCAAAAGTTTAATTAAGCCAACCCTTTCAGCCATCGACGTGTGTCACCCTAAACACTTACTTCCGAGCTGTCAATGCCGCTTTTCAGTGCAAGGTCTGAACTTTAGGAGCTCGCCCACCGAGGACGCAATCCGTTGATTTGTGGACGCTTAGCGAATAGACGGTTAAATTGTCTCCACTTCTCCACAGCTTAATTCACAGCACACGGCAACGGCGAAGAGCTCGCCGCAGTCGGCGCAAGACAGTTTATCTCCTCCAGGGAGGAACACGGGGCGAGAGCAACGCAGAGTGTCTTCCTGCGTTTAAAATAATCCAAGAAAAGTTATGCAGACTCGACATCTAGGCAGCTCCGATTTAGAGATCACTCCCATCGGTATTGGCGCATGGGCGATGGGCGGCGGCGACTGGGCTTTCTCCTGGGGACGACAGGAGGACGGGGAATCGATTGCGGCGATTCACGCTGCGCTCGATGCGGGCGTCAACTGGATCGATACTGCGGCCGTGTACGGACTGGGGCACTCAGAGGAGGTCGTAGGCAAAGCGATCGCGGGACGCGCACACCGTCCTTACGTCTTTACCAAGTGCAGCCTGGTGTGGAATGACCAGCGCGAGATCGAGCACAGCCTGAAAGCCGCCTCGGTGCGCCGCGAGTTGGAGGCAAGCTTGCGCCGGCTGAGGGTAGATCTGATCGATCTCTACCAGATCCACTGGCCCGATCCAGAGCCCGAGATGGAAGGGGGTTGGCAGACGCTGGCCCAACTCCAAAAGGAAGGCAAAGTTCGTTACATTGGCGTATCGAACTTCAATGTCGCCCAGATGAAGCGGGTCGAGAGGATCGCACCCATCACCTCGCTGCAGCCGAACTACAACATCGTGACCCGTGACATCGAGAAGGACGTTCTGCCATTTTGCCGTGAGCGGCAGATCGGCGTCATCGTGTACTCCCCGATGAAGTCCGGACTGCTGACCGGCAAAATGACACGCGAACGCATCGCGTCGCTGCCGCCAGACGACTTTCGCCCGAGAACCGCCAGCTTTCAGGAACCGCTGCTGAGTCGCAACCTTGGGGTGGTGGAAGTGCTACGCGGGATCGCTGAGCGTCACAACCGAACACCCGGCGAGGTAGCGGTTGCCTGGACGCTGCGTGATCCAGTCGTCACCGGAGCGATTGTGGGTATGCGTTCTGCCGAGCAGGCTAAGCAGATCGTGCGATCGGCAGAATTCCGTCTGACTTCCGATGAGGTTCTCGAGATCGAGGACTATCTCAAGGCGAATCCGGTTGCTGCATGAGTGTGGACAACTCGTGCCCAAGAAGCTAGCCATGAACGTGTTTGGGGCATTCGTATTTCTTGCAGGTTCCTTGCTGGGGGCACAGCACAGCTCTGCGCAAGCCACATCTACTTCTCCGCTGACCGCGGTGGACAATGTTGACCTCCGCCGCTACGCCGGCAAGTGGTACGAGATTGCTCGGTATCCGAACCGCTTCCAGCGTAACTGTCAATCCGACACGACTGCTATCTACACGCTACGAGGTGACGGGAAGGTCCAAGTGGTGAATGCGTGCCGCGAGAAGAATGGGAAGATAACAACCGCGCGGGGCACGGCCAAGGTCGTCGACAAAAAGACTAATGCCAAGCTGAAAGTGACATTTTTCTGGCCGTTTTACGGCGACTATTGGGTCATTGGCCTGAGCCCAGACTATCAGTACGCGATTGTGGGTGAACCTAGCCGGAAATACCTGTGGATTTTGAGCCGCACGCCCCGCATGGAGGAAGCCGAGTATCAGGAGGTTCTGAGGCTGGTTGAGACGCTGGGATACCAGCCCGGAACTTTGCAGAAGACGAACCAATCCCTGCAAGCAAACGTTCCCTCGCCTTCGTAGATGGCTTTGATTATTACGGTCGTCCCCTGGCGAAGAAAGCCACGACACCCTTGTCAGGGCATGGCTAGTCTGAATCTCGATCGAACTCTGCTAGAATACCCTCCCAAAATCTAAAGACCTTGGAGTCGCGAATGCGGCGATGGTTGGTAGTTTTGGCTGGGCTTCTCTTGACCGGAACATTCCTTTCTTTTTCGCCTATCTCTTCCCTTCAGGCGAGTGCACCGGACGCAGAATTGGATGGCGCTTTCCGGCAACCGCAGAAGAACGGGTGGTCATTCGTGCATCTCCAAGGGACACCGCACCAGATCGGATTTCAGAACGGCTACTTGCTGGCGCCAGAGATTGAAGACACGCTGAAAGTCACAATTCTCGAACAAACACACGGTAGCAAGAAGGACTGGCAGTTCTTCCGCGATTCTGCGCAGACGATGCTGTGGCCTCGCATTGAGCAGGAATATCGGGAGGAGTTGCAAGGAATCGCCGATGGCGCCAATGCCCACGACGTGAAGGTCGATCTGTGGGATGTGGTGGCTTTGAACGCCGCCGAGGAATGGAGCTATTACGTCAAGCAATATGACAAGGAACACGCGATTAAGTCCACGGCTTCGCTGGCGGTTCCCGAGCATTGCAGTGCGTTTGTTGCCACGGGCAGTTACACAAAAGACGGCAAGGTTGTGATCGCTCATAATAATTGGACGGGTTATTTAGACGGGGAGCGGTGGACAATCATTTACGACATCGTGCCGGCCAGGGGCAAACGCATGCTCATGGATGGTCTGCCGGGTGTCATCCACAGTGCGGACGATTTCGTGATGAACTCGGCCGGAATCGTAATTACGGAAACCACAATTGGCCACTTCTCGGGATACGATCCAAACGGGATTCCCGAATTTGTTCGGGCACGCAAGGCGGCACAGTATTCGGCTTCCATTGATGATTTTGCGAGCATCATGAAGGACGGCAATAACGGCGGCTACGCCAATACTTGGCTGCTTGCTGATATCAGGAAGAATGAAATCGGTCGCCTCGAACTAGGGTTAAAGAACGTTACGCTGGAGCGGAAAAACGACGGGTATTTTGTGGGCTCGAATTTTCCGATTAGTGAAAAGCTGATCCGCGAAGAGACTGACTTCGACCCCCACAATATGAGCGAGAGCTCCAACGCCCGACACCTGCGCTGGGAACAGCTAATGGCCGAGAATAGAGGCAAGATAGACGTAGCGGCGGCGCAGCGGTTTCTGGCCGACCACTACGACACGTTCGAGAATAAAGAAGAAGCCGACGAACGCACACTGGACGGGCACATCGACCTTTCGCCACGAGGCGATGGAGATTGGCAGCCACCTTTCGGAATGGCCGGGGCTGTCCAGAACAAGGCTGCCGATGCGAGCTTGGCAGCAGGAATGAGTTTTATTGCTGCTGCGGGTCATGCCTGTGGTATGGATTTCAAGGCGACTGATCATTTGCGTGCACACCCAGAGTTCTCTTGGCAGCAACCTCTCCAGCGGGACATGAACTCGCATGCATGGACGACATTCAGCGTGGCAAAGTAGCCGGCCCTCAGGAAGCCCATTCTGCTGGGATTTGGCTGGCCAGAGGTTCAGGTGTCGGCTGGGGCGTTTCAGAGGTGCAGGCAGCTTTTTGTACCACCATAGCGACCATGTGTGGAAGCACAGCAGGCGCGTGACGGTCTTCGCCCGGCGAAAAAAGCGACAAAGTTATAGTATGAGGCTGGCAGTCCCGCATCCAGTTAGAGGGATCCGATGGGCGAGATGATTCAGTTCAAGCGACCGGACGGAAAGACCTGCCCCGGCTATCTGGCGACTCCCAAAGCAGGACCAGGCGCGCCCGGCTTTGTCGTCATCCAGGAATGGTGGGGACTAAACGATCAGATTAAGAAGACCGCGGATCGGCTCGCCGAAACTGGCTACCGGGCGCTCGTTCCGGACTTCTACCGGGGCAAAGTCACCACGGCCGCCGACGAAGCCAACCACCTGATGGCGAACCTCAACTTCCCCGATGCCGCCGGTCAAGACATCCGCGGTGCCGTGCAGTACCTAAAAGAATCCTCGAAAAAGGTGGCCGTGGGAGGGTTCTGCATGGGCGGGGCGCTGACCATCCTGGCGGCGGTGCGGGTACCGGAGATGGACGCTGGCGCTTGCTTCTATGGCATTCCGCCCCTCGACGCCGCCGATTTGAAGAAAATCAAGATTCCCCTGATTTGCCACTTCGCGAATAAGGACGACTGGTGCACACCTGCCAAGGTGAATGACCTCGAGGCCGCGCTCAAGCGGTCGAAATCACAGTTCGAGCTCTATCGCTATGAGGCACACCACGCGTTCATGAACGAAGCCCGCCCTGAGGTGTACGACCCGGCATGCGCCAAGACAGCGTGGGAGCGAACGCTCAAGTTTCTGAAGACGGCACTCACGTAAACGGGGTCGCCGACCTCTCGCGCCCAAACTGAACATGCCTGCGGGGGAATGACGCCGGACTGCCCGACTGCCCCACCTAATGCCTCTGGTCTGCTCTCGGGGCGGTTCTTGCCCGCAATTGCAGCAGACTTGCTCAGCCGGGGCAACCCACACAAGCCCTTCCTGCACAGTCAGTCACACAACGCCCGAGTCGTTTGTTGCTTACCTCCAGCACGGTACCGTGCTCGACAAGAGTCAGCGCGATATCTCCCAGCGGAACCGCCTTGCAACAGTTCGGAACAAGCAAGTGATGACCCGCGTCTGCTCTCCGATGGGGGAGAAGGCCGATCCATACAATTTCGTGCTTCAATTTCACCCATCGGAAATAGCCGGGCTTGTCTCTCGGCGGTTAACCAATGTCGATCAGGATAGGGCATTTGAAGCGGGTGGCAGCATCGCCAGCGGTAATTACAGCCGGGAGAATTTAAGTCTGATTGTCGAGTGGAAGATGGAGGGAGTACATCTCACGCGTGTAATGTCCTACCTCGGTCAGAATACTGACGCCGAAATCGACAGGGCCTTACGATCGGCGGTCGAGGCTGACGCCGAGCGGTCAGCGATAGAAATCCTTGACAGGCTGCACGGAGTAGGCGTGCCCGTGGCATCCGCGATCCTGACAACCATCAATCCTGAGAAATACACCATCATCGACATCTATGCTCTGAAATCTCTTGGCGTCACAGACGGGCCCGCCGACAGGGTCGATTATTACCTCGCATACCTGCGAAAATGTCGCGAACTGGCGCAACAGTTCAAGATGTCTTTGCGTACTCTCGACCATGCCCTCTGGCAGTGGGGGTACCAGCACTGGCGATGATTCTAGTTGAACTTCAAGCTTCACGCACGGATCAACCGCTCGGATGCCGGAGACGATCCGGCACGCTATTGACCAGCTCGCCGCGAAGGGTTCGGTCAAGAAAGAGGGCGACGAGTTCGTCGTCGAAGCCGAGATGGAAGGAGCCAGTGCGAAGGAATTAAACCGCACGCTGCTTTCCGCTTTGAGAAAGGTAGAAAAGAGAACGACACTTCGTGCGGAATGGACTTCGGAGGACGGCACCAGCGAAAGGTTCTTCGACTACGTCCTGAAGAAGACAATTAGTTATATTTGATTCGGTGCGGCCCGAAACATCGAAAGCGAGAATCGATCGCCATGAATCTGACACGTAGAGACTTCGCCAAGCTGAGCGCGCTCGGCCTGGCAGCCCGGTTTGCCCCGAATCTGCATGCCGAGACCTCCGTTCCTCAGAAGACCGGCTACTGCGTCATCGGCCTCGGCCGTATCGCAGGTCACTTCATGCCCGCCGTGCGCAGCACCACCACCTCCCAGATCACCGGGCTCGTAAGCGGCCATCGCGACAAGGCGGAGCGGATCGCGGCCGAGTACCGCGTTCCGGCAATCTCCATCTATAACTACGAAAACTTCGATGAAATCGCGCACAACCCGGCCATCGATGCGGTCTATGTGGCGCTGCCCAACTCGATGCACGCCGAGTACACGATCCGCGCGGCCAAAGCCGGCAAACACGTACTTTGCGAGAAGCCGATGTCCACCAACGTGGCCGAGGCCGAGGCGATGATCGCGGCCTGCAAGGCGGCCCGCGTTAAGCTGATGGTCGCCTATCGCTGCCACTACGAGCCCACCAACCTGAAAGCGACCCGGCTCATCCGCCAGGGCGCACTGGGCCAGGTGCAGGCCATCGAGAGCTCCTTCGGCTTCAACATTGCTCCCGGCGAATGGCGGCTCAGCAAGAAACTCGCCGGCGGTGGGCCGCTCTTCGATGTGGGTATTTACTCACTCAACGCATGCCGCTACCTGACCGGCGAAGAGCCGGAGCACATCGCGGCCAATGCCTCCGTCATCGATCAGGACGGCCGCTTCAATGAAGTGGAGGAGAATGTCTCCTGGACAATGAAGTTCCCCTCCGGCGTCGTAGCTAGTTGTAACACTACCTACGGCGCCGACATGGAAGGCTTCTATCGCGTCCATGGATCGAAAGGCTGGCTCGAAGTCGATTCGGCCTTCGTCTACGAAGGACTGCGGCTGCGCGCCGATTATGCAGGCGCGCAACTGGACGAACTCAACCCGGCGCGCGACCCCTCGCACTTCCAGGCCGAAGCCGACCACTTCTCCCGCTGCATCCAAAATGGGTTGGAGCCGAAATCGCCGGGCGAAGAAGGTCTGCGCGACATGCGCTACATCACGCAGATTTACCGCTCGGCGGGAATTGCAATTTAAGGCTAATTTAACCGCTGAAAGGATTGGTCGGGGCGAGAGGATTTTGAACCTCCGACCTCTTGGTCCCGCGAACTCAGTAGAGTCAGCAGCTAACTCATTGGTCTGGTATCGCTTACGAATCCGGATGCAAACTCCAGTTGCACCCATGCACCCAAGCGACTTCCCGCGAGGGTTCGCGGAATTAAACGCTCATTCCATCTTACGAGTTTGCGTAGCGTTGTGCCTATGCCCGGCTAAGCAACGCGACGCCCGATTCCCAAATCTTGCGCTGTTTTGCTCCCCAGCCGGGAAATGCCTAGCCGATGATGCGGAAGACCTTCATCATGCCGATTCATCTGGCGGGCGGTTTGTGACATCTCTTCAAGTTCAACGGGCTCCCAGCCACGGTCGGCGTAGAACTTCCGCCAGTCGGCGGGCGCGAAGGCCAATCCCCTTCAGTACTCAGCCTTCAATGTTCCTGTCCGGACGAGGCCAGCAGCCGCTCTGCGTTCCTATGCACTCGGGATGTAGTCGCAGATGAGAACTGTCAGATCGTCGGCCTGCGAAGCGGACCATTGCTGGACTGCGGAGATGATCTGATCCGAGGCGGCGGACGGCGCAAGTTCAGCCGTTTGCTGCAGCACGGCGGACAGAGCGTCTTGCCCGAAGAAATCTCCCTAGGCGTTGGCAGCATCGACGAGGCCGTCGGTGTAGAGCAGGAAGCGATCACCCGGTTCCAGCGGATGGACCGCGCTGGCGAAGGTGGCAAAGTCGAAGGCCGCGAGGATCAAACCATTCTCGATGATTTCGAGCACTTTCCCGTCGCGCAGCAGGAGCATGGGCGGATGCCCCGCTGCCGAGTAACGAAGCTCCCGCGATTGCGAGTCGAGGTGAAGGTAGGCTGAGCGCGATCAGCGTCCCCACTCCCTTCACCTGTTCCAGTCGCGCTACTTGCGGATAACTTTCCTTGGCGATCTTCTCGATCTGCTGGGTGTATTCGTGAATCCGCTCGCTGAGCGATTCGATCGCTGCCAACAGAGGCTGCAGCGCCGCCTGCAGTTCCGGACTCAGTCTCTGGGCTTTTTCCGGATTCAGGTTGCGCGGATTGCACCCCCGCAACCGCTCCCCATAGGACTTGGTCAGTCCGCGCGCGGTATTGATCAACGCCGTCCGGGAACGCACCAGCCCCGCGCATCGCCTGGGCCGTGTTGTCCAGCGGCAAAGACTATCGACATCAGCCGCTGCTGCAGCTGGCGGCAGCTTGATGGCCGTGGAAAAGACGCTACGCTTGGAAAGCACAACCCGCTTTCCACTTTTCCACCGCCACGACGACGAAGAAGCTTGAAGAAACGTTCCACCAAGGTCTGCTGAGGAGAGAAGAAGACGAAAGAACAGTCCAACGGCGTGTCGGAAAACCTGGTGTTGCTAATGCGTCCTTAGTGACCGAGCGATTTATAAGGACCGACACGCGCGGATCATCATCAAGTGCCCGGAGAGCGATTCTCCACTAAGAGGCCGGATACATTTACGCAGACTGTCCCTTCGCCCAACTTCAAACCTCTTGCAGTCCGGCGGCGGACCATACATTATCGACAGTTGTGATTCTTGGCGATCACCCAATTAAAGAGATGTGACCCAAGTCACTGACATGACGTGCTCATCTGTGCAGCATTACTGTGTCTCGAATAAGTCTCGCTTCCCAGAAGATCGGCTATGCACGGAGGTGCAGCATGCGCCGGCAAGAGCGATGGTCAATGCTACTTCTGGGCTTGGTTCTTCTCCCGGCTGGTCTCTTGCCGGAAGCTCAGAAGCAGGACAAGACGATCGTTCCGGCACGTAAAACTGTCGAAGGAGCGAACATTTTTCGGGACCACTGCGCCGCGTGTCATGGAGTTGATGGACGAGGGCACGGGCCAGCATCAGTTGCCCTAAAGCATCCTGTCCCAGACTTGACCCTAATCGCGCAAAGAAGTGGCGGGAAGTTCCCCTACCAACGGATAAAAGGCATCATCGAAGGCAGCGAACCTGGACTGCCCGCTCACGGCGATCGAGAGATGCCAATTTGGGGACCAATCTTCCATGAGGTCGAATCGGATCAAGACTGGGGAGAAGTAAGATTGGAAGCAATCACCCAGCACATGGAGTCAATTCAGCAAAAATAGGTGCGATCTTGATCGCGGTAAACCAGCCATGACCGCCGTTAGAAGAGAATTGGCGAACACCGGTCAATGCGCTTCCGACGCTACTGCACCGCGTTCAGCTTCTGGTAGAGCCACATCGCCACGAGCACCAACAGAAATACCCCAGACCCGATGCTGAACACGCGCACCGGGATGGTAAGCCGGTTGAGTTTGGCCAACAGTTCCGTCTGCTCATCGTGCATGTGCGAACTCGCGTCATCCAGAAACAACTGGTCATCCCTGTGCATGGTGAGTGTGCTCTTGTAGATCAGGAGAACGATCAGACCAATTGCGAAAACTCCGAAGATCACCGCCACTACAGTCAGCGTCATAGGCCACCTCGGCCCGATTCCAACCCAAATGCAGGCGGCTTTCCCGCCCTAACGGAAATGATTATAGCCCTCTACGGTGATCAACCCGACCGGAGGGGCTCATTGACCCCATGATGAGTGTAAAGGGGATCTTACGACAGCAATCCCGAGGGCACTTGCGCGAGTCTGGGCATTTCGACATCCCCGATCTTCTCTAGCGAACGCTCGCTCAAAATCTCATCGGCTTTTGCGAACATTTCCAGAAGCCTTGCGGCGTTAGGATCGGTAGCGGCGCGAGCCGCGAGCAGGAGGCGAATGTTTTCGGATAAGGACATGGTTTTATCTCCTACCCCGAGCTTAGGGGGAATGGAGCCAGGAGACTGTTTCATAATGCTCTCTTCGGAAAGTCTAAGGTCAAAAGAGTGTAACGGGGCTTTATCGCCAAGGGCCGCCTTCCGCGATGTATTTGAAATCACAGACAGCTTGGTTTGTCCGAAACTATTATCACTGCGGTTTCGACCGGAGCATGACGCCCCTCCCTTGAAAACCGACCACGGCAGGGGAGGACGGCGGCAGAGGGGGCGACGACTCTCCGGCGGGAGCGGTCGCCCCCTTTCTTTTGCAGCCCTTGGCGGGAGAAAATGACAAGTTCAATGACAAACCTAGAGGCTTGCACAGATGAGGAACTGGAGCAGAAGCTTGCCCGCGTGCTCGCGTACGCTTCGGGAGAAACGCTGAACGACGCTGAAATGCAGGAATTTCACCAGCTCTACGAAGAGATTCTGCGGCGTGCGCTCGCTGTGACCGCCGCGTAGTCAACTGAAATTTTGTCCCATCTATCGGATTTGAGACGCGCTCTCGAACTGTGGCCTTACGTGTTTATTGCCGTTTCGAATCGCGGGTTTGGCCTATCGCCTTGAATGCCGCCCGATAAGGAATTGCTCGGGTTCATTTTTCTGCGGGCCAAGCAGACAGGCCCGGTTTGAGCAGCAGCCCAAACTGGCGACCGCCGAAGGTCTTCCTAGTCAAGCCTTTCGGATTGAGTGAACATGCGCGTAGAATTGGGCCGTGTGAGAGGAACTGCGAACATGGATCATCTTTTGCGCAAGCTGTGGCGGGACGACGAGGGCCAAGACATCGCCGAGTATGCGGTGATGCTGGCCGTTATTCTGGTATTGGTGGTCGGTACGATTCGCCTGATCGGAAGCAATGCGAATAGCGTGTTTTCGTCCGCAGCCAGTTCACTGCAATGAGCGGCCCGAAATTTCTGATTCCTTGGAGCTAGAGATAAACAAATGTACGTCCCATTCCTGCTGTTCGTAATCGTGGTTGTCCTTGTTTTGATCTTCTGGGAACTGAGCAAGATTAATAGTCGCCTCAAAAAGACGCTCGTTCCCTCCCATAACATCATGAAGGAAATCGATGATCCGAGTCGGAAGTGAGATCGCCTCTGCCCGGTTGGGTTGTCTAAATATAACGTAAGTGTCAGAGGAAACACACGGTTGACAGATTCGTCGATTTTTGTGCCGCTTCGATCGCTTGATCATATCGCCGTCGTTCGAGCAGGTATAAAGGCAAGTGCCCGAGCGCTACCGCGTGATACAAAGAAAAGCCGCCCGAGGGACCGAGCGGCGTGGCGGCGGAAACAATGGGCGTCGCTGCAGGACTAGCGGCGCAGGAATTTGCCGAAGACCCGGTGTCGTGCTTCCGGGCATCAGGAGAATGGAAATTCATCCGGATCTCTTTTTCTCGGACTTTGGGCGTTTCAGAGACAAATGTTTTTGAAGCCAAAGAGGAAATTCCCGGTCAAGCCCGTTGGTAGAGACTAGAACGAGATGGGCCGCAACAAAGTTATAGTCGCAATCCCCTTAGGTCCACTGGTCCACTGTCCGGTGTGCAAAAGAGTGCCTGTCTTCACTTCGTCGGCGGCGCATCGTGCCCGCCGCGCTGGCGCAGCAATTCCTCCACTTCGGGTTCCCATCTCGGCGAGAGGTGGAAAGGTGTTTGGCCGTGGATGTCCTTGGCATTCACCTGAGCCCCATTGTCCAGCAGCAATGCCACCATGTCCTTGTGGCCATTCTGTGCTGCCCAGTGCAAAGCCGTTTGGCCCCACTTATTCCTGGAATCGACCTCGGCCTGGCTGGCCAGCAGCAATGCCGCCACATCCTTCTCGCCGTTTTCCGCTGCGTAGTGCAAAGCCGTCTCGCCCGACTCGGTCTTGGCATTGACCTCGGCTTTGTTGGCCAGGAGTAAAGCCACAACTTCCTTATGTCCCCACTTCGCGGCCAGATGCAAAGGCGTTTCGCCCAGGACGTATTTGCTGAAAACCAGATCAGGATTGTCTTTGAGCAGCGCCTTGCCCCTTTCGAGGTCGTCCCATACGACTGCCTTGTAGAACGAGTCCGCTATTAGTTCTCTGCACGGCTGATTTGCGTCAGTCATTACGCGACCTCGCCTAGAATTCATTCCGGGTCTGCTGCTGCGCGATGTCGCACCTGGCTGACCTCGGGTAATAATTTCCGCCAGCCGCTGGGGAAACCCACTCATCGCAAAGTGCGCGATGAGTGGGGCAACTCGCCCGGACTTCGGGCGGCATCGTATTGGTGACGATTCGTTTACGGGTTCCGCAGGAAACCGTGATACACATTGTTTGCGTCAAGATAGAATCCCGAGATCGCCCCCTCCCGATTGTTGGTCATGGGCTGAGTGCCTTGGCCGGCGCCTGTGC
>PMUM01000467.1:364-15444 GCA_003166855.1 Acidobacteriaceae bacterium | reverse complement strand
CGGAGTGGAGGGACCTGCTGTTGAATGAACGCGGAAAGGCCCGGGGATAAGGTCCGGAGACGGAAGGTGTCTGGGAAACTTCAGAAAACGTCGTTTCCCGAGTGCCTGGTGTGATGCGGGGAAACACAGGCACGCGAGCTTTACGATTTGTAAGTGGCCTTACAGACCCGCAATTTTCCTCAATCTCCGTTACAGTCTTTTCTGAAAGNNGCGACAAGGGTGGGGCACCCACGGGATCAACTGCTTTTCGTCTCACTTACTGCGGCGGGGAGAGACAAGGACTGGGCACCCTCGGGGTGAGGATATGGGGGCGGCTTCCGAATGACGCTATCTTTGGGGGTGCCCCACCCTTGTCGCGGTTTGTGCGACAGGGTGGGGACTTTGACTTTGGCGGACAATTCGAGGCTCTGTTCCCATCTGCTCCCGCTTGCGCGCCGTCCATTGCGATTCGATTTCCACCGTGCCTTCTATCCCGGAGGCGTAGTGGCGGAAGCTGCTCCACGGCCAATCTTCGGGGCGCTCGACTAGTCCGCGTTTTACCGGGTTGCGGTGGATGTAGCGCAATTTCTCGACTCGCTTGTCGTCCGTCCATACGTTGAAATCGTAGTAGCGGGGCTGCCAGAACGGGGTGCCCTCAGGCGGACAGAGCTGGTGCGCCGTGTTCTGCTTGAGCATTTGCAGCGCTACCGAGAGCGCTGCGCGTTCTGGTTCGCTGATCAGCAGGTGAACGTGTTCCGGCATGACCACGTATCCGGAGACGAAGAATCCGTACCATCGGCGCGCGCGTTCGAGAGTGTGTTCGAAGACTTCGCGTGCATGGGCGTTCGCCAGCAGCGGGTCACGATGATGACAGCTGAAGGTTACGAAGTGGAGGCATCGTGCTTGTTGGAAACGCCTGAGTCCCCACGGCATGTTCGCCATCGTAGTTGAGGTCAGGGGATTTATTCTGTGATTCGTGAACATCGAGCGGGTGAATTTCCGGGAATGGGAAGAGTCAAAGGACCCACCCTGTCGCACAGAACGCGACAAGGGGCTGGCACCCTCGCGATTAAGAATGGATCAACGGGGCTTGCTGGTGCGGGCTAACTCCCGTCTGGTTTTGGCTAACAATCCCCAGGCTTCGCGGTAGTGTTCGTAGCACTCGCGGCTTTTCTTGAGTGGGACCACCGGATGTAGCATCACGCCCACTTTGGGTTCCGCGCCGAGGATCTCGGAAGCGGGGATCAGGTACCAGATCTTCATCGGAACGACATACGCGGCAAAGAGGTCGACCTCGTCGAGAGTGTAATCCTGTATATCGTTGTAGCTTCGGCGGCAGCGACAGAAATAGCCGGTCCCCCTTAGCACCGCTGTGGACTTCACCTGCACCCGCAGTAGGCCGCCACCGTGTTCGATGCCGACGTCGTAGGCGAGAGAGTCTCCCCAGGGTTTGAGGATGTGATATCCATGCGAGGCGGCGGCCGCCATGAATAGAAGCTCGACCCATTCGCCACGCTGCTTGAAAGTGCTGAACTGCTCCCACTGCTTCATTCGCCCTGTCCCTGACTCGTCCCGAAAACACGAAAGGCGCGACCGGGTGGGCTGCGCCTTTGACTTTTTGTCTCTATATCTATTTTACTAAATTGGAGGGGGCAAAGTGGACATAGTTGGGGACTTTATATTCGGACTGCTTTCATGGAGTTAGATGCGATCGTGTCGATTTGGGCTATTGACAAGAATCGGGAGGAAGGGAGGTTTCGCAGCTCATGACCAGACTTTTCAGAGTTTCAGTGTTTCAAAGTCTTCGAAACCTTGAAACCTCCAAGAGGAAAACCAGCTTCAACTGCAACGAGCGGAAGCACCCCCTCCTCATGCGGATATTCCGTCCGCCGGCTTGTTGACAACTGAATTCCGCCGGGATAACATTCCGCCACTTAGGCCCCGCTGTTCCCCCGCAGCAAAGTTTTTACTTCCAGGAGCAAACCCATGAAGAAAGTCCTTCGCTTGTGCCTCGTGGTGGCTGCGCTCGTAGCGCCATCGTTCGGGCAACACTTAAAAGTTCTTCATTCTTTCAGCCAAGCCAACGACAAAAATATACCGCTTGGCGGGCTGATCCGCGATTCTCAGGGGAACTTGTACGGCACAGTTTTTCAAGGAGGGGTCAACGGCTCTTTGGGGGCGGTGTTCAAGATCGCGACCTCCGGCACAGAGAGCTTCGTGCACACCTTCGCCGGAATTCCGGACGGCGCAGATCCAATGACCGGAATGATCCGCGACTCGGCGGGAAATTTCTATGGCACCACGTCGAGTGGTGGAACGTCGGGCACGGGGACCGTTTTCAAGATCGACGCGGCGGGCAATGAGAGTGTGATTTACAGCTTTGGCAAGATCGGCAGCGGAGACGGCGAGTCGCCGCAATATGGACGAATCACGCGCGACTCCGCGGGCAACATCTACGGCGTCACGCCCTGGGGAGGCTTGAACTGCGCGGCCAGCAGTTATGGTTGCGGCATCGTCTTCAAGATCGACGCGGCCGGCCACGAAACCACTCTGCACAAATTCACCGGAGGAGCCGATGGCGGCATTCCCTACGGGAGTGTGGCCAAAGTGGGCGCGAATCTTTACGGCACCACGTTTTCCGGCGGCAGCGGAGTGTGTACCTTGAGCCTCGGCTGCGGGGTGGTGTTCAAGCTGGATGCCTCTCGGAACGAAACTGTGATTCACAATTTCTCCACCAGCACAGGTGACGGAAACGAGCCCGCCGGAGGTTTGATTTCCGATAACAGCGACAATCTCTACGGAACGACCACTAGCGGCGGCGCCTTCACTTTCTGCGGCACGGTCTACAAGTTGGACGCCGCCGGCAATGAAACCATCTTGCACAGCTTTGCTTGCAACGATGACGGCAGCGGCCCGTGGGATAACCTGGTGCGCGACGCGTCCGGCAATCTGTACGGCGCGACTCCGTTTGGCGGGCACTTCAACTGCGGAACCGTCTATAAGCTCGATGCGCAGGGCAACGAGACGGTGCTGCACACGTTCACGTGCGGCCGGGACGGAGGCATGCCATTCACCGATCTCCTCCTGGATGCGGCCGGGAATGTTTACGGAACGACCATGCAAGGCGGCGGGCTGCAATGCGGGCGCATTGGTTGCGGCGTGGTCTTTAAAGTTACGCCGTAGGGTTGAGCGCTTTTTTGGGAAGTTAGAACCCCCACGTCTCAAATGCGAGACGTGGGGCACCCGGCCGGTTTCCCGGTCAGGTCGGGGGAGAACTTTCTGGGAGGTCATCGGGGCCGGCGACCTTGGGCGCTTCGGGTTCGTTCGTGGGCGATGCCTTCGCAGGATCGGAATCGGTGATCGGGGGCAGGGCTGTGATGTCGGGCGGGGGAAGGACCGCTGGGATGGCGTCTGATAGGGCAGCGACTGCGGCGGGTGGCTCGGCGGCGAGCGCCTGCTGAATGGCGGAAACCAGACCTTTGCTGTCGGCCTTGGGCACGACTTTTCGCACGCCGACTTTTTGTGCCTCCAATTCCACCTGCGGCGACCAGTGCAGGGTATGCATCAGCAGAGGGATCTCGGGCAGGAGTTTGGAGAGTTCGCGGGCGGCGGCGAGGCCATCCATCACGGGCATGACCAAGTCCAGAATGACGACGTTGGGCCGGAGTTCCTGGGCCTTGGCAACGGCCTGCTGGCCATTCTCGGCGTCAACGACCTCCCAGCCGCCGGTGCTCTCGAGCAGGTGGCGCAGGGCCGTTCGAACCGGCGGATTGTCGTCGGCAATCAGGATTCTGATCGGCATGCAACGGGGCAAGCATCGCTCGACGGGTGGCGCCCTGCGGGTCGTGCTTTCCAAAACGTTTGATGCCCTACAAAGCTATCCCGGAGACCTGAAGTCCGAAAATACAGGAAACCCTGTACCGCCTGGGGACGATCCCGGGCAGTGGTTGCGGGATTTTCGGAGCGGCCGCGCTAAAACTCGAAGTGCGCACGGAAGGTGGGAACGACGACGGGACCGCGATCGCGGTTGTAGCCGGGATTGTTGATGTGCTGTACGCCCGGCGCGAGATAAATTCCGCGCCAGACATGCACGGTGTAGTAGGACTCGAAGATGTTTTCGCGGCCGTAGGTGAGGTGGCCGTCGCCGAGGAGAAATCCGAGGCCTCCTGCGGCGAGATAATTCTGGTGATCTTTCTTAATGGCGTTACTGATGAAGGCGACGCCGGCGCGGTCCTGCTTGCGATGCCACCACGCGCCGTTCGCGCCGACGCCTTCGGCGAATGTCTGATCGACTTCCGTGTAGGCGAAGGATTCGGTCTTGCCGTTGTCCCATCCGAAGCGGGCGAAGGCGGTGAGGTAGTGCGTGAGATTTTGCTCGAGGTTGATGCCGAAGCCGTACTTGCGCGTGATGTTCCAGGGATGGTTGGTGATGTCGGGAGTCGTATTGGCTGCGGCGGCCTGGATGACTTGGTCGCGGTAGATGCCCATGTTGGCGGAGTTGGTGTAGGCGAGCAGGCGGACCACGCCGGCTTTGTGGGGGATGAACCCGTGACGCAGTTCGTATTCGAAATTCTCCGCGTGGACTTGCCAAGGGCGCCAGACGAGGTCGATGCCGTTGGCGATTTTCGGCATGAGAGCTTCGGCGAAACGGAATCCCCAGTTGCGGTCTTCGTAGTCGGCACTGAGTCCGACGGTGTAGCCGCGGGTGTCGGCGGCGTAGTCCCAGGCGCCGTTGTTGTCGGTCGTCCAGTTGAGGAACTGGAATTTGGTGTCGGAGCCGACAGAATTGATGTCGAAGAAGTCCGGCATACTGAACTTGCCGAAGCGGAGTTCGAGGCGGCGGCGCGGCAGTTCGTCGAAGAGTGAGAGGTAGCTGCGTTGGTTCTCGATTTTGTCTTTGCTGAGTGCGATGACGGTGTGAATCATGCCGCGGCCGAGGTAGGGAGCCTTGCTCAACAGGGGGTTGCGCACGATGTCCAGATCGGTGTTGCCGGCTAGGCCGAAGCCGTAAGTGAGCGCGGCGCCGCCGGCCTCTTCGATGTCGACCAGCAGTTCGGTGGAATTGTTGACGCGCACGCCGGTGTAGAGCGTCATGACGCGGGAGGTGGCCTTCTCGTAGTGCGGGTCAAGACTGTGGGGGCCGCTATAGGGCGCGGGGAATTCTGGATGCGTCTGAAATACGAAGTTGGCCTGGCCGGAGAGCCAGAAGCGCGTGTCCTTGAGATGCGGGAACATGGCTTCGGTGGCGTCGTCCGGGGCAGGGTCGGCGGGGTCGGCGACAGGCGCAGCGGTGGTGTCAGATTGTTGCGCGGGAGGCCGGGGATTGGGCTGCTCCTGCGCCAACAGAGAGGCTGCTGGAGCGAAGGCAGCAATGGTCACGAGCACCAGCAGCACCCAGCGTGCACACAGATGTACGTATTGGTTCTGAAATCTCATGCAGATTGTGTAATTCGAGCCTGCTGCTGGTTCGAGCAGACGTCCCCCAACAGTTTTCAGTCCTGCCTCGATAGTTTGAGAAATTAACGAAACTATACCATATCACATTAACTATAGTTAACTACATTCCCGGCCCAGAATCATTGCATAAACGATTGCCCGCACGAAAGCATCAACCCTACGCTCGACGGGT
The DNA here is from genome assembly GCA_003166855.1 of Acidobacteriaceae bacterium. GTDB lineage: Bacteria > Acidobacteriota > Terriglobia > Terriglobales > Acidobacteriaceae > Sulfotelmatobacter. Next base: position 9,836 of record PMUM01000467.1, on the reverse strand, counting down.
TACAGGAATGTTACGAACTGCGGACGACCACTACGCGTCGGACCGCCGTTTGACAGCATTCACGCTAAACCCCTAACCTTAATTTTCTCTGGCTTATGAAAGTTCTGGTTCTCGGAAACGGCGGGCGCGAGCATGCGCTGGTATGGAAGCTGCGGCAGTCGCCGCGGGTTTCGCAGCTTTACTGCGCGCCGGGGAACGGCGGGATCGCCGATGACGCGGAGTGCGTGGCGGTGGACCTGAAGAGTCTGGAGTCGATTACGGCGCTGGCGGCGCGTCTGCAGCCGGATCTTACCGTGGTCGGGCCGGAACTGCCTCTTACGCTCGGCGTGGTCGATGAGTTTGCAGGGCGCGGGTGGCCGGCGTTTGGTCCGACGTGCGCCGCGGCGCAGCTGGAATCGAGCAAGAGTTTCGCTAAGGAATTTCTGCAGCGGCACCACATCCCGACGGCTCCCTTTGCGATTTGTGATTCGATCGAGCAGGTGCGGTCGGCGCTTGGGCATTTTCATGTGCCGGTGGTGGTAAAGGCGGACGGGCTTGCGGCGGGCAAGGGCGTGGTGATCGCCAAGAGCAAGGAAGAAGCGGCCAGCGTGGCGGCGGAGATGCTCAGCGGGAAGATGCTGGGCGAGGCCGGGGCGCGCGTGGTGCTGGAAGAGTGTTTGAAGGGGGACGAGCTTTCGTTCCTGGTGTTCAGCGACGGCGAGCGCGTCGCTCCGCTGGTGGGGGCGCAGGATCACAAGCGCGTTGGCGACGGGGATACCGGTCCGAATACCGGCGGCATGGGCGCTTACTCGACCGCTGACATTGTCGACGACCGCATGCGTGACTGGCTGGTGCATCACATTGCGCGGCCGGTGGTGGCGGGCATGAAGGCCGAGGGCGCGGAGTTTAAGGGCGTGCTGTACTGCGGGCTGATGATGACGGCGCGGGGGCCGATGGTGCTGGAGTTCAACTGCCGCTTTGGCGATCCGGAGACGCAACCGATCTTGATGCGGTTGGAGAGCGATCTGACCGAGGCGCTGGAAGCGTCGATTGAGGGGCGCGTGAGTGAAGGGGACTTCAAGTGGTCGCAGGATTCTTCGGTGTGCGTGGTGATGTCGTCGGGAGGATATCCGGGTACGCATGAAGTGGGGAAGCGAATTGATGGACTCGACGATGCTGAGACGGTTTCAGGCGTGAAGGTTTTTCATGCGGGGACTTCGAAGCGCGACGGGGTTTATTACACTGCGGGCGGGCGCGTGCTGGGCGTGACGGCGCGGGCGCGGGACTTGGAGACGGCGGTGGGGCTCGCTTATGAGGCTTGCGGGAAGATATCGTTCGATGGGGCGCACTATCGGAAGGACATTGCGGGGAGAGCGTTGAAGAAGTAGGTTTCAAAGTTTCAGGGTTTCAGGGTTTCAAGGTTTCAAAGACTGTCCGAATTTGAGATCTTGTTTGCCGGTTTTGGTCCGGGGATTCGGTAGGGATCCTTCGACTGCGGATTTGCTTCGCGTTTGCGAAGCAAATCCTCCGCTCAGGATGACAGGGAGCGGCGGGGCGCTCCGGGATGACAAACACAAAACAGTTTGGAGAGAAGGTGCGATGAGCAAGACGCTGGTTTCGATTGTGATGGGGAGTGATTCGGATCTGGAAATTATGCGTGAGGCCGGGAAGGCGCTCGACGAGTTTGGGATCGGGTATGAGATTGATGTGACTTCGGCGCATCGGTCGCCGGACCGGACGGCTGATTTCGCGCGCAAGGCCGCTGGGCGCGGGATTCAAGTGATCATTGCGGGAGCGGGCGGAGCGGCGCATTTGGCGGGGGTGATCGCGGCGCATACGACTTTGCCGGTGATCGGAGTGCCGATTCCTTCGACTTCGTTGAACGGGATGGATTCGCTGCTGGCGACCGTGCAGATGCCGGCGGGAATTCCGGTGGCTACGGTTGCGATTGGGAAGCCGGGAGCCACCAATGCGGGGATTTTGGCGGCGCAGATGATTGCTTTAGGTGACGCTTCCATGGGGAAAAAACTCGACGCTCACAAGGAGAAGCTGGCGCGGGGCGTGGAGGAGAAGTCGAGGAAGTTGCGAGAAAAATAGGATCCAGAATCCTTAACCTGGCCGCAAAAGGCGCGTGTCGGATGGGGCACCGGTGAACGGCTAGGTTTTTCCTTGACGCGGACCGACGACCCGCAATGGTTTCCGCGCAAACGGCGCGAGGCTCGCAAGAAATCGTCGAATCTGGTCGAGGTCCTGGTCGGAAATCTCTGTGAACTTCAGGCCGACTCCCATGCCCTGCGTTCTGTGGGCAACGCGAGCTTGGGCCCACGCTTTGGTTTGTCCGAGCCAGATACCGACTTTCAGATTCTTCCCGACTTCGAACGGGATGGGGATCTCGACGTAGCATCCGGTTAGGCTGAGGTCGGCGACCGTGCCCCAGAACGAGGGTCCGTTTTGCACATGAATCTCGATGGAGTTTTGGCAGCGGTACCGGGGATTCCTGCGGTGTTCGACGGCCGTTGCCTGGTAGTCATCCGCAGCGCCCGCGGCGAGCGGGAAGTCCCACAAGGGTTTTTCCGGCGCAATATTGAGTAGGCCCAAGTGCCCGGCTCGCGGCGTTCCGGGTTCACCGATCCACTTGACCCGGAAGTGCACGCGATTGCTGCCGTACGTCAGCCCAACGATCTCATCGAGGCCGATGTCGGGACGAACCCCTGCCACCTCGACCCCGTTCCGGCTGACGCTGACGGTGGTGACTTTTTCGGAAAAAACCTGACCGCGGCTGTCGGCGCCGAAAATACGAACTGGGACTTCGATTTGCTTGCGGGGCTCGCGGCGCCTGCCCATCGGTGCGTGCAACCTCCGTTTTGGTGTTCAAGGCAGGAGGAGGTTCCGGGTCGATCGGTGGTTCAAGAACAGCCTTCGCGGGCAGGCTCTTCACTGAACTACAGTTGGCCGAACGAAAACGAACGTGCCAGAGAGAAGCAGCACGAACCCCATCCCCCTACAGGTCCAAATCTTTCAAATACTGGCGAAATGGACCGCCCAGGTCCGATCGCTTCAGGGCGAATTCTACTGTAGCTTTCAGGAATCCCAGTTTGTCGCCGGTGTCGTAACGTTTGCCTTCGTAGACGTAGGCGTACATTTTTTCCTGCTTTAACAACATTCTCATGCCGTCGGTCAGTTGGAGTTCGCCCCCCGCGCCCGTGGGAGTCTTCGCAAGGCAATCGAAAATGGCGGGGGTGAGGATGTAGCGGCCGATGATCGCCAGGTTTGACGGGGCCTCTTCGGGCTTCGGCTTTTCGACCATGTTGCGGATCTCGAAGAGGCGTCCGTTGAATCCCTCGGCGGGCTGAGCATCGAAGACGCCGTACGAGGAAATCATCTTTCCTTCGACGACCTGCGCGGCTATCACGGAGCACTGTTTCTGGTCGAAGACGTTGACCATCTGCTTGAGGCAGGGGACGGGGGCATCGATGACGTCGTCGGCGAGGAGCACGGCGAAGGGTTCGTTGCCGACGAGTTCGCGGGCCATAAGGACGGCGTGGCCAAGACCGAGCGCTTCTTTCTGGCGGACGTAGGCGACGTGCATCATGTCGGAAATGTTGCGCACGATCTTGAGGAGGTCGGTCTTGCGGCGCTCCTCGAGCATTTTTTCGAGTTCGTAGCTGACGTCGAAGTGATCCTCGATCGACTGCTTGCCGCGGCCCGTGATGATGAGGATCTGATCGCAGCCGGACGCCATGGCTTCTTCGACGCCGTATTGGATGATCGGCTTGTCGACGATCGGGAGCATTTCTTTGGGCTGGGCTTTGGTTGCGGGCAGGAAGCGAGTGCCCAGGCCGGCGGCGGGGAATACGGCTTTGCGAACTTTCATGGGCATGGTCGGGTATTCGGGTGTTAGGTCGTTGGCTCTGGTTCAGCGAACGGACAATTGTAAATGGTCGCGTTTGAAGGTGGCGATGGTTCTGGTTTGCGCGCCGTGCCGTCCCTACGGGACTCGCGGAAATTCTCTGCATTTCCCGGTACTTCCGTGCCGGGCTCTCACATTCCGCCGCTTCGCGGCTGGAGTATATCCGGGCACTACAGTGCCAGGCTTACACATGCTGCCGCTTCGCGGCTGGGGTATATCCGGTACTACGGTGCTGGCTTTCACATGCCGCTGTGTCGCGGGCTTACTTCAGTAGCGGATCACTTTGAGGATGGACCACTCCTTTCGGATCCCACTTCTGATGCTGCCTCTTCTGCGGCCAGTTGCTCTAGAACTGTGCGCAGGGCTCGGAGGACTTCGTCCGCGGCGGTTGCTTTCAGGACGAACTTCAGCATTCCGTCCGGCGTGAATTGTGCGCCCTTTTGGGCGGAGACGAATCTCGCCAGATGTTCGGGATCGACGGCGGCGTTCTGGCGGAACTTGAAAGTGACAGAGTCCCGCTTGCGCTCGATCGCGTTCACGCCGACGCGCATGCAGAGCAGTTTGAGGCCCGCGTAGTCGAGCAGGTTGCGAACTGGCGCCGGCGGAGGGCCGTAGCGGTCTTGCAGTTCGGCGCCGACGTCGCCGAGTTGCGATTCGGTTTCCACACGGGCTACGCGTTTGTACATCTGCAGACGCTGGTTTTCTTCCGGAATGTAATCCGCGTTGATGCGGATGTTCAGGCCCAGGTTGAGCTGCGTCTCAGCCTCGTCGGGCGCGGCTTCGCCTTTCATTTCTCGGACGGCACGTTCCAGCATCTGCGTGTAGAGTTCGAACCCGATGGCCTCGATGTGTCCGCTCTGCTCACCGCCGAGGAGGTTGCCAGCGCCGCGGAGTTCGAGATCGAGGGCGGCGATTTTGAATCCGGCGCCGAGGTCGGAGAATTCTTTCAACGCGGCGAGGCGGCGGCGCGCGATCGGCGTGAGTTCGACTTCTTTCGGGATCAATAAATACGCATAGGCGCGGCGGTTGGAGCGGCCGACACGTCCGCGCAGCTGGTAGAGCTCGGAGAGGCCGAGGCGGTCGGCGCGGTTGATCAGGATCGTGTTGCAGAGCGGGATGTCGAGGCCGTTCTCGATGATGGTGGTGGCGACGAGGATGTCGGCTTCGTGGTGCATGAATCCGAGCATCACTTTTTCGAGTTCGGTTTCACCCATCTGGCCGTGGCCGACCATGATGCGCGCCTTCGGAACGAGTTCCTGCAGTTTGGCGGCGATTTCGAAGATGCTCTCCACGCGGTTGTGGACGAAGTAGACCTGGCCGCCGCGCTCGAGTTCCTGCTCGATGGAGGACTGGATGAGTTTGTCGTCCCAGCTGGCGACGACGGTTTGAATCGCCATGCGATCCTTGGGCGGAGTTTCGATCACGCTCATATCGCGCAGGCCGACCAGCGACATGTGCAGCGTGCGCGGGATAGGAGTGGCCGACATGGTGAGGACGTCGACTTGCTTGCGCATCTGCTTGATGCGTTCTTTGTGGCGGACGCCGAAGCGTTGTTCTTCGTCGACGATGAGCAGGCCGAGGTCGGCGAACTTCAGGTCTTTCGAGAGAATGCGGTGCGTGCCGATGAGGATGTCGATTTTGCCGGCTTCGGTTTTCTGCAGAATTTCTTTCTGCTGTTTTGGATTGCGGAAGCGGCTGATCATTTCGATGGTGACGGGGAACGGTCCAAAGCGCTGCTTGAAAGTTTCGTAGTGCTGGAAGGCGAGGACTGTCGTTGGAGCGAGTACGGCGACCTGCTTGTTGTCGCCGATGGCCTTGAATGCGGCGCGCATGGCGACTTCCGTCTTGCCGTAGCCGACGTCGCCGCAGAGCAGGCGGTCCATGGGCTGCTCGGATTCCATGTCGCGCATCACGTCTTTGATTGCCTGGGCTTGGTCTTCGGTTTCGTTGAACTCGAAAGCGTCTTCGAATTCGCGGACGAATTCGTTGCCGGCGGGGAAGGAGTGTCCCTTGGCCGTTTTGCGTTCGGCGTAGAGCTTGAGAAGTTCGTCGGCCATGTCTTTCATGGCCTTGCGCACGCGGGCTTTCGTTTTGGACCACGCCTGCGTGCCGAGATGACTCAAGGCGGGCTTGGCCCCTTCCGAAGACCGGTATTTCTGAATCAGATCGAGGCGCGTGAGCGGGACGTAGAGGCGCGCGCCTTCGGCGTACTCGAGCAGCATGAACTCGGCGTTGCCGTCGCCCTGATTGATTTCTTTCAGGCCTTGATACTGGCCGATGCCGTGTTCGACGTGGACGACGTAGTCTCCGACCTGCAGATCGCGGAAGTCCGAGAGGAAGGCGGAGACTTTCGACTTCTGGCGCTGCGGGCGCGAGGCAACGGCGTCGGATTCGTCGAACAGATCGCGCGCGCCGAAGATGGCGAGGTGCGCGTCGGGAAACATGACGCCGTCGGGAACGTAGGCTTTGGCCAGCGTTGTGGTGAGAATTTCTCCGGCGAAGTAGCTGGTTTCGTCGGCGTAGCTTTCGCCGCCGCGGGTGCGGCTTCCCAGGCGGAACGAGACGTTGTATTCGGTGAAGATGTCGGCCAGGCGCTCGACTTCGCCGGTGTTGGGGACGGAAAACAGAACCTGATTTCCCTGTCCGGTGAGTTTCTGGACTTCTTCGAGCATCGTGGGGACGGCGCCGTGGAAGCGCGGAGTGGGCTGTGTGAGGAAAGTCACGGTGGAGTCCGCGTCTTCGCTGCGGGTGATGCCCAAGTGTTCGACGTCGGCTCCGGTGAGGGACGCGACCTTCTTCCACCAATCGTCGGGCGGCAAATACAAATCCACGGGACGGACCAGATTGCCGACGCCGCTGCGTTCGTGGGCTTCTTCGACGCGGGTCCAGAAGCGGTCGAATTCAGTGCGGAGCAGGTCGGGCTCGTCGAGCAGGACGGCCGCATGTGGGAGAAGATCGAAGACAGTGCGGTCGGCACCGGCGACGGGGGCGTAAAACTCCCAGCCGGGGAAAACTGTAACGCCGCCGGAGCGCACGGCGGCTTCTACGATTTCTTCCGTGCCTGTGATTCGCTTGCCGGAGAGCCGGGTGTGAATCGCGCCCAACAGTTGGTCGCTGACCGGGGTCTCGGTGAGCGGCAACAGGAGCGCTTCGTCCATGGGATTGGAGGAACGCTGCGAAGCGGGGTCGAAGCGGCGGATCGATTCGACCTCGTCGCCGAAGAATTCGATACGGACGGGGCGTTCGGCTTCAGGAGAATACACATCGAGGATGCCGCCGCGCAGCGCGTATTGTCCGGGCATTTCGACGACATCGGCCGACTCGTAGCCCACGGTGTTCAAGTGGGCGAGAACTTTCTCGACATCGAAGGATTCGCCGCGCCGCAGAACGCGGGCGAGGTCGTTGTAGTACTCGGCGGAGCGCAGCAGGATCGCGGTGGCGGCGATCGGAGTGACCACGATCGAAGCCTTGCCGGTGGCGATCTTCCAGAGGGCGGTGGCGCGTTCCTCTTGTAACTCGGGGTGAGGAGAAAGATTCTGGAACGGGAGCACGTCGCGGGCAGGAAGGGCAACGACTCCTTCGGGATCGCTGGCGCTGGTGAGTTCGCAGAAGCCGCGAAGCACGGGAACGAAATCTTCGACGGCGCGGTTATCGTTGACGACGACGACGAGGGGGCGGTCTGTGTTTCGCCGCAAAAGCACGAGCAACAAGGCTTTTGCGGTGGGCGAGAGTCCGGAGACACGAATGCGCCCCGTGCCCTCCCGCAGGTGGGAGGCAACACGCGTGAAGGCGGGAAGCGTTTCTACGTCCGCGAAGAGTTCGCGGACGAAGGGAAGCAGCATGCGGGTTTAATTTTAACAGGAACTCGCGGTGCGGGTTTCGGCGGGACGCGAGCCTCGCTCTTCCGCGGAGAACGGCGAGGCCGCTGAGTCTCCAGCGCCGGAGCCCTTAGTGGCCATCACACGTGTGACCCGAATCACCGACATGACACGCTCGTCGGTATCTCATATATGCGTCTCGCCTCACCGAAGAACAATCCTGATCGGGAGCGCAGTCGGGCACTAACTCACCCCAAGCTCGCCATCGTATTGTCGGATAACGCCATAGCACTCGCAGGCGGAGTCTTCGAGTTTCTTGCGGTTCACGATCTTCACTGCGCCACGGGTGTACTCGATGATCCCCTTCTTCTGCAAGCCACCAGCTGCCAAGCTGACGCTAGGCCGATCAGTACCCAGCATGGTTGCCAGAAAATCATGAGTGATGGGCAGCGCGCCTGAGTCTACTCTGTCCTGAGTCATCAGCAACCACCGCGCAAGGCGCTGCTTAATATCGTGCAGCCGATTACACGCGGCGGTTTGTGCAACCTGCATACTCCGAATTGCGGCATAGCGATTCAATATCAATTGCAGGTGAGGAGTGGATCCGATCGTATTTCGTAAAGCTCCAACTTTTATTCGAAATCCGTCGCCGGAGACTTGAACCACCGCCCTCAGCGGGTCCTTGCTCAGGCCAACGACCGCTGGCGTTCCTGTAAAGCCCTCATTGCCAACCACACCAGCTTCGGCGGTCCTTCCATCTTTCATTACGACGACAAGAGAAATCAGACCTCGATTCGGGAAATACGCGAGTTCCAGCTTTGCGCCGCCCTCGTGAAGGACTAGATGATTTGGCAAGCGGACGTATTCGAGGTGGGGGCGAAGAGAGTTGTACTCGCTATCGGAGGTTGACAGAAGTATTTTGTTGCTGACTGGCTTTCCTGCGGCATTTGTCCGCTCGCCAGACTGCACGATTTGGAGTTCCTTGCGCGCCACAAGCGAGAACCGAAAAACCTCCAAGGAAACGGGATGAATTCACCCGTCCTGGTGTGCGAAACAGGAACTCCGCTGATTCGCAGTATCCGGTGGAGTATACAGGTGCCAAGCAAGGTCCTTCTGTAGGGTATCTTACATTCTGTAGGGTATCTTACATTGGCCTCACCGCTGCGACGCGCAAGCATCGCGACGAAACCTGACCAACAGTCAAAACGATTCCGCTTCATTTCAATCCAGCCCCCCGAAAATCAGACGTTCCCACGAATGAACGTTTTCACGTATGTAGTCTGCCCAACAGACCAGCACAATTGAGATGTGATATTACTCCAACAGGGCACATTATGGGTCCCCGTGCGGTTGCCAAGAAGCTCAAATTCGACACCAAGACATTCCTCTCGACCATCGACGGCGGCAGGAAGATGGCAGTCTTTTCCAAAAAACAGACAATCTTTGTTCAGGGCGATTCGTCCGATGCTGTCTTTTATATACAGACAGGAAAGGTAAAACTCACCGTGGTGTCGCGGACCGGGAAGGAAGCCACAATCGGCATCCTGAACGAGGGCGATTTCTTCGGTGAGGGTTGCCTTACCGGGCAGCCTCGTCGCCTGAGCGCCGCAACCGCAATGACGGATTGCTCGGTGATGCGAATCGACAAGAAGTCCATGATGGAGGTCCTTCACCGGGAACAAACGTTTTCCGATTTATTCGTCGCATATTTGCTGACCCGGAACATCCGATACGAAGAAGATCTGGTTGACCAACTTTTCAATTC
>PMUM01000467.1:0-345 GCA_003166855.1 Acidobacteriaceae bacterium | reverse complement strand
CAACATTGTTCTCCACGACTAGAGCTTCATTCCGCATGTGGCTAGTCCATGACCGCTCTGGAAGCATCCCACGAGTCGAGAAAGCCTGTTATACGCTGCCCCTATTGCATTGAGGGCGGCGGTTTCAAGGTGATGATTGGCCAGGGTGGAGGGGACTGGTACATGTGCGCTCGATGCGGACATCTGACCTTGCCAACGGATCCAGTGTTTGAGTGCACCTGCGCCAAGTGCGCCGAGCGAAAGAATCGTAGCCCCGAAACTCGCCGCTAAAGAGTGTGCGTGAGAGCTGGAGTCGTCCCGTCGGGACTCGCTCTCTCTTCCCACCCTACCCGGCACTTCCGAGCC
>PMUM01000222.1 GCA_003166855.1 Acidobacteriaceae bacterium | reverse complement strand
TCTAATACGATCAACGTTCTGAAAATCAGTCCGGTTTCGGGGGCGCTGACGGCGGGGAATCCAGCGACGGTAGCCACGGGTGTGGGACCGACCTCGATCGCGATTCGCGGCGATGACAACTGGCTGTTCGTGGCGAACTATGGCTCCGGCAGCGTTGGAGGCACCACCGTGTCGCAGTATTCGATCACGCCGGCCACCGGGGCGCTTAATGCGCTGCCGGCGATACAAACCGACAACTATCCGTTCGGCTTGGCGGTGAAGTAGTTAGCGGGGGAGCGCCCGCGCTTCATCGCTCGGAGATCAGAAAGCAAAGTCAAAACCTGGACGGACAGGAGTGTCCGTCCCACACGAGCCCTGCCACGCCGGCTCTACCCACACCATCTCTACGTCGGCACCTTCAAGATCAGATAGCCTCCGGCCATCATGAAGATCAGGTCTGGCGACCATGCCGCCAGGGCAGCAGGTAACAGGCTCTGATTGCCCATGGCCTCGAAGAACCTGGTCACGACGATGTAGAAGACTGCAATTGAGACGGCGACAGCGACTCCAGTAATTGCTCCTCGTTTCCCCGTCGAAAGTGAAAAAGGTATGGCGAGGACTGCCATAATCAAGGTGATCAGAGGGTACGAGAGCTTCTCGTGTAGTTGCATGCGCAGGCGCACGACGTCGAATCCGCTTTGCTGCAAGTCTCGGATATAGCGGTGCAACTCTTCGTAATTCATTTCGTTGTACTGCTTAACCTCCTTCTTGAAATATGACGGCGTTTCGCTGATTTCGGGGAAAGTCGAAACCTCGAATGTGTGATAGCCGTTATCCGCGATGGCAGAGCCGTGCAGAGAACGGTCCCAGCCCTGTTCGTAGACCCAGCGATTCAAATTTTCGGCCCAGTGGGCGCGGTCGGCGTGAATGCGGCGAGTGACAGTGAAGCTGGCGCGGTCAAGTTCAAAGACCGTGACGTTGCCGAACTGATCGCGATCGGGATCGAAGAACTGGTAGTAGTAGATGTCGTTGTGCTGGCCGAAAATCCATTTGCGGTCAGGACGAAGGTAGGTTTGCGGTGGCTTGCCCTTGATCTGGTTGTGGAGGGCTTCCTGGCGCTTGTTGGTGTGGGGCAGGTAGAACTGGTCGGCGAAGAACAATCCCACGCTCAGCACGCCGGCGGCGGCGATCACAGGAGCGACGATGCGGTAGATGCTGGTTCCCGTGGCTTTGATCGCCGTGATCTCGTTGGACCGCTGCATCAGGCCAAACGTGACCAGAACGGCGAGCAGCATGACCAGCGGAGCCACGCTGTAAAGCAGGTAGGGAGCTACGTTAAGCAGGTATTCAGCGACGACAGTAGCCGGAACCTGGTTGTGCAGAATGTCTCCCAGCAATTCGAACAGGGTGAAGACGATGACGAGCACGAGGAACGTGGAGAGGATCATCCCCAGGTACACAAAGAAGTCGCGCAGCACGTAGTCGTCGAGCAGAGTGGGGAAACTGGCGCTGAACATGCGGCGGCGGGTGGAGGCGCGCTCGAACGCGTTTTCGCGACGGCTCCGTGAGAGCGCTTGCTGCGGGCCGGAGGGGTCTCGTTTCCAGATCGCGCGGAAAGAGGCCAGTTCAAACGGACGCTTCTCGGCCCGCGAGAACAGAAAAATCGCCAAAGCGAGAAAGACAAAGTCGGCCAACCACGCTCCGAACCAGGGTGAGACGCGGCCTTGCCGGGCCAGAGAAACTCCTACCAGGGAAATCACGTAATACACGAACACCAGAAGAATCGTCAGCACGAATCCGCCGGACTTGCCGCTTTTCTTCGACGACAGGCCCAGCGGGATGCCCACCAGCGCAAGCACCAGGCAGGCGGTGGGCAACGCGAAGCGCCTGTGGAATGCGATGAGATACCAGCGCGCCGAAATGGGATCGACACGGGCGGCCCTTTGCCAGAGGGCTCCGGTATCCATTACGTCGGCAGGGAGTGACTCGTCGGGCTTGTTCTCGGTGGAGGGAAGGTCGAGTGGGATGTCGGTCTGCTGGAAGGTCGAAATCGTGTAATTACCAGCATCTTTGGGATCGGTCTCGTGCTCGGATCCGTCGACCAGATGCAGGTGCAGGCGGTCTTGCCCCTCGCTAACGACGATGGCTTCCTTGGCTAGCGTGATCTTGGGGTTGGTGACGTCGGTCAGGTCGGCCATGAACACGCCCTTCCACACGGCAGCACCTTGGGCGCTCTTCACGTCCTGCACGTAGAGAACTTTCTTGGGGAATCCCTCGTAGAAAACTCGAGGCTGGATTTCGAAGGAAACCTGCGAGCCTTTAAGGCGGTCTTCAAGGTGGCCCAGGGCGGCTTGGGCTCGGGGTGCAATGTACAGGCCATTGGCGAGCGCCATGAGCCACGCGGCCATGACAAAGATCGAGAGCGAGCGCAGGAAGCTCCAGATGCCCATGCCGCTGGCTCGCATGGCGGTGATTTCGCTGTCGGCGGCCAGACGGCTCAGGCCGATGAGGATTCCGACCAGCACGCTCATGGGCAGCGTGTAAGTGAGCGCGAGCGGGACGGTGAAGAAGAAAATCTCGGCGACACTGGGCAGAGGAGCGCTGGCGCGGACGACCAGTTCTAGGATGCGTCCCAGGTCGCGCGTGAACAGGACAAAGGTGAAGATTGCCACGCCGATGAGCGCGTGCGCCGTCACTTCGCGTAGGATGTAGCGGGTCAGAATCCGCATGAGAGACGCGCTTTACGCGAGGATAGCACGGAGGAGGCGGGAGCAGGGTTTGCCGGTGGACAACTTGCCGGGCTTCGCCCGGCGGACAGCCGAGGGCGGCTGTCCCCACATTCCGGCTTTTCGCGTGTTAGTATCGAAATCAGCCCTGCATGATACTTCAAGACCTGATCTGGACATACAGCCCTGCTGATTGGCCGTCGTTCGCGGAGCGGGGCTTCCATCGATAAATGACATCTTCTGCCAAATCTCGCAAACGCGTGCTCAGCGGTATGCGCTCGACCGGCAAGTTGCACCTGGGCAACTATGTGGGCGCGCTGCAGAACTGGGTGCGCATGCAGGACGAGTACGAATGCTTTTTCATGGTGGCCGACTGGCACGCGCTGACGANNGACAGCCGAGGGCGGCTGTCCCTACATCACTCTGCCGGCAGGATGCCGGCGCTACGTAAAATCGGAACCGGAGTGGGCCGGGGTGCGTATTGGGTAGCGAGAGGTGAGGAACGGGCATGATGCTTGAGCAGAAACTTGAGAACAATAGCGGTTCTCGGGCGGACACCCTGGCGCTGGTGGGCATTGCCGCGTTCGTGGCCGCTGCCCATCTGCTGACGAACGGGCGCTATGGATTTCATCGCGACGAACTGCAGGTTTTGAGCGATGCGCGTCACTTGGACTGGGGATTCGTGCCCTATCCCCCGTTCACGCCGTTTGTGGAGCGGATTGCGCTTTCCATCTTCGGACTTTCGCTGGTGGGACTGCGGCTGTTTTCCGTCATCGCGCAGGCGATCCTGGTGGTGGTTGCGGGGCTGATGGCCCGTGAACTGTGCGGAGGACGGCTCGCGCAGGTAACCGCTGCGCTGTCGGTTGCACTCTCGACGCTGCCGCTGTTCGAGGGAACGGAATTTCAATACACGACCTTCGACAATCTGTGGTGGGTGCTGATTGCCTATTTCGTTATCCGTCTGTTGAAGACTGAGAATCCGCGGTGGTGGCTGGCGATTGGCGCGACGATCGGCGTCGGGTTTTTGACGAAGTACACGATGGGGTTCTACCTTGCTGGGATCCTGGGCGGAGTCGTGCTAACCTCCGCACGTCGATACTTGGGAAGCGGGTGGTTCTGGGGTGGCATGGCGCTCGGATTCTTGATCTGTGCGCCGAACTTAGTTTGGCAGGTGAAGCACGATTTCATCTCGCTGCACTTCCTGCAGCACATTCATGCGCGCGATGTCAGTCAGGGGCGGGCGGACGGATTTTGGCGTGCTCAAGTTTGGATCTGCGCGAATCTGATTGCGACTCCGCTGTGGATCGCTGGCGTGATCGGCTACTTGCGCGACCGGCGCTACCGGATGCTGGCGTGGATGTATTTGATCCCGCTGGTGCTGTACGCCGTGGGGAAAGGACGGGGGTATTACCTGGGCGGGGCGTATCCCATGCTGATGGCGATGGGCGCGGTGATGGGCGAGCGCTGGGTTGCCTCGTTATCGACGATTCCGCGGCGGGCGGTGGCGGCGGTTTTCTTAACTGGGGTTGTCGCTTGGGGGCTGTTCATGAGCGCGATGATTCTTCCGTTCGCGTCGAGTGGCAGGCTGATGAAGTTCGCTCTGGAGAATAACGGCGATCTGCGCGAGGAGATTGGGTGGGACGAGTTGGTCAGACGGTTGCGGACATTCGGGATTCGTTGCCGGCGGAGCAGCAAGCGAATGTGGGCGTGGCGGTTAGGAATTATGGGGAGCAGGGAGCGATCGAGATCCTGGGTGCGGCCTATCATCTGCCTCCTCCCATCAGCGGAGTCAACTCGTCGTGGCTGCGAGGCTATCCCACACCGCTGCCTTCGACTCTGATTGTGATGGGACAATCGCGCAAGGAAGCGGACCGGTTGTTCACCGACTGCCGCTGGGCCGGACACAACGGGAATTCTTTAGGCGTGAAGAATGAGGAGAGCGAGGATCATCCGGACATCTTCGTGTGCGGGCCGCCGCGGTTGCCTTGGCCGGAGTTCTGGAAGGAATATAAGGGGTTCGGTTAGAGACGTGGTACCTCAGCGGCTAAAGCCTCCACAAAAGAAAAGCCCCGATCACAGCGCTCAAAGCGGTGCGCCACGCAAAAACCAGGTTGAGCATTACGTCTGCCTCACGGCAATTGATTCAGGTAGCAGGCGCCGCTGGTGCTTTGCGCGGGTGGCGTTGGCGGCGTCATCCACGGTGGAAAGTTGAAGCTGAAGAATTCATTCATGCTTCAGGGAAGTCACCCGGGCCCGCGGGGCTTCGCCCCCGCGGGACGGCCGAGGCGGCCGTCGCCACATAAGCATCTATGAAGCCTTAAAGAATAGCGCGGCCAGCGGAGGAAGCGTCAGCTTCAGCGAGAACGGGCGGCCGTGGGTGGGGATTTCTTCGGCATTCACTCCGCCGAGATTGCCCATGCCACTGCCGGCGTATTCGCGGGCGTCGCTGTTCAGCATTTCGCGCCAGTATCCGCCGTGAGGGACGCCGACGCGGTAGCCAACGCGCGGCACGGGCGTGAAGTTGCAGACCACGAGCACTGTATCTTGCGGCGATTCGCTCTTGCGCAACAACGAGACCGTGCTGGTCGCGTTGTCGTTGGCGTCGACCCACTCGAACCCGGCGGGATCGTTGTCGAGCACGTGCATCGCGGGCTCGTTACGGTAGAAGCGGTTCAACTGCTCCATCCAGGCCTGCACTCCACGATGAACCTGATACTGCAAGACATGCCATTCCAGACTTGAATCGTGCGCCCACTCACTCACCTGTCCAAATTCACAACCCATGAAAAGGAGTTTCTTGCCGGACTGCGCGTACATGTAGGCGAACAGCAGTCGCAGGTTGGCGAATTTCTGCCACTCGTCGCCGGGCATCTTGCCGATCAGCGATCCCTTGCCGTGAACGACTTCATCGTGCGAGAGCGGCAGTACGAAATTCTCGAGGAACGAATACAGCATGCGGAAGGTGAGATCGTTGTGGTGATATTTGCGGTGGATGGGATCGTTCTGGAAATAACGCAGCGTATCGTGCATCCATCCCATGTCCCACTTCAGGCCGAAGCCGAGGCCGCCCACGTAGACGGGCTTTGAGACCATAGGCCACGAAGTGGATTCCTCGGCCGTCGTCTGAATCTCGGGATGTTCCTTGTAGGCTTCCTGATTGAAGCGGCGGAGGAAGTCGATGGCGTCGAGGTTTTCACGTCCGCCATATTTGTTGGGGATCCATTCGCCCTGCTTGCGCGAGTAGTCCAGGTACAACATCGATGCGACCGCATCCACGCGCAGGCCGTCGATGTGGTATTTGTCGAGCCAGAACAGGGCGCTCGACATCAGGAAACTGCGCACTTCGGGGCGTCCATAGTTGAAGATGTGGGTCTTCCAGTCGGGGTGGAATCCCTGGCGCGAGTCGGAGTGCTCGTAGAGATGGGTGCCGTCGAAGTAGGCGAGGCCGTGTGCGTCGGAAGGGAAGTGCGACGGGACCCAGTCGAGGATCACGCCGATGCCGTGCTGGTGCAGGTAATCGACCAAGTACATGAAATCCTGGGGAGTGCCGTAGCGCGAGGTGGGCGCGAAATATCCGGTGGTCTGATATCCCCAGGAGCCGAAGAACGGGTGCTCCATCACGGGCAGAAACTCGACGTGAGTGAAGCCCAACTGGCCGACATATTCGGCGAGGCGGGGCGCGGTTTCGCGGTAGGTCAGCGGACGGTTGTGCTCTTCGGGGACGCGCATCCATGAGCCGAGATGCACTTCGTAGACCGCCTGTGGAGCGCGAAGGGAATTGCGGCCGGCGCGCTTCTGCATCCATTCATTGTCGTTCCACTGGTAGTCGAGGTCCCAGACGACCGAAGCGGTGCGCGGAGGCTTCTCATGCAGCAGGCCGAGCGGATCGGCTTTGTCGACGCGGTATCCGTGGCGATTCGATTCGATGTGGAACTTGTAGAGAGCGCCTTTAGTCACACCGGGGATGAAACCTTCCCAGATGCCGGACGAGCCGCGAGAGCTGAGGCGATGTGACTTGGAAGCCCATTCATTGAAGCTGCCCACCACTGAGACCGAGCGCGCGTTCGGAGCCCAGACGCTGAAGACTGCGCCGGGTTCGCCGTTATGGGTGAAGAGATGGGCTCCCATCTTGTCGTAGAGGCGGTAGTTGCTGCCCTCGTTGAACAGGTAGAGGTCTTGGTCGGTGAGGAGTTGGGGGGAGGCGAGCGTGGGTTCAGGGCTCATGCGGGTAACCGATTCAGGGCGCGCCTTAGTTTACCGAAGTGGCCGCCTGTGCGCACGGATTTGTGTGGGGACAGCCGCCATCGGCTGTCCGTCGAGCGCAGCTCGACCGCTCTTAATCGCCATTTGGCGGCTCTCCTCGCGACGCATTCGCACCTCTTTCGGTATACTGAATATCGATATGCCGGTTCTGAAGAATATCGCGGCCATTGCCAAAGGCATGAGCATCACCTTTATGGAGATGTTTCAGCCGACGACCGTGGAAAATTATCCCGACGGCAAGGGGCCGCTGAAAGGCGCGCGCTTTGAAGCCCGCTTCCGCGGCGCCCACGTTCTGCAACGCGACGAAAACGGACTGGAGAAGTGTGTGGCCTGTTTCCTGTGCGCGGCCGCCTGTCCGTCGAATTGCATCTATATCGAGGCTGCCGAGAACACCACTGAGAACCGCGTCAGCGGCGCCGAGCGCTACGCCAAGGTTTACAACATCGATTACAACCGCTGTATTTTCTGCGGGTATTGCGTGGAAGCGTGTCCCACGGATGCGATCACCCACGGGCATGGATTTGAGCTGGCGACCTTCAATGCCAGCAACCTGGTCTACCGCAAGGAGCAAATGCTGGCCCCCCGGCCAGCACACATGGGAGCCAACGTCATATTCAACCAGGCCGACGTGGACGGTGGGGCGCCGGCGCAAATGGTCCCGGGGAGCTAAACTTCGAAACGGATTTCGGGTTTGATCAACGCCGGTCCATTCGAGACCGGCGTTCGTGCATGTGGTGAGAGACTTCTGAGCCGCTGATCCACACAGATGCACCCGTACAGATTAAAGCTGAGAGCTAGGAGCGAGAAGCTACCAATGGCTGACTTCTTACAGACCGTAAAAGAGCGCGTTGTCGTCTATGACGGCGCAATGGGGACCAACATCCAGAAGCGCAATCCCACCCTGGACGATTACTGGGGCAAGGAGAATTGTAGCGAAGTGCTGGTGTTGAGCCGTCCCGATATTATTCGCGACATCCATGCGGACTTTTTCCGCGTGGGCTGCGACATCGTTGAGACCAACACCTTCGGCGGAAGCGGGATCGTGCTCGGGGAATTCGACCTTCGCGACAAAGTTCACGAGATCAACCTAAAGGCCGCGCAACTCGCCAAGGAGGTCGCGCAGCAGTTCTCGACGAAGGATCGGCCCCGATTCGTGGCGGGATCCATGGGGCCCACCACAAAACTGCCGTCGCTGGGCCACATCAGTTTCGACGCGATGGTCGCGTCTTACGAAGAGCAGGCCGCAGCTCTCATCGAAGGTGGCGTCGACGTGCTCCTCATTGAGACGGCGCAGGATCTGCTGCAGGTCAAGATCGCCACCATCGGAGTACTGGAAGCCATGCGGAAAGCGGGCAAGCGTTTGCCCGTGCAGGTGCAGGTCACGCTGCAAGAGTCCGGAACCATGCTGCTCGGTACGGAGATTGGTGCAGCGCTGACGGCATTGGAACCATTCGAAGTCGACGCGATTGGATTGAATTGTGCGACGGGACCGAAGGAGATGAACGATGCAGTCCGCTATCTAGGGTTGAATTCGACAAAGGAAGTCTCGGTCCTTCCGAACGCAGGCCTTCCTCTGAACGTAGGCGGCCATGCGCTCTACAAACTTTCGCCGGAAGATCTGGCGGAGTATCACAAGCACTTCGTGAAGGACTACGGGGTCCGCATCGTCGGGGGCTGTTGCGGCACTACGCCTGAACATCTGAAGGCCGTCGTGGATGCGGTTTCTGGCGTGGAACCGGCTAAGCGGGATGTGAAGCGCGCGGGCGCGGCCTCCAGCGCCTACACGACCGTTCCGCTCGATCTGGAACCCAAACCGCTGATTGTCGCCGAGGAGATGAACACCACGACGCGGGTCGAACATTTCCGCAAACTGGTGCAGGGCAAGAAGTACGACGAGATCCTGGGACTGGCCAAGCGATTGGTGAACGACGGGTCTCACATGCTCGATTTGTGCGTCGCGATCGTGGGCGAGGACGAGAAAGGATACATCACTTCAATTCTGGAAAAG
>PMUM01000423.1 GCA_003166855.1 Acidobacteriaceae bacterium | reverse complement strand
CTCCCAGTTCTTCAGAGCGTTTGCAAAGAGATGTGGATGCACGGCGGGGTTCATATATCGTAGGCGCGGCGACACATCGTTCGGCGCCTGCAAGAGCCAGGTGTTCATGGGGAGTTCGAGGAGGGAACGCGCTGGACCGGGATTGCACAAATTGCCGGAAGCAGGGAAGTAGGGCTGGTTGGGAGCGCCGGTCCAATTCATGGGATGGCCGGGTCCGCCAGCGCGTCCGGGGATAGCGGTGGAATCGCAGCGGAATCCAAGGCGCTCGACGGTGGCGTAGGTTTCCGGCACATGCCATCCCTCGCCGTTGCGGAAGGCAGTCGGGGGGACGATTGTCTTGAGGATGCTCCAAAGTCGCTCAAGTTCCTCCTGCGCCTGAAGCGGATCAGTGATGATGACCGCGGCATCCTCCGGCCTTTGCTGCGTGTAAAGATGGGGATGCCAGGCTACTTCATCGCCGGCCTTTTTCACCTTCGTCCAAAACGTGCCGTAGGTTTCCAGCAGATAGGCAGCGTTTCCGAGAATGCTTTCCAGTTGGCCGTCCGCGCGGACGAACCAGGTCATGGGCACTCGTCCCAACTTGTGATCGAGAGCTGCTAGTTCTTCCGGCAGACGCTGCACCTTCTCCAGACCTTCCCACTCCAGGGATCGCCGGTTGGGATTCCTGCCATTGAGGCCATCGGGATCGGTATCGAGCGTCAGACACAACAGGTGCCTCTTCACTTGCGAAGCTCCTCCTGCTCGACGATTCGGATAGTCATGAATGCGCCAACTCTCGAAACTCGACCAACTCTGCGGCGTGGCGCGTGGTGCCGTCGGCATAACGGATCAAAATTTCGCGGCAGCCGCGGTCAGCGCGTGCGACAGCCTCCTGCAGAATTTCGCCCACTGCGACCAGAAATCCGGCTCGTTCCGAGGTGCTGCGCAGCGGGCGAATCTCGTCGCCGGGTTGTACGGTGACACCTGCGTCCAGAATGCTGCCGTCTGCGACGAGCGTCTGCGGAATTTCTATTCGTTCCACGACGCCTGGCGGAAATACCAGGAAACGGTAATCAGCGCCGCGGCGACTGGTGTGAGTGAACCGGTTGGGCGGCATTCCACACGACATGCGGCAGGCTTCCACAAATTCGTTAATGCCACTAACGTGGTGGGCGATCTGTGGAGTGTGTCCACCGCCGCAGCGGGCACCTAGTTCGAAAAGCACCGGTCCTTGATCGGTATAACCGAATTCAACGTGAGCGGCGCCCTGCGTCAATCCGAGTGCAGTCACCGCTTCATGACACATGTCGGCGATGTTCGATTCCTGCGCTGCCGTGAGTTGGGCCGGGTACTGGACGCTGACGTCGACGCGATAGGGACGCAACGATTTGATTTTCTGACCGATGCAGAGTAGGGAAGTCTTGCCGTTCCAGATGAGCACCTCGGCGCTGTGCTCGCTGCCCTCCACGCAGTGTTCGATGACCACGTCTGAGCCGGCTAGCCCGCCGGCCTGAGCCGCATGGAAGGCGCCTGCGATATCCTCCGCTCGCTCGACGCGCGTAACTCCACGGGAGCCACCGAAGCTTCGGTCAGGCTTGAAGATCAGAGGGAATCGCCCGAGCCGGGCGGCTGCGTGGCGGGCCTCGTCCTCGGTGGCTACAACTGAGAAATCCGTGGAGTACTTGCCAATTCGTTGCCAGTTGCGGCGCATGGCTGCTTTGCTGGTGGCATTCGCGGCGGCTTCTTCAGAGATGGAAGGCAGGCCGAGACGCCGTGAAATATTGGCCGCGGCGCGGACGCCGACCTCCGCCATGCTGACCACGCCGTCGACTCCTCCTTGCGCAGTGACCGCTTGCGTCAGAGATTCGCAGTCGTTGAGGTCGATGCGCAGCGCGTGATCGGCGGCTCTCAGCCCCGGCGCGTCAGGATTCTTGTCGGCGACCAGGGTCGCGAATCCCGCTTCCCGAGCGGCGTGGATGGACGGAACGTTGTAGCGGCCGGCGCCGAGGATGAGGATTCGCTTGGAGGGCATGGAATGAGGTGTCTTGGACGTAGTCTAACTCGCGCTCGTGCCGGCAAACTGGGGCGCGACCAGGCGCCGGTTGATCTCTGCCTGCACCCGGCGCACCCGCTCTGTGTCCTCGTCGCCGAAACGGAAACGGACGCCGCCATGGCCGTCACACACACCGATGACGCGGGTGGGATGATGCACGCTGTCGACGATCACATCGCCGGATTGTCCCATCGCGCCGCCGGCGACGACGGGGACGCCGTCGAGAACCTCCCAGCCGAGGGCTTCGCTGGTTTTCATCAGCGAGTCGTGGGCGGCGGAGAGAGTCCCAGTCAAGGCCGGCCAGATGTTGACACGCAGCAGGAGGCATCCCCGGCGCTGCGCCTCGGCGATTCCATCGGGCAGGATCGTTCCGATGCCCGCGTCGAGTACGTAGATTTTGCTGGAGAGGCGCTCTGCGAAGCGCTGATTGAACCAAGGCTCTCCGTCCGGCCACACCACGACGGCGTTTGCTTTCGACAGCGCGTCGAACGCACAACCAGCGTCTCCCTTCATGTAGGAGAGTTTCAACTCTTCCCCTTCGAGCGACAGCGTGCGCATCCCGTCAATCGGCGTCACCGCGGGCGGCCGTCCAGGGTCTCGCAACACGGTGACGCGTGCGCCGCGCTCGGCAAACCTCAGTGCGAGAAAACAGCTGCGGGGGTGGTCGCCCGCGATCACGATCTCGGAATCGTTTAGTACTTCATGCAGAAGACGAACGACCTGGTCTTCCACGGCCTCGACCCACACGCGGCTGTCGAGATAGGTGAGCAGCGCAGTCTTCTTCAGGATTGCTCCCGCCGTTTCCGCAGCGTTCGTCGGACCAAAAGGCTTCCGGTCTACGTCGAGGAGCACGACATCGACCCGGCCCTCGACGGCAAGCAAAACGGTGGTGAGATGCTCGCGGCTCGAAAGCGACAACGACCCAACCACGTGCGACTGCGTTGAGTGGATGTTGCCCGAGACCAGAAAGTCGGCTAGCGTTTTCTCTGCTGTCACTACATTTAGTGCCGAGAATTTTCCCGCTTTCACCGCGCGGGCGCGGAGCTCCTTCAGCAAGATGTCCAAAGCCTCTGCCGAAGTCTTATCTTTGCCTGTTTCGACGCGGAATGCAGGGATCGACAGCACGCGTGGCATCTTGAGTGCCGCCAGTTCGTGGCTCAACCGCTCCAGCAATTCGTCGGGCGCCGAGACCTGATCTTCCTGGCAGAGCCGCACAATCAAGTCACGCACGTCGATGTCATGCTTGCGGGCGTAGCCTTGAACCTTTCCGGTGAATGACGAATGAAACTTGGCGAGACCGCCCGTCACCGCCATTGGGTCTATGCCGCGCTTGCCCAGTAGAGGTTGAATCAAGCCCTGGCCTACGTCCATGGCGGCCTTGAGATCGATGTGCGCCAGGGCTCCGCGCCGTTGCAGAATCGCGACCAACACTTCGGTGACAGTGTTGCCGGCGGAGCGTCCCATGCCTTGCAGGGAAGAATCAACGAGGACGGCTCCTTCTTCGATTGCCCGCAGCGTGTTGGCCATGGCCAGTGAAAGATTGTCGTGCCCGTGGTAGCCGAGTGGAGACGGGCTTTCCGCTTTCGCCGCTCGCAGGTAAGCCGCGACCGAATCCGGATCCATGCTACCCGCGGAGTCGACCAGGCAAGCAATATCTGCGCCCCACTTGTTTACCTGCAATACAACGTTGCCAAATTCCGCGGGAGAAACCGCGTATGACTTCATCGCGTTGTAGGAGACGATCAGCCCCAGTTCTTTAGCCAGTGCGATGTAGGGCTCGGCCTGGGTCGCTTCGGTGACATTGGTGCCGATGCGCAGGAACGACATTCCGTAGCGCGCGGCGAGACGAATGTCTTCTTCGCGACCAATGCCGGGGATAAAGAACATGCCCCACTTCGCATGCTTGAGCGCCTGCGCCGCGGCTTCCATGTATTCTTCATCGGTCGCGGCCGCCAGTCCTTTTCCCGCTTGCGAAGCATTGAGGCCCAAGCCGTGCCCGACTTCGATCCAGCGGAAGCCGATGCTCTCCAGCGCCGCGGCGATCGTCGCCGTGTCTTCCGCGGTGAACTGGAAGTCGATGAGGTAAGACCCATCGCGGAGCGTCACTTCGAGAATGTCGGGAATCACGTCGAATGTAGCCATGACCAGCCCCCTGGCGCAGCTTTACTGCGATACGACGTTAGCGCGATGCCGCTCTAGCGCGAAACGGTAGCCTGCGTTCTGTTGGCAACCGCTTTCTTTACCACACCGGCAACTTCCGCGACCGCCGCGGACGAAAGCTCCGGATACAGCGGGAGCGAGAGAACCTGCGCGGCCGCCGCTTCTGAGCGCGGAAATGCGCCACGTCCGTAGCCCAGATCAGCATACGCCGGCTGCAGATGCACCGGAACGGGATAATGAATGCCCGTCTGAATTCCTTCGGCCTGCAGGGCGGTCTGCAGGCTGTCGCGATCGTCGGCCCGCAGCGTGTAGACGTGGTAGACGTGCCGCGCCCACGGCATCTCGGTGGGGCGTTCGACTCCTGTGTCCGCTAAATGCTGGTTGTATTGAGCGACGACCGCACGGCGTGCTTCGGTCCACTGCTCGAGATACCGCAACTTCACGCGCAGGATTGCGCCCTGAAAGCCTTCCATCCGGTAGTTATATCCGCGCAGCACGTGATGATACTTGCGGTCTTGTCCCCAGTCGCGCAGCATGCGGACGGTGCGTGCATGCTCGGCGTTGTTGGTGGTCACGGCGCCACCCTCTCCGTAGGCTCCTAGATTCTTACCGGGATAAAAACTGAAGCACGCCATGTCGCCGATACTCCCGACCGGGCGTCCTTTATATTTCGCGCCGTGCGCTTGCGCGGCGTCTTCGATCACGACTAGTCCATGCCGGCGCGCAATCTCCATAATCGGGTCCATGTCGGCGGGCTGACCATAAAGATGTACAGGCAGGATCGCCTTCGTGCGCGGCGTTATGGCAGCCTCAACCGCAGCGGGATCCATGGTGAATGAGCGGGGATCAATGTCGACCAGCACGGGCCGCGCCCCCGTGTAGCAGACCGCGGCGACGCTGGCGACAAAAGTAAACGGGACGGTGATGACTTCATCGCCGGGACCAACTCCAGCGGCGAGCAAGGCCAAATGCAGGGCGCTCGTGCCGGAATTCAGCGCAATACATTCGGTTGTGCCGCAATAGGTCGCGAATTCCTGCTCGAACCCCGCTACCTCGGAGCCGAGAACGAACTGACAACTGTCCAGCACGCGGGCGATGGCGGCATCAATCTCAGGCTTGATGCTTTGGTACTGCGCTTTCAAATCGAGATACGGAACTTTGATGTTGGCCATGAATGTCTGCGGTTCGAGCTTCTATTTTCTCACCAACGAGGCTACGCCGTGGCCTCAAGCGTGGTCAGTCGCAAATCTACGGGACGGCCGTGTTGCGCCATCGACTGAGATGCAGCCTGCAGAATCTCGACGACGCGAAGGCCCGAGTTGCCGCCGGTCATCGGTTCCTGCTGCTGCTGGATGCAGTGCACGAAGTGGTCAATTTCGCGGCGGAGCGCTTCGGTGACGTCGATCTGCGGGGCCAGCATGTCTCCCGTGCGGTAGCCCACCAGCATCTGGTAGAGCTTTTCCGGATTTTGATGATTGTTGAGGGTGATGCCCTTGTCGTACACCTTGATTTTTTCGCTCTGCTCCAGATCGTCGTAGACAATCATCTTGCGGCTGGCGCCAATCAGCGTGCGCCGCAGCTTTACCGGGGCCAGCCAGTTCGAGTGGATGTGCGCGATCTGGCTGCCTTCAAAAAACAGAGTGAGGTAGGCAATGTTCTCCGGGCCTCCGGGGACGTGGCTGAGACCGGTTGCGGAGACAGCGCAGGGCCGGAAGGGCAGCACATAGTCCATGATCGACAGATCGTGAACCGCGAGATCCCACAACACGTTGACGTCGTGCTGAAACAGCCCAAGATTTACGCGGACCGAATCGTAGTAGTAGATCTCGCCTAGAGTTCCGCCGTCGACCAGTTCGCGGATCTTGCGGACCGCGCCGGTATAGACAAACGTGTGATCGACCATCAGGACGCGCTTTCGTTTCTGGGCGAGATCCATGAGACGCTGGACCTGATCGGTGTCCGAAGCCAGAGGCTTCTCGACCAGCACGTGCTTGCCTTCCTGTAGCGCGCGCAGAGCCAGGTCGTAATGCGTGGAGACCGGCGTAGCGATTGCCACGGCGTCTATGGTCGGGTCCTCGATTAGTTCGCGAAAATTCTGCGTGGTCTTGATCGTGGGATATCGGCTGCTTACGAGCGCCAGGCGGTCGGCTCGCAAGTCACTGACGCAGGCAACCTGCGCGCCAGGGGCCTCATAGCAATTTCGTACCAGGTTCGGACCCCAGTAGCCGTAGCCGATTACGCCAATCCGAATCAAGAATCCTCCCTGTCAACGTGCCGGTTTCGGTACTTACTTCTGAGGGACGTTGCGCCCCAGTCGTGCCGGGACACCCTTTACGATCTGGCGCTCGGGCACGTCATGAGTCACGACGGCTCCGGCACCGACCAGTGCCCCTTCACCGATCGTCACGCCCGCGAGAATCACCGCTCCACTCCCAATCGAGGCGCCGCGCTTCACTCGCGTGGGCACAACCTGCCAGTCCGCCTCCGTTTGGAGGCGGCCGTCCTCGGTTGCCCGCGGATAAAGGTCGTTAATGAACATTACGCCGTGGCCCACGAATACATCGTCCTCGATGGTGACTCCTTCGCAAACAAAAGTGTGCGAGGAGATCTTGCAGCGGTTCCCAATGGATGCATTCTTCTGGATCTCGACGAAGGCTCCGATCTTGGTGTCGTCGCCCACGGTGCAGCCGTAGAGATTGACCAAATCAGGGTGGAAGATCTTGACATCGCGGCCCAGGACTACGTTGGCAGAAATTGGCATGAAGACCGTTGTATTCGGGTTGTTCCCCTCGAAGGGGAGTGCCGTACGCGCGCGAGTTCCGCCGCGTCTCAAAATGGAGCAAATCGCACGATACAACAGAATTGTGCGAGTATCAACTGCCGGTGAAATGGTGTGTCGTTAGCACATGATTCTGGACGACGCCACCAGCGAGATCGAGACCATTCAGGTGCAGAAGTTACATCTAAAGATGAGACCGCACGGAACGGCGGTTCGCAGACAGGTCAGGAATTCGTGTGCGGATGCGAACGTCTCCGGCTGCCAACTAGCGATGCGGATCAGCAACTCGACCCGACTCATACCAAGGTGTCGACCAATACCTTCGTCCAATACACTCGTTTCTTCAGTTATGGCCTAATCGCAACTGTCATACCGTCTGAAGATAACTTAACGGACAGTTCGCCAAGAGGAGTCCTCAATGACTGAACTCGCGTACGCAACAGAATTCCGCATCACCTCCCTCGAAAGAGTAACCTAATACGACGAAAGCTCACACCACTCATGCCAAAGGAGGACTCTCCATGACAAAGTTGGCCCGATTAACAATAATCTGTTGCCTGTTTTTTGGGATGCTTGCCTTTGCTCCAAACTCGTGGGCACAGGAGCGCGCGCCAATTCTCGAACAGATCGCCAAGACCTATGGTATCGATTCGTGGGATCAAGTTCAGGCGATCCGCTATACCTGGAATGGGGAGATTACCGGACTCTTCAAAGCTGCTCACAAGTGGGAGTGGGAGCCTAAGACCGGCAAGGTCACTTTTGAAGGAACGGATAAAGACGGTAAGCCGGTCAACGTTTCCTATGTACGCACTGACCTCAGCAGCCAATCCGATACCGTGAAAAATCAGATCGACCCAAGTTTCATCAACGACAATTATTGGACTCTATTCCCCTTCCATGCTTACTGGGACAAGAGCGCGAGCGCGATCGATCAGGGCAAGTTCAACCGGCCAGTGGGCCCCGGCATGGCCGAGCTGATCCCGGTGAAGTATCCTGCGGATGTGGGTTACACACCCGGTGACACCTGGGATCTCTACGTCGGCAAAGACAACCGCATCGTGTTCTTTGACTACCACCGCGGCGGAGCGAAGCCGCCGAGCCGCGTCCTCGCAACGTGGGCAGGCTACAAGAAAGCCGGTCCAATTCTGTTCTCAACCGAGCATCGCGGCACCGCCGACGGCAAGCCCCTGCACATCTTCATTTCTGACGTGTCTATCAAACTGGCAGGCTCGAACACCTGGATGAAAGCGGAATAAACAATATACGGGCTACTCGAATATTTTCACTGGACGAGGTTCACTATGACAACGACCGCAACCTCACTGCGAAGCGACGTAACCACAGTGGCCCACCAACCGCAAGCAGCAAACGGTCTGGCAATCGTGCGAGTGACGATTGGCGCGATGTTCGTGTCGGTGTTTTTCGAGAATCTGGGGAAAGGCCTCTACACACCGGCGGGTTACGCGGGCCTGATCAATTACTACATCAAGGCGAGCCACTCTCCGGCCGCATGGAAGGCGGTGATGGGGCTGGCGGCAAGCCACGCCGCGATGGCGGCTCCGATGCAAGCCATGACCGAGATCTCTCTCGGTATCCTGCTCATCATCGGGCTGCTTACCCGACCGGTCGCATTTGTCGCTTTTCTGTATCTCGGCAGCCTTTGGATTTCGGAGTGGGGCACCGCTTGGATCTGGGAACTGCTGGTTCCGGTGCTGGCATCCCTTGGGCTCGCGATCGGAAGCGCCGGCCGGAGATGGGGCATTGACGCGTGGCTGGCGCAACGGTGGCCCTCTTCTCCGTGGTGGTGATCGGACCAGAATCGCTTGAATCACATCCACGTGCGAGTGTCCGTCATCATCCCCACCCATAATGAAGCAGGCGCGATTGAGCGTGTTTTAGCGGATCTCCCGTCCGATCTTGCGACGGAGATCATCGTTGTCGACAGCAACTCGAATGACGGGACGCCCGAGATCGCCGCAAGAATGGGAGCCCGCGTCGTCCAGGAACCGCGCCGCGGCTATGGGCGAGCGTGCCTCACGGGTCTGGCCACGGCAAATTCCCCTGACGTGGTTGTATTCCTGGATGGCGACTACAGCGATCGACCATCTGAATTGCCGATTCTCTTAGCGCCAATCATTGAGGGGCGTGCGGACATCACGCTCGGTTCCCGCCTGCAAAGGCGGCACTCTGCTGCGGCGTTGCCTTGGCATCAGGCGTTTGGTAATCGTCTCGCCGCTGGCCTGATCAGGCTTCTGTATGGATTAGACATCAGTGATCTTGGCCCGTTTCGCGCTAGCCGCGCGGATGTACTACGAGCGCTCGCGCTCGAAGAGACCACCTATGGCTGGGCGGTCGAGATGATCCTCAAAGGTGTCCTGGCTGGATACCGCGTGGTTGAAGTCCCGGTGAGCTACTACCCGCGTATCGGAAAATCGAAGATCAGCGGTACGCTGAAGGGCACGGTCGGCGCCGGCTGGTTCATTCTCAGCTTGATAGTGCGATATTATTTCCGGCATCGAAGAGCCGGGAGACCACGGCCACAGTAGGTCCACGTCAAAACTATCTTATGAAATCCGCAAGTGAGGTGGTGCATTCGTCGGGTAGTGACCGTGTGCTGGTAATCATGGCGAAAGCACCGAGGCCAGGCGCGGTCAAGACCCGCCTGGCGCCCGGCCTTTCTCCTGAGGCGGTCACTGATTTCTATTGCTGTCTTCTCGACGACACGCTGGCGCTGGCGCGGTCACTGAGCGATGTAGAAGTTGCCATCATGTGCCCGGACACTGACCTAAATGAGTTGGCGCAGTTGGCTGGCAACGAAGCGAGGGTAGTTGCGCAGAAAGGTGAGGGTCTTGCTGCAGGCCTCACTTCGGTGTTCGCGCACTTCGTAGAAGGTCATCAACGGCGCATTATTGCCTTCAACAGCGACAGCCCACACTTGCCCCGTTCTGTTCTCGAAGACGCGTTCGAAACGCTGGCCGCACATGACGTAGTCGTCGGACCAACACACGACGGAGGCTACTATCTCGTAGGGGCAAAGGCTTCTTATCCTACGCTTTTCGAAGGTGACGGAATGGGTACCAGCAGCGCGCTGGAGAGACTCCTATCGCGCGCACGAGCCCTTAAGCTTTCCGTAGGTTTCGCAGCTCCTTTTTACGATATTGATGTAGCTGACGACCTGACTCGGTTGGCAGAGGAGTTGCGTCTGGCTCCGGCAAGGGCGCCGCGCACGGCGCGGTGGCTTAAAGAGTGGGAGCTTCAGGCGGCACAATTACGAACTGGTTCGGGAGAACTGTGAAGGTCACCTCCGAATGGAGAGTGTACGCACTCGGCGCCACTTTGTGCGTGGCGTTAACGATCTGCGCACGCTACTTCGGCGATCGGGGTGGACCGTACTTCATGGCCTCTTTGACACTTGCGGGAATCGCCTACCTCTTAGCGATCCGTGAGTTTTTCGCCACGCCAAGATTTTCCCGACGCGTTGTCGTCCTTGGGCTCGTCCTGGCTGCTGTGTGGCACATTGCATTTCTTCGGGCGCCCGCGGGAGCCGATGATGATATTCATCGATATGTTTGGGATGGCCGCCTGCAGAGGCTCGGCTACAACCCTTATCTTGTCGTCCCCAGCGATCCTGCCGTGAACGGGCTGCATACCCCGGAAACCCGCAGTTTGAACAATCCGGATCTACCGAGCCCGTATCCACCCGGGGCGCAACTTTTCTTCCGCGTGGTGACTGCGATGCAGGAGTCCACCTTTGCGCTGAAAGTAGCGTTTGTGGTTTGCGAGGTGGCAATTGTTTTTGTCTTGCTCGATCTCTTGCGTGGTACCCGGCAGGGAGCGCATCTGGTTCTGGTCTTGGCTTGGAACCCATTGTTGGCCATTGAAGTGGCGGGAAGCGGCCACATTGACATTGTTGGCGCGCTATTGTTGCTGGTATCCGCCGCTGCGCTGGTGCGCCGATGGCGGGCGACTGCGGCCGTCGCACTTGGACTGGCTATCGCAGTGAAATTCCTACCGGTCGTACTCTTGCCTCTTTACTGGAAGCGGGTTCGCATTCGCGACGCAGCGCTGGCCGCAGCCGTGGTTGGACTCCTGTACGTGCCATTTCTTCATCACGGCCGCATTCCAATCGGCTCTCTTGGTACGTACGTGCAGAATTTTCGCTTTAATGGTCCCTTGTTCGCGGCACTCGATCAGGTGGCGCCTCCGCAGTTGCTGGTTGGGTTGGCCGTGCTTGTTGGATTGGCGACTGCAACTTGGCTAAGAAGCGCAGCGCCTGATTGGTGTCCCGCCGCATTTGCCTGGCCAATGGCAGCATGTCTTTTGTGCGCCCCCGTCGTATTCCCATGGTATCTCCTCTGGC
>PMUM01000136.1 GCA_003166855.1 Acidobacteriaceae bacterium | reverse complement strand
AATACGGTTCTGACATCCGGCGTTCCCGCTTTGATCAGACTCTGTATTACAACGTGAGCGGGCAATTCACCTTCAATAGTTCGACCTTAAACGCCGTCAGCTCCGCCGACAATTATCCTGGATATCTTCTCGGCACCGCCGACAGCTACTCCCAGGGTTCAGCGCAGCGCGAGAATGTGCGCAGCACCGGTGTGTATTTGTTCTTTCAGGATAGCTGGAAGCTGAAACCTTCGATTACTCTGAATTATGGGCTGCGCTGGGAGTTGGACACGCCACTCACCGACATTCTTCACCACGTCCAGACCTTCCGTCCGGGCCAGAACACCACCAAGTATCCGTGCACTATGACCCCCACCGAGGCGTCGGTCCTGGGATCGAGCGACTGCCTAACAGCAGGGGTGCTGCCCACCGGCCTCGTGGTGCCGGGCGATCCGGGCGTTCCTGCCGGACTGACGCAGACCTATTACAAGGCTTTCGCACCCCGCGTCGGTATTGCGTGGAGCCCGGGACGGGACAACAAGACCAGCATCCGCGCCGGTTGGGGTCTGTTCTACAACCCGATGGAGCAACTCGTGCTCGAACAGTTCGGCGCGGAGCCGCCGTTTGGTGGCAGCACCTATTTGCCCTCCACTTTCTTCAATACTCCGTTCGTTGCTCAAGGCGGTTACACCAACAACAATCCCTTCAACGGAATTCTGAGTCCCACTCCCGGTACCCCAATCGACTGGGCGAGCTTCCGCCCCATGCTTCTCTACGGTGATTTCCAGCCGAAGATGCGGACCCAGTACACCGCTCAGTACAACTTCACGATTCAGCGCGAACTGGCGAAAGACCTCGTGCTGCAACTCGGATACGTCGGATCGCAGGGACATCGTCTGCTGGCGTCGCATGACATCAATGCCGCCAATCCGCAGACCTGTCTCGACATTGCGACTCTGGCTGCAAACGATCCCACCAGCGTTTCCTCCTACGGCGTGGCTGGGACTTGTGGTCCTTTCGCTGAAGACAATCAGTTCAGTGTTACGGTCCCCAACGGGTTCAATTTCCACCTTCCGAATGGGACCGTGGTCCCTGGTACTGCCGCCGGCGCTCCCGTACAGTTGGTCGGCCTCCGGCCGTACTCCTCCCCGAATTGCGTGCAATCAGGTGCGAACGTAGGGCAAGGCTGCCCAGCCGACGGAATCCCGGTCTTCACCAACATTTTTGCCGAGGACACCATCGCCGCCTCTGCTTACAACTCGTTCCAGGCCAGCTTGGAAAAGCGGTTCTCGCACGGCTTGCAGTTTCAGGCCGCCTATACCTTCAGCAAGTCACTCGATTGGGCGTCGAGCTTTGAAGAAACAGTCAATCCCTTCAACTACAAAGCCAGCCGTGCGCTCTCGCTGTTCAACTCAGCGCAGCGCTTCGTGATCAATTATGTGTGGGATATTCCGACCCGCAAGTACAGCGGTTTCAAAGGCAAGGTTCTCGACGACTGGCAACTCTCGGGGATCATTCAGTTCCAGAGCGGCTTCCCGATCCGCCTTCAGACGCAGGACGATTACGAGTTGATCAGCAGCTTGTTCTTTCTGGGCGCCGGGACTCCGCAATTGAACGGCCCGCTCCAGATCGTCGATCCCAAGCAAATCCAGACGTTCAACACCTACAATTACGGGCCAGTATCGGGGCACTACTACCTGAATGCAGACCAGTCGAAGTTCACCGATCCCACCCTGGGTACATTCTCGACCACCCCTCGGTCGGTATGTTGCGGACCGGGCGAGAACCAGTGGGACATCACCGTATCGAAGAGGATTACACTATCTGAGACGAAATACTTCCAGTTCCGTGCCGACGTCTTCAACTTGTTCAACAAGACCGAATTCGTCAACCCGGACGGAAACTTCTCGAACTCGACATTCGGCCAGGTGTTGCAGGCTCGCGATCCACGCCTGGTGCAATTTGCTTTGAAGTTCTACTTCTAGTCCTACAAACCCGGGCGGCTCCAACCGCCCGGGCAATCTAATGGCCCGCTGATCTACCGGAACGCGGGCCTGAGTTTCCCCGGAGCAATTCGATGTATCCCGATCTGCAGAAAGAACTCGCCACTTTCGAGCGGCGCACGCCCAAATCCGCCGAAGCCCACAAGAAGAATCTCAAACGCATTCCCCTCGGTGTAGCCAGCAACTATCGCGCCTACGATCCCTGGCCGATCTTTGTGAAAGAGGCCAGCGGCAGCAAGTTCCGCGACCTCGATGGCAACGAATACATCGACCACAACCTGACTTTCGGCGCGCTCATGGCTGGACACTGCCATCCCGCCGTCATGAAGGCCGTCGAGAAACGTCTCTCCACCGGCACCATGTTCGGCATGCCCCACGATATGGAGTGGGAACTCGCCGAAGAAATCTGCACCCGCTTTCCGGTTGAGATGTGCCGCTTCGGCAACAGCGGCACCGAAGTCACGATGCATGCCATTCGTCTCGCCCGCGCCGCCACCGGACGCGACAAAATCGTCAAGTTCGAAGGCGCCTACCACGGCCTGCACGACAGTGCCCTCGTCAGCGTGAAGCCGCACGCTCCCGACTATGGCGACATCCACGCGCCGACCTCGGTCACCGGCGGTCTCGGTGTGCCGAAATCGGCAATCGCCAACGTGCTCATCTCCACCTTCAACGATCTCGCTACCGTCGAGCGTCGCTTCAAGGAAAATCCCGGCGAGATTGCCGCGATCATTCTCGAGCCGATTCTCATGAACGTCGGCCTTTGCATTCCGCAGCCCGGCTTCTTGAAAGGACTGCGCGAGATCTGTGACAAAAACGGCGCGCTGCTGATCTTCGACGAAGTGAAAACCGGCGCGAAGCTCGGATGGGGCGGTGCCAGCGAATACTTCGGTGTTCATCCCGACATGATCTGTCTGGCCAAGTCGATCGGCGGAGGCCTGCCTCTCGCTGCATTCGGCACCAGCAAGTCTGTGATGGACCTGATCTCGCAGCACAAGGTCTTCCACGGCGGCACCTACAACACGAACCCGGTCTCGATGGCAGCGGGCCTTGCAACCTTCCGCGAAGTCCTCACCCGCGAGAACTACGCCAAAGTCGACAAACTGAGCAAGAAGCTGACCGACGGCTATCGCGCCACCATCGCGAAAGTCGGACTGCAAGCCTACATCGCGCAAGCCGGAGCCAACGGCGCGCTGATGCTCTACCCGAAAGAAATTCGCAACTACCGTGACTGGGAGGCAATCGACATCGACCTGTGGCGCCACTACTGGTTCGGCATGGTCAATCGCGGCGTGATGGCTCAACCCTACTGGTGGGACGAGCAATGGACGATTTCGGTCCAGCACACCGAGGCCGACATCGACCATCATCTCGCGGCGTTCAACGACATCGCTGCCTCGCTCGCGAAAGCGCAGCAGGAGCGCGCCGCCCCAGTTGCAGTCGCGCACTAGAATCGCGTAGGGGGGGACGCATTCGTCCGCCCCTGTAAATGTCATAGAGACTCATGTGGGGACGGCCGCCTCGGCTGTCCGCCGAAGCAAAGCGAGGCAGTTCGTAGAGAAATCTTGTCCACAACGCCACAATCCGCCGAACAGCCCCACCTGATCCGCGCCCTAGGGCGCCGCGATCTCGTGCTGCTCTTCGTCGTAGCAGTCTTCAATCTCAACGTCGTCCCATCCATCGCCGCCAACGGCGGCGTCACCATCTGGCTCTGGATCATCTCGCTTCTCCTGTTCTTCTGGCCCCAAGGTATCGCGGTGATCGAACTCGCTCATCGCTATCCCGGCGAAGGCGGTGTCTACCTCTGGGCGAAGGAAGTCTTCGGAGACTTCCACGGATTCCTCTCTGGCTGGTGCTACTGGACCAACAACATGCTCTACGTGCCGACGGTCATGCTCTATTTCGTCGGCGTGTCGGTCTACGTGCTCGGTCCCGGCCATCAGGCTCTTCCTGACAACAAGCTCTTCGCAGCCAGCGTTTCCCTCGCTTTGCTTGCATTGCTCACCCTGCTCAACATACTCGGCCTCGGCGTAGGGAAGTGGATCAATAACGTCGGGGCCGTTGGGACTTTCATCGCCGCCGCCGTGCTCGTCGGTCTCGGCATTGTCATCTGGTCGCGCTTTGGTGCTGGCATCACCGCAGCCGACTTCAAGATTCCCGCGAACCCGCGCTTCGTTCTCAATTCTTTCGGAGTTATCTGCTTCGGCCTGGTTGGTCTGGAACTCGCTTCCGTCATGGGCGACGAAATCCAAGACCCCCGCCGCACTCTCCCCGGAGCCGTCGCCTGGGGAGGATTGCTCTCCGGCACTCTCTACATCGCCGCGACGCTGACGTTACTCATCGCGGTCGGCAAGAACGTCAACGTGCTGCAGGGTGTGGTGCAGGCCGTGACCGGAATGGCGGCCCGCGTCGGCGTGAGTTGGATCAGCGTTCCCTTCGCTCTCATGCTCAGTCTCGCAATCGCTGGCATAGGTTCTGCATGGATTGGCGGTTGCTCGCGCATTCCCTTCGTAGCGGGTTTGGATTCCTACATGCCGTCCTGGCTCGGGAAAGTCCATCCCAAATATTCGACGCCGTACGCCGCGCTCATCGTGCAGGGAATCGTCTCCGCTGTGCTCGTGATCTTGAATTTTGCCGGGGCTGGCGTTCAGGAAACATTTCAGAAACTCCTGTCGCTCGCTGTCGTTCTGAATCTCGTCCCCTTCGTCTATATGTTCGGCGCGCTGGTGAAATTCGCTGTGACGGAGCCGGTTCCGAAAGGCCAGTACAGTCGTACCAAGATGTTGGTTGCCGGATCCAGCGGACTCCTTACCACGATCCTTGGCATCGCCCTGGTGTTTTTCCCGGCCCAGCAGATCTCGTCGCTGTTCTGGTACGAGGTTTGGATGGTCGGGGGCACGCTGTTCTTCATCGGACTGGCCGCGTTTTTCTTTTTCGTCTACGGCCGCCGCAAAGCGTCACAAAAGATTCAACTCGCCGCAATCGCCGCGCCAGTTCCGGCAAGCGAAGTCCGGCGCTGATGTTGATTCGTTTTTGACTTATGTGGGGACAGCCGTCTTCGGCTGTCCTGCGAGCGTAGCTCGCAGCTGCTAGCTCGCAATTGATCGTAAAGAAAGATCCAGCAGATCGCGCTGGCGATGGACGATCGAGAACGAAGTTCCAGCCCCGAAGGGGCGCCATATGTTAGCCCAGGACGGAAGTCCTGGGTGCGCGGTAAAGAAATGAACCGAGTCCCGTAGGGACGGCA
>PMUM01000080.1 GCA_003166855.1 Acidobacteriaceae bacterium | reverse complement strand
TGGCCGCGAAGAAATAATCGCGCACCCAGCCCTTGGGAAGCGCGGGTAGATGCGACGGATCGAAGTCCAGCCGCACCTCATCGCCCGAGCCAAACACGGCCAGCTTGTCGTCGGTCGCGGTCAGAAGAGGCAGCACGTCGCCATAGCGAGTGTAGGTTCCGGCCGGACGCGTATACGGCCCAGTCGCACTGACTTTCTCGTAGATGTACTGCACGTTGCCGGCGGGCTTGCCCTCAATCTTTAACGGATAGCCGTGAAATTCGAGATCGGCATGCACCAAGGGAACGGGCGACACGCAATAATCGTAGCGCCGGCACCCTGCCGGCTGTCGCATGGGCGTCCCGCCCACGCTGCCCGCATCTTCGCGAAACTCTTCAATTTCCATGTGCTCTCCGTCGCGGCGGGCGAGNNGAATCTTCCGCGTGCCCGGCGGCAGCTTGCCGGTCAGATCAGCCGTCATGGTGCGAGGACCTCCGGCCGGAAAACCCATGTCGTCGACGACGCGCTTCCACTGCCCGTCTTCACCTAACGCTTCCACGTACGGCGAGATCGCTTCCACTCCGGCCTGCGACGCCGCATACATGCTGTTCGCCGAGAAGTACTCGACCTCGCCATGCAGCAGCAGCCACAGTGGCCCACCTCGGTATGCCTCACCCAGATCGAGCGTGAGGCAGTGCGGCTTGGCGAATCCCTGAAACTGCGTCAGCGCAAAATCTCCAAAATAACGATGCGCCAGCAAATTCGGCAGAACGTCGTGCCCGTGCTCATCCCACGTCCCCGCAGGCGGTCGCGCGTCGCGGCTCACCACCACCTTGAACGGCGGATACGGCGCGTTTGACGCGAAATACTCGTTGGGATAAACGTCGACGTTCGCCGGATGATCGATCGCCAGCAGCCGCACCTGATCGAGGTAAACAGCCTCTTCGAGTGGCTCCATAAAGCGGAAGCTTAGAGTCTTCTCCGTGCGTCCCATCCTGTTGTCATCCTGAGCCGCAGCCTTTAGCGGCGAAGGATCCGTGCAACTGGCAGGAGAGTGCATAGATCCTTCGCTTCGCTCAGGATGACAAGCGGTCTTTGGTTGGGAATTTTCCTTCTCCCGAATCATGCTGCGGTCAATTTTGATGTACTCCACCGGCCGCGGCACGTCACGCTGGTTGGGGCCCACCCAGTGCCCGACCACGCCCGCGCCCAGCATGTCGGCAACAAACTCGTAACGCTCGCCGTTCCAGACGAACAGCGTGGGACACGAACTGCCCCGACGGTCGATCTCGAGGAAGTTCTGCTGCTTGTCGCCCGCCACCTGAATTTCGTCTTCCAGAACGCCCGTGGGCCACAACATTCGGACGATGTCGGCTTCCTTGGAATCGCCCAAACCGACGACGATGTCCGTGGAATTCTGTCCCAGGTAGCCGTTCGATCCCGCAATCTCAAACTTCTGCCGGTTGCCGCCGGAGAAAACTTCAACCTTGGTGCCGATCGCGGATTTGTTGTCGGCCAGCCCCTTGAGCGAGATCCGCAGCCAGTGATTCTGATTGCCGCCTTCATTGCGCAGCAGCACCGCAGGCCCGTGATTTTGCGTGATCAGCAGGTCGGTCGCTCCGTCGCCGTCGTAGTCACCGGTGATGATGGCGCGCGGATCTTTGAGCTGGATTTTGTCGAGGCCAACGTCGGAGGTGACATCTTTGAATCCGTCAGGTCCGAGGTTGCGGAAGAGTTTAATTTCGCCCTTGCCGTCTTTCGTCTCGCCGACAGCCACGAGGTCGACCCAGCCGTCGTTGTCGTAGTCGAAGGCGGC
Source organism: Acidobacteriaceae bacterium (assembly GCA_003166855.1). Lineage (GTDB taxonomy): Bacteria > Acidobacteriota > Terriglobia > Terriglobales > Acidobacteriaceae > Sulfotelmatobacter. The sequence continues at coordinate 4,511 of PMUM01000080.1, read as the reverse complement.
GACACCGAAAGCGCGGACCCAGTTGGTCTCAGGCAAGGGGATTCGATCAAAGCTCTTACCGTGGTTGTTGCGCCAGAGAGTGAGGCCGGGAGTAGCGCCGTGGGTAAACGCCAGATCCATCCATCCGTCATGATCGAAATCGAGGACGGCTACGCCTGCGGTTTCCGAGGGCATTGGAGAAGACCAAAGTTCGCGTTTGATGAACTTGCCTTCTCGTGGGTTCTCGTAAACCAACGTTCCTATGTAACCGTTCTCTTTGGCGGACCCTGAGCGGTCGCCCAAGCCGGTAGTCACAATGTCCACAGCACGATCATTGTTGTAATCGGTACCTACAGCCGAACGGTTTGGTGTCGCGCCCTGCAGACCGACGGACTCAGTGACGTCAGTAAACGTGCCGTCGCCGTTGTTCCGCCACATTGCATTTGCCCCGGTCAATTTTCTGGACACCGTGCCTGCCTTGTCGGCGTTGCCGGTGATCAACAAATCGATGTCGCCGTCGTGATCGTAATCAATGAACGTGGGTCCCGCGTGCTGAACCTCGCTTTTTATTCCCGCGGCTTCGGTTACGTCCTTAAACGTTCCATTTTTCTCGTTGTGCAGCAACACAATCCGGCCGCTGAAGCCGATCACTAGATCTGTCGCGCCATCGTTGTCGTAGTCGCCGACTACACAGCTGATCGCGTGAAGACTAGGATCAAGTTCGGCTCGCCGAGTCACGTTTTCGAACCTGCCGTTTCCAAGGTTGTGATATAGAGACATTCCGCCCTGGGCGCCATTGTTGGGGAGGAAGAGGTCCATTCGACCATCAGAATCGTAGTCCAAGAAGCACGCACCGGGGCTGTCATCATCCGAAAGGGGCTGGCCATCGGAAGAGAATGAGGTCGTATCAGGCTTGAGCCCAGCCTCCAAGGTGACATCCACAAACCGTACCTTAATCGGCGCCGGAGCCTTCAGCACCGCCGACGGCGATTCCACCGCGCGCGAGTACTGGCCCTGCTCGCCATAGGCCAGGCTCATGGGCGCGCTGATTTTGTTTTGCGTGAGGTACTGGAATTTCTTCAGGTGCTCGCGCGCGTGCTCGGTGTCGCCGGACTGCTGGTACGCGCGCGACAATCCGAATTCCGCCGAGGCATGAATCGGGTTGAGTTGCAGCGCGTGCTGAAACGCTTCAATGGCTTGCGGAAACTGCTTGGCCTGCACATACGCTGTGCCAAGAAAATACCAAGTGTCAGCGTCGTTCGCATCGATCTCGATGACGCGCTTGAACGCATCGATCGCCGCCTGCGCATCGCCGGTGTTCTTGGCCAGCATCCCGAGGCTGTACCAGGCATTCGGATTCTTCGGATCCTGTTTCAGCGCATCTTCCAATGCAACCTTGGCTTCGTCGATCTTCTGCAGGTTCAGGTAAGCGACACCCACATTCAGCCGCGCGATCGCAAGTTTGGGATCGGCCTCCGCGGCCTGCTGGAACTCTTTCAGTCCCTTCTCGAACAGCTGCTGGTTCATGTAGGCGACGCCGAGGTTATTCAGGCGCGCCGCCTCGATGGGATTCGATTTCGACTCGGAGGACAGCAGGCCAAAGGCAGCAAGCAGCGTTGCGATAAGGGCAGCAGAAATTCGGAGATTCATCTCGCTAACGATTTAACCACAGAGCGAACCTCGGCGGCTAAGCCGGATGATAGCCGGATGTCTAATTGGCACGGCCCGAAAAGCCCGCCCTGAGCGCAGCCGAAGGGTCGTGCCATTCCCGTTTGTCTTGCAAGTCAAAACATCGACTACTCTCCGGCCGCCTTCGCCGTCATCGCGGTGCGAGGAGCCGGAGCCTTCCCATACGCCCGCTTGGCAACGACGCCCTTCCCTTCCTGCACTGCGACGGTCTGGCCCGCGTCGATGTTCGAGAGCTTATCCACGTGCCCGCTGGGCCACTGGATCTCAACGCTGTCGGCCTTCGTGAGCGTGCCCAAGCCAAAGGTCAACACCAGTTCGCTCTGCGCCAGATAGCTCGATCCCGAGCGCAGCATCTTCCACTGCTTGTCGCCACTAGCACTCACGCGGACAACCGCGCCGATACCGTCGCGATTCGATTTCGTGCCCACGAGTTTGATGCGCAGGCTGTGATTCGTCCCGCCTTCGTTGTGGAACAAGTACGCCGGCCCAGCGTTCGTGGTGAGCAAAATGTCGAGGAAACCGTCATTGTCGATGTCGCCGTAAGCCGCAGCCCGCGCCACTTTTGGCGCGCCGAAAACGTTGCCCATCTGCGCCGTGACCTCCGTAAACTTTCCTCCGCCAAGATTTCGAAACAAATGAGGAGGCTCGGCATAACTCACGCGCTTCTGGACTCGTTCGATCTGATCTTCAATGTGTCCGTCGGCGACGAAAATATCCTGCCAGCCGTCGTTGTCGTAATCGAAAAAGAAACAGGCGAAACCCAGAGTAATCAGGCTCGCCCGCCCCACCTCCGATTGCGGGGCTTCGTCGACGAATAGTCCGTTTCCCTCGTTGTGGTAGAGCGAGACCATCTGATTGGCGAAGTTGCTGATCATGATGCTGGCGTAGCCGCTGTGATCGTAGTCGGCAGCGTCGACGCCCATGCCCGCCCGCGCAATGCCGTCCTCGCTGAACCCGATGCCCGCTGCAACGCCGCGCTCCTCAAACGTTCCGTTCTGCTTGTTGAGGTAGAGCTTGTTGGGTTGCGTGTCGTTCGCGATCACGAGGTCCGGCCAGCCATCCCCGTTGGAATCGAGAACGGCGATTCCAAGACTCTTCGAAGTAGGATCGCCGAGTCCGGCTTTCTGGGTGGCGTCTTCAAACTTGCCGCCGCCCAGGTTGTGCCACAGGCGCAACGACGTTCCCTTGTACGACTCGGGCGTGCAGTAGGACTTGTGCGCTCCGTCGATTGTGCAATACAGATCGCCCTGCTCGCTCCACTGCACGTAGTTCGCGACCACGAGGTCGAGTCTGCCATCGCGGTCGTAATCCACCCAGGCAGCGCTTGTCGAGAACTCGCTCGGCCCCCACATTCCGGCCGCCTTGGTGACGTCAGTAAACGTGCCGTTGCCGTTGTTGTGGAAGAGATGGCTCTGGCCCAGCGCGCTGACGAAGATGTCGTCAAAGCCGTCGTTGTCGTAGTCGCCTACTGCGACTCCGAATCCGAACATGGGAACCGCGAGGCCGACTTTGCGCGTGACATCGGTAAATGTGCCGTTGCCATTGTTGTGATAAAGCTTCAGCGTGGTCGCGCCGCCGCGCGGGTGCCCCGGAAAATCATCTCCGTTGATAAGAATGATGTCGGGATAGCCGTCGTTGTCGTAATCGATGAAGGCGCAGCCCGGTCCCATGGTTTCCGGCAACCACTTCTTGCCGAAGGCGCCGTTGTTGTGGGTGAAGTGGATTCCCGCCTGCGCCGTGATGTCGCGGAAGTGAATCTGTTGCGCCTCGCCTGTGGTCGACAGCCAACAAACTACCAACCACAGAGTCACAGAGACACAGAGGAACCTCAAAGAAGCCCTATGGCGTTCTCTGTGCCTCTGTGGCTCGGTGGTGAGTTTTCTGGTTGTGCAGAACATTTATCTGGAGGCCCCAGCGGATACTGCCTTGGATGTACCTGACTGGACAGCCGAGGCGGCTGTCCCTACATGTTTCGAGTTGAGCGCCGACAAAGAAACAGAAACATGCTCATGCACCGCCTGCCGTTCGTTGTTATCTTCGGGATGAATCTGGCGGTAAGGCCCGGTGATCGCCTGCGATGACTCGTCTGCCTTGAATCGCATATATCGCGCCTCGTGCTCCTTGGCTAATTTTTCCTGACCGAGGCCGTTGTAACATAGCATCAGGTTGTAGTGGGCCTGCAAGTCTTCGGGATCAATCGCCAGCACCGACTGCAGAGTCTTCACCGCCTCATCGTATTTGCGCTGCAGGAACAGAATGCGGCCCAGGTCATTGATCGCAACCCGGTCCCTGGGATACTGCGCCAGCACAATCCGCAGTCGTGCTGCGGCGCCCTCGTAGTTCCCGTCTGCGCGAAGCACCTTGGCATAGAAGAAATTCGCCCGCGCCAGTTTCGGAGACAGGGCCAGCGCTTTCTCGAGCACCGTGCGCGCACGGGCCATGTCGCCTTCCTGCACCGCGCAGCGCCCAATGTTCACCCAGCCATCGGGATTATTCGGGTCCGCCTCGGTAATCTTCTGGAAAGCGGCGGCCGCGCCTTTCAAATCTCCCTGCAGAAATAATCCGATTCCGTAATCGTTCCAGCGCTGCCACTCTTCCTTGCGGACGATGGTCTTTGGCTCAGCCGCGGGCGCGTTATGCGCAATCACCGGAAGCGTCACTTCATTCTCGGCAATCGCGACAATTGGCAGGTCGGGAATCTTCTCTTCCTTCGCCGAAACTCCGCTCAGAGACGCCGTGAACACGGTCGGCCGATCATCATAGGCTGGCGCAACTGAGTTCGGTTTCGTCGGGTCAGGCATTCCGGCGAAAGCCTCGTGCGTTCCATACCAAGAAAACTTCCG